>SLJM01000025.1 GCA_007135085.1 Myxococcales bacterium
ATCGGCCCCAAATTGGCTTCGCCAAAACTGCGATAGTCAGAGACTATCGGCCCCAAATTGGCTTCGCCAAAACTGCGATAGTCAGAGACTATCGGCCCCAAGTGTCAATTGAACAAAGCGAGAGGGGGAGTTGAATGATCGAAAAAATCATAATTCTTGGCTCAAAGGGCCAGCTCGGCACGGAGCTCTGTCATCAACTCGAGCCCCGAGACGACCTGCGGCTCGTGGCGGCCGACGTCGAGGAGTGCGATATCACCGATGGCGAGCAGGTGCGGCGCTTCTTCGCCGACCACGCCGGCCGTGGCGAAGAGGCCACGGCGGTGATCAATTGCGCCGCCTTTACGGCCGTCGACGACGCCGAGGAGAAGCGGGATCTGGCGATGGCGATCAACGCCGCCGGGGCGGGCAATATCGCCGCCGCCTGCCGCGACGTCGGTGCGCGCCTGGTTCATATCTCGACGGATTTCGTCTTCGGCGACGGCCATAATTCGCCGATCAAAGAGTCGGCCCGCCCCGATCCGCTGTCGGTCTACGGGGCGTCGAAGTTGGCCGGCGAAGAGCTGGCGATGCAGAATAATCCGGCCACGGCGGTGCTGCGAACGAGCGGTCTCTATAGTCCGTGGGGCAAAAATTTCGTGCGCTCCATCGCCGGTTATGCCCGCAAGAAGGGAGCGCTGTCGGTGGTCCATGACCAGATCGTGGGGCCCACACCGGTGGCGCCCCTGGCGGAGGTGGCGGTCGAGCTGGCGACGGCGCCGGTCTTTATGGGTGGTGTCTATCACGCCACCGTCGAGGGCGGCTGCTCCTGGCGAGAGTTCACACAGGCCATCGTCGATCTATTGCAGATCGACGCCCAGATCTCGCCGACGACGGCCAGGCAATGGGGCGCTCCGGCGAAGCGGCCCTCTTATTCGGTGCTCGACAACGAGCGGCTCCGGCTGGTGGGCCTCGACCGCTTTCGGCGATGGGACGAAGAGTTGGAGTTGTTCATCGGCCGATACGGTGACACATTATAGCCGTTATGATGCGGTTAAACTTGACCCATAGATTGCTGGACAGCTTCGGCTTCGACGGCGCCGCCCCGGGCCTGCTGCGCGCCTATAGCTTGTCGGCTCTGGCGGCAGATCGGGGTGAGAGCCCGAGCCTGCGGCTACACCGCCTGAGCCTTGCAGCTCTGCGCGCCGTGATCGACGAATTGGATCAAAGCGTGGGCGATGGGGCGCCCTGGATTTTATTAAAGGGCGAGCCCCTGGAGGAGCGATTATTCGGCAGGGAGCTTGCGCGCTCGACGGGGGACGTCGATCTGCTCGTCCTGCCGGGAGATCTCGAATTTTTTCGAGACCGCCTGGCCGGCCTGGGCTATTTCCGCGGCCAACAACCGCGCATGTGGGCCCATAACCAGGAAGCCTGGACCCACGTCGAGCATCGAGCGATCATCGAGCTCCACTGGTCGCCGGCGCTGCCCGGGGTGCCCACGCCGCCGCTGCACGAGCTCTTCGAAACGGCCGTGCCCTTTAGATTCCCAAACGGGGCGAACGGTCGACGCAAAGATCTGACGGTCACGGTCCTTCGCGACGACTGGCTATTCGCCCACCTGGCCCTGCATTTCCATCATCATTTCGGCTTCGCCAAGGGGCTGCTCGACATCGCCGGCTGGTGCGATCGGCTGGCCGGCCGGGTCGATCTGCCCGCTTTGGCGGCAGACCTCAAACGTGTCGGGATGTGGGGCATCGCCCAGTGGCCGCTCCATACGATAAGCCGCCTGACCGGCGAAGTACCGCCCCTATTCGATCCCGCGCCCTCGGCGCCGGTGCGCGCCCTGGCGGCCGCCTCGGCCCGGGCCATGGACGGCTGCCTGCGCCGGGCGCCGCGAAGCGAAGTGGAGGCCAGCCTGGTCTCGACGATGCCCCTGGTCGGCCCCTGGCGCGGCGTGCCCATGCAAGCGGCGACGATGCTCGTCCTCGACGACTGGTCGACCAGAGCCCGGGGGGTCCTCCAGCCCGTGCTCCTCGGCCCGCACCGGGTGGGGCGGATGATCATCGAGAGCAATCTTTACCGCTAAGGGCGCAGAGGACACTAAGGTTAGGGCTTTGAAGGTTTCGGTCAGCCCGGTTGGTCGAAAGAGTTCCCGACCAAACCTTAGTGCCCTTCGCGCCCTTTGCGGTGAATATTTCTCGGTTCCCTCCCAGGTCACACTATTTTACTGGGAAAGCCCTTTCCCATCTGGTAGAAGTGATCGGTCTTAGCCGTCGAGAAGTAGAGGGAATTTTAGTATCATGACCGCATCTAAGCTTAGTTGGGTGGAGTATCTGTCGAGGATTCCACGGGGCATGCGAATCGCCATGTTGGTGGCGATCCACGCCGCGTTATTCACTCTGGCCTATCTGGCGGCCTTCGTATTGCGCTTTGATTTTTCGATCCCCGCCTCCCATATGGACGCCATGTGGGCGGGGCTGCTGCCCATGTTGGCGGTGAAGCTCACCGTCTTCGGGGCGATGCGCATGTTCCAGGGGTGGTGGAAATACGTCAGCCTCTACGACGTGATGGCCCTGACCAGGGCGTTGTTGGCGGCGGCCGGGGTGTGGCTGGCGCTCAACGTGCTGGTGATCAACCCCACCTCCTTTCCCCGTTCGATCTATATCCTGGATTTTGTGCTCTGCCTCTTTTTGATCGGCAGCACCCGCGGCGGGATTCGACTGCTTCGCGAGATGATGGCCAACCATAGCTCGGACGTACCGAAGGTGCCCGTACTCATCGCCGGCGCCGGCGATACGGGCGAAGCGCTGATGCGGGAGATCACGAGGAACCGAAATATCGGCTATCGGCCCGTGGGATTTCTGGACGACGCCGCCTACAAACAGGGGCTGCGGGTTCACGGCGTGCGCGTCCTCGGCCCCATAGACGTCCTGCCTCAGATGGCGGAAAAACACGGGGTGCAAGAGGTGATCATCGCCATGCCCTCGGCGGAGCGAAAGGTGATCCGCCGGGTCGTCGATCTGGCGCGGCGCTCCGATATTACGGCCCGGATCGTGCCCGCCTTCGAGACCGTCGTCGAGGGACGGGTGTCGGTCCAGCAGGTACGAGAGGTGGCGATTACGGACCTCCTCGGGCGGGCGCCGGTCAAGCTCGACACCCAGGCGATCGGCCGATTTCTTGAGGGCCGCCGCGTGCTGGTCACCGGCGCCGGGGGCTCGATCGGCTCCGAGATTTGCCGGCAGGTGATGCGCTTTAACCCCGACAAATTGGTCCTGCTCGACTGCGCCGAGACGCCGCTCTTCTTCATCCACCGCGAGCTCAAATCGCACCACGCCAATCTGGAGCCCTGCATCGCCGACGTCTCTGACGCGGAGCGCATGGAGGCGGTCTTCAAGGAGCACCGCCCGGAGGTCATCCTCCACGCCGCGGCCTATAAGCACGTGCCCCTGATGGAGGCCCATCCCAGCGAGGCCGTCAAAAATAACGTGCTCGGCACGCGAATCGTCGCCGAGCTGGCCGACCGCTTCAACGCCAACACCTTCGTGTTGATCTCCACCGACAAGGCGGTCAACCCGACGAGCATCATGGGCGCCACCAAGCGGGTGGCCGAGCTCTTCGTGCGCCATATGGCCCATCAGAGCGAGACCACAAAATATTGCGCCGTCCGCTTCGGCAACGTGCTGGGCTCAAACGGCAGCGTGATCCCCATCTTTCGGCGCCAGATCAAAGACGGCGGGCCCGTCACGGTGACCCACCGGGAGATGACCCGCTACTTCATGACTATCCCCGAGGCCACCCAGCTCGTCCTGCAGGCGGCGAGCTTCAAGCAGGGTCAGCTCTTCATCCTCGATATGGGCGAACCCGTAAAGATCATGGACCTGGCTCGCGATATGATCCGCCTGTCGGGTTTCACCGAAGAAGAAATACCCATCGAAATCTCGGGCATCCGGCCCGGCGAGAAGCTCTTCGAGGAGCTCGCCTTAGACCACGAAGATCTGGATCGCACGGAGCATAAGAAGATCTTCGCCGGCGAGGATTGCGGCGAGCTCTCGCCGAAAATCCTGGAACGCCTCGAGAAACTGGTCGAGCAAGGTCAGGACGGCGACGACAACGGCGTGCGCCGCACTCTGCGCAAGATCATCCCCACCTACGCAACGGAAGACGCCACGCCGGATAATGTGGTGAAGTTGGCGACCTAGCTCGCAATCTTTGCTCCCCCATTGCGCAAGGCTAATGGGGGCCGCCCTCTTTACCGTTTGCGACCCCGGCTTGGCCTTGTGCCGCCGGTGAGCAGAGACCTGACCACCGTTGCGCACCCCCGATCGTCCAACTAAACTCCATGGGTCTGTTAAACCCAACCGTGGAGTCGACCATGCGCAATCTGCGCTATGCCATTGCCATAATCTTTTTGTTCGTATTCGCCTCGACCTCGGCCTGTTCCTGTAATGACGAGACGGGGACTATCGATAACCAGGGCGATGGCGTGTGTACGCCCGGCGAAGCGGAGTGCGACGACGGGGCCGTGCTCCGCTGTAACGAGGACGGCACGGGTTATCTCGAGCCCGAGAGCTGCGGGGACTGGGAATGTATCGACGGGTATTGCGGCTGCTCGACCACCGATGATTGCGGCGACGGAGAGGTCTGCCACGAGGGAGGCGTCTGCGCCTGCTATTCCGGAGTGTATTGCGACGGCACCTGCTGCGGCGATGGCGAGGTCTGCGCCGAGATCGAGATCTGCGATGACGGGCAATGCCAGAACGTATCGGTATGCCGCCCCGCATGTGAGGGCTCGTTCTGCGGCGCCGATGGCGATATCTGCTGCGAGGGAGATACGCCGGTCTGCGGACCCACCGGCCAATGCGCTCCCGACTGCAGCGCCGGCGGCGGCCTCTGCGGTGAAGATTTCGACGAATGCTGCCCCTGGGGCGACGTCTGCGTCTTCGGCGAATGCCGGACCATGGGCGAGCCCTGCGACGACCTGTGGGATTGCGACTTCGGCGAATATTGCGACCCCGGCCTGGGGCGCTGGAACCGCGAC
>SLJM01000238.1 GCA_007135085.1 Myxococcales bacterium
AGGCCTGTCGGGATTACGACGTGGATCGACTGGTGCTGACCAGCTCGGCCTCCACCATGGGCCGGGGCACTCCGGGGAGTCGCCTCGATGAGACCAGCTTTTATCTGCCCGGATCGAGCGATGACCCCTTCGCCGAGGCCAAATATGCGGTGGAGCTAGAGTGCTATCGCTACGTGGCCGACGGCTTCCCGGTGGTCATGGTCAACCCCACATTGGTGGTAGGACCGGGGGTGGACTTGAGCGAATACGCCCGACTCGGGGTGAGCAAGAACCAGTCGCTCAACGCCGTGGACGTGCGCGACGCTGCAAGAGCGTTGGTGGAGGCCATCTATCGAGGTCGGCCCGGGGCGCGTTATCTGGTAGGCGGTGAAAATACTAAGGCCGGCGATCTCTTCGACGGCTGGTCCAGCCGGGGCAAAAACGAGGTACGCCCCCGTGAGGCCTACCTCGTCGAATGCGGCCAGTGGGTCACCAGTGACCTGGCTCGTCGAGAATTGGGAATCTGAGGCGATGCCCTCAACGGTGGCCGACGACGATGGTGTCGCGGCCACCCCGTTTGGCGCGCAGAAGCCGGTCGTCGGCTACCGAGACCAGCGACTCCACGTCCCCTCCCTGGTCTGGGAATTGGGCGATACCGGCGCTGAATGTGACGTGAAATCGGCGACCCGACTCGTCATAAAAGGGGATCTGGGAAAATTCGTCGAGGAGACGCTGCAAGGCCAGGCGGGCAGTGTCGATGCCCTCGTCGACGAGGACCACGGCGAATTCCTCGCCGCCCCAGCGAGCGCGTAGATCTTCGATGCGAAAACAATTTCGCAAAAGCTGACCCAGCTTCTCCAGAACTCGATCGCCGGCGAGGTGGCCGTAGACGTCGTTGACCTGCTTGAAGTGGTCTACATCGAGGAGGCAGAAGGCCAGGTTGCGCTCGTGGCGCCTGGATTCACTAAGGCGCACGGCCAGTTGCTCCAAAAAGGCCCGGCGGGTCAGCAAGCCTGTGAGCATATCGTAGTCGGCCCGCTCTTTGAGCAACCGTGCCCGATCGAGGCGCACTTTGAGGCGGGCCTGGAGTTCGACACCGTCGATATGGCGGCCCACGACGTCGTCGGCGCCGGCCTCAAAGGCGGCCAGTCGGGTCTGATTGGCATTCCCGTCGGCGACGACAACGATCGGCAGATCCTGCCACCGCGGCATGGCCCGCAGAGTCTGGCAGATATCGAAGGTAGACACCGTGCCAGGATGGGCGTCCATGATCAGCAGATCCGGGCGATATCGCTCCAGGCTGTCGAAGAGCAGATCCGGCGAGTCCTCGGAGTGGACTGTCGTGGTCGTCGGATTGAGCTGGCGGGACAGGTATTCCGTAAAATGCCCGTCGGGCTCGACGACGAGGATCGTCGATTTCTGAGCTCTGCAGAGCGAGATGAGCCGGCGGGCGGCCCGTCCGAAGGTATGAGTTGTCAGAGGTTTTGATAGTAGAATCGACGCCCCCGCCCACAGGGCGCGAATCCGATCGGGGGTCTCCCCGGCTTCGTCGAGGATGGCGATGGGCAGCGGATTGAGGGGCGATTCGGATCGTAATTCCTCGACGGCCTCGCGAAGTGAGAAGTCTTCTGGAATTGCCTGGGTGGAGAGTAAGACACCGGTCAACAGCGGTGTCCGTGCCAGTCGTTTTCCCTCCTTCAGGGTGGCGGCGCTGCGCATATGGACCATGAATTGTTCGCCAAACTGCTCGAGCTGTCCGCGATCTTCGGCGTTGGGATCGATGACCAAAAATGTATGAGCCGTCTCGTCACTATGGTTGGCCGCCAACGAGGAGCGCTCGCCATATTGAAGGTTTTGGCAGGCCTGGCGCAGCCGGTGCAGGGCTTCATTTTCTCGCCGCACTTTGGAGAATTCTTCGAGGCTCGATTCTGACTCGCCGCTGAGAAGCCTGTTGATATGAAGACCGAATTCCATGGAAGAGACCGGTTTTCGGGGGATGAGATCCACCCCGTGTTTTTGTTTGCGCCGTCGTCGATACAGCTGCGGACCCGTGATGTGCCCGCTTGTTAAAAGAAGCTAAGGGAGAGGTGAAACATTTCCAGCAATGTGGAAAATTTTTGTTGATGTAGGAATGAGGGTTGGGGTTTTTCACCCCATCAAGCGGGCGCGCAAGCGGGAGCTGGCGGAGTCGATGATGGTGACCACTACCAGGAGGAAGAGCAGGGCTGTGGCGGCGCGGTCGTATTGGAAGTTGTTGATGTAAGTGTAGAGATAAAAGCCGATGCCCCCGGCGCCGACGATGCCGAGGATGCTGGCGGCGCGCACGTTATACTCCAGCATATACAGGGTATAGCCCAGCATCAGGGGCAACACCTGGGGAAAGACGCCCCAGCGAAAGCGCTGAAGCGGGCTTGCGCCTACGGTGCGCAGCGACTCCAGGGGGCCGGGATCGATGGACTCGATGCCCTCATAATAGAATTTGCCCAGGTAGCCGGCGGCATAGAAGGTCAGGGCCAGGATGCCCGGGAAGGGGCCCAGGCCGACGATGGCCACGAAGAATAGCCCCCAGATGATGCTCGGGATGGTGCGCAGAGTGTTTAGTACCAGCCTGGCGCCGGCCTGGAGGGGGCGAGAGGAGATATTGCGGGCGGCCATGACCGCCAGGGGCAGGGAGACGATGGCGGCCAGTGTAGTGCCGATGAGCGCCATCTGGACGGTTTCGATGAGACTTTCGGCGATGGTGGCGCTGACGCCAAAGTCGGGGGGGAGCATGCGGCCGACGAAGTCGACGGCGTGCTCCCAGTTGCTGAAAATTCGGCTCAGCGAGAAATCGACGCCCAGGGCCGCCCAGGTATAGAGAGCGATGATGGCCAGGGCGACGATGGCGTAAAAAGAGGTCTTGCCCCACAGACCGCCCAGATCATCATCGGGGGCGATGTCTTTGTCGGGGCGCAGGCAGGGGTTTTTGCCGGACTCGGTCAGCGAATTGGACAAGGGGGAAGCGGCGTTGGCCGGCAAGGCGGCCGTGGCGCCGCTGTCGACGCTGCCGTCGGTCGACGGCGGGGTGGACAGGGTTTCCAGTCGCCGGCAGCCCTCGTCTGGGTCGCCGTCGAAGAGGACTTCTCCGTGGTGGATGAGGATGACCCGGTCCGCATATTCTCGGGCCATGGGAAGGTCGTGGAGGACCATGATGACCGTCGATTCTTCATCGCGGTGGGTCATCATCTCCACAGCTCGGTTGGCCCAGTGGACGTCCAGGCTGGCCACCGGTTCATCGAGCAATCGCACCGCCGGGCGCTGGAAGAGGAGACGGGCCAGGGCCACGCGCTGTTGCTCGCCGCCGCTGAGCCTGGAGACCCGCAGGTGAAGTCTGTCGCCCAGGCCCAATTCGACGAGCAGTTGATGGGCCCGGTGATGGTCGTCGGGGGAAAAGCGCGCCAGGGCACCCATGGCGTGGTGATCGTGGAGTCGGCCGGTCAAGACGTTTTGCATCGCCGTCAATTGCGGGACCAGTCCGTAATTCTGGAAGACCAGGCCGACCTGGGAGTAGAAATCACGGGTTGGCGTCTCGCCAGGGCTCAGGACTCGGTCGCCGATACGGACCTGACCACTGCTGGGGGTGATGAGGCCGCCGAGGATTCTCAATAGGGAAGATTTGCCGCCGCCGCTTCGACCGATAATCGCCACCTTCTCGCCGGCCTCGATGGTCAGGTTGAGCCCGTGGAGCGCTTCGACAGCGTCGTCGCCGTCGCCGTAGCGCACGTGGAGGTCTTTGATTTCGATGGCTGTGGTCACGGGGCGTTCCAGTCTTAGAGCGTGCTGTCGAGATCGACGAGTTCGTAGGCGCGTCGCAGCGCCGAGACATGTTCTTCATGGTCTTGGACGACTAGTTTCTCCGCTCCGTAGACGCTTGTCAGAAGGTCGCGGTGTTCCTCTTCGTTGAGCTCGAGCAGAGCGTCGCGGATCGCCTCTTTGAGTTCGTCGTCGATGTCGGGGTGAATGGCCAACCCATGGGTGGGCACCGGTCCCTGGCGGGCGATGACCTTGAGCCTGGCCTGGTCTTCTTCGCTCAGATAGGTCTGCAGGGCGTAGTCCGAAGCTGCCGCTGCCTCCACCCGACCGTGGACCAGGGCCATTAAGGCCTGTTGATAACCACCGGCGTAGAGAACGGTGTCGAAAAATGCCTGGGGGTCGCCGCCTTTTTCCAAAAGCCCCTGGTCGATGACCTCTGCGAGGGGGAAGAGGAAGCCCGAGGTCGACGAGGGAGAGGTAAAGGCGATGGATCGGCCCTCCAGATCGGAGAGCTCTTCGATGTCGCTGTCGGCCAGAGCGTACCACTGAGAATAATAAAAGGGATTGCCGTCGCGCTCTTCGACCACCAACAGTTCGACTCCCGCCTTTTCGTGAGCGTGCAGATAGGGCAGGCCGCTAAAATAGGCGATGTCGGCGTTACCGGAGCGAAGGGCTTCGACGACGGAGGCGTAGTTAGTGGGCAAAAAGACTTCTACTTCGTGGTTGGTACGTTTGCCGATGAATTCGGCGAAGCGCTCCACGTCGAGTTGGAGCCCGTCGGGGTTTTCCTGGGGCTGGAAGGCAAAGGTCAGCGTCCCCACAGGCTGCGAATTGTCGTCGGTGGCCCGATCAGAAGACTCATCGGAATCACAGGCGACCAGGGCCAGCGTCACGACTAAGGTGGCCAGTAAAAGGCGAAGCGGCATGTAGAGGACTCCAGGCAGGAAAGAACCGAATTTCTTACGGTTCTATTGATAATATCCCCGCTGAATGCGTCAAGGAGAAATTGATAATTAGTTTCAATTTCACTTAGAGAGGGGCGCTCAGTCCAGAGAGTAGATCGCCGCTTCGCCGTAGCGCTCCACCAGATCGTCGACGTGAGCCAATAATTTTTCCCGCTGGCTCCAGAAATATTCGAGGCGCCGTCGATCTCGCCAGTCCGGATCGGGAAAGAGGATGGGATTTACTACTTCGGGATCGAGCATGCGCACGGCGTCGATGAGAGGCCGACTAAAGCGCTC
>SLJM01000058.1 GCA_007135085.1 Myxococcales bacterium
CCTCCCAACCCTCTCCATTCACCTGCCCAACCCTCTCCATTCACCTCCCAACCCTCTCCATTCACCTGCCCAACCCTCTCCATTCACCTCCCAACCCTCTCCATTCACCTCCCAACCGTCTCCATTCCCCCCAACCCTCTCCATTCACCTCCCAACCCTCATAATTCCCCCCACCCCTCTCCATTCACCTCCCAACCCTCATAATTCTGTTTTTTCGCTCTCATCCGTTCGAATCTTTCGCTCTTCGCTTCTCAGCTCTTCGCTTCTCAGCTTTTCGCTTCTCAGCTTCCCGTTTTTCCGCTAGGAGCTATTGACATTACACTACTTCGTCATTAGGGTTCGCCGTCGCTCCCCCGAGCTTTGCGCAGTACTGTGCGTATATAGGGGGAATCCGGCATCGCCGGTGTTTAGATTTTGTTCGTGAAGAGAGCCACACTGATGTAACGCGGGCCACAGGGGTCTGCGGGCGTGGCTTTCCAAAACCCAAACAGTCGCTCTGCAAGCGCGTGAACTCAAGGTCGTCAATGTCAGTCCAACAAACCGAATCTTTTCCTTCGACAGAAGACTTCGCGGCACTCCTCGACGAAGAGGTTGGCTCCCTCTCCACAGTAGAGGAAAATGAAATTACCGACGGCAAGATCCTGGAAGTCGGCGAGGAGTATGTCCTCGTTGATATCGGGTTTAAGTCCGAGGGCCGCATCGATATCTCCGAATTCACCGACGAAAACGGCAACGTCACCGTCAAAGCCGGCGACGTGGTCGACGTCCTCTTAGAGGAGCGCGAAGACGCCGAGGGCCAATGCGTCCTCTCCAAAGAGCGCGCCGACAGGATGAAGGTCTGGGAGATCATCTCCGCGAAGGACGAAGGCGACGAACTCGTGCGCGGGGTTATCACCAACCGCGTCAAAGGCGGCCTCCAGGTCGACATCGGCGTCAAGGCATTTTTGCCCGGCTCTCAGGTCGAATTGCGCCCCACGCGCAACCTCGACAAATACCTGGGTCAGCAATACGCCTTCAAGATCATCAAGTTCAACAAGCAGCGCGGCAATATCGTCCTCAGCCGACGGGCCCTTCTGGAAGAGGAGCGAGCCCAGCTCAAGGACAAGACTCTCCAGAAGCTCAAGGCCGGCGCCGTCATCGACGGTATCGTCAAGAATCTCACCGACTACGGTGCTTTCGTCGACCTCGGCGGCATCGATGGCCTGCTCCACATCACCGACATGAGCTGGGGCCGCGTGTCTCATCCCACGGAATTGTTCAACGTCGGCGATGAGATTCAGGTCAAAGTCCTCAAATTCAGCCCCGAAAGCGAGCGGGTCAGCCTGGGCTACAAACAGCTCACCCCCGATCCCTGGGAAGGCGCCGAAGATCGCTATCCCGACGGCATCCACGTGTTGGGTCGCGTCGTCAGCCTCATCGACTACGGCGCTTTCGTCGAACTCGAAGAGGGCATCGAAGGTCTGGTCCATATCTCCGAGATGAGCTGGACCCGTCGCATCAAGCACCCCAATCGTGTGGTCAGCGAAGGCGAGATCATCCGCACCGTGGTCCTCAACCTGGACACGGACGCCAAGAAGGTCAGCCTGGGCATCAAGCAGATCGAGCCCAACCCCTGGACCCTTCTCGAAGACAAATACCCGGTGGGTACGCGAATCCTCGGAAAGATTCGCAACATCACCGACTTCGGCGTCTTCGTGGGCATCGAAGAGGGCATCGACGGACTGGTCCACATCAGCGACATCAGCTGGACCCAGAAGATTCGACACCCCTCCGAGCTCTACGAGGTCGGCGCGGAAGTCGAAGCAGTGGTGCTCAATATCGACGTCGACAACGAGCGTTTCTCCCTGGGTATCAAGCAGCTCGAGTCCGATCCCTGGGAAACCCTGCCCCAGCGCTATCCCCCAGGAAAGATCATTCCTGCCACCATCACCAAGCTCACCGACTTCGGTGCGTTTGCCGAGGTGGAAGAGGGAATCGAAGGCCTCATTCACATCTCCGAGCTGGCCAGCGAGCGGATCGAAGATCCCAGCGAAGTGGTCAAGGTCGGCGAAGAGCATAAGGTCGAGGTCATCAGCGTCGATCCGAAAGAGCGCAAAATCGCTCTATCGATCAAGAACTTCCAGCGGCGCTCCGAGACCGGTCAACTTCAGGAATACAAAGAAGAGTCCGGCGCCACCGCGCAGCTTGGCGATCTTCTCAAAGGCAAGCTCGGCGACCTGACCGACGCCGGCGAGGCTGACGAAGCTGAAGAAGAAACCGTCGAAGCCGAAGCTGCCGAGGAAGCCCCCGAAGCTGAAGAGGCCGTCGAGGCCGAAGCTGCTGAGGAAGCTCCCGAGGCTGAAGAAGCCGAAGAGGCCGAAGAGGCTGAAGAGGCTGAAGAAGCTGAAGAGGCCGAAGAAGCTGAAGAGGCCGAAGAAGCTGAAGAGGCCGAAGAAGCTGAAGAGGCCGACGACGCTGAAGAAGCCGAAGAGGCCGAGGACAAATAATCACCCCTCGTAAATTCGAGATGTGATGCAAAAAAGAGGCGGCCCTTGAGGCCGCCTCTTTTCGCTTCTGGCATTTGCTGTCTACCTTCCCCAATTGACATCTCGGGGCTTCCTTAACTACAACGTGAGCGCACCTGCGAGGATTCTGAACCACTATGCTCGAGCAACTTCTGGAAAAGCGGCTCCTCTTCGTCACCGGCAAGGGTGGCGTCGGTAAGAGCACCGTCACTGCAGCGCTGGCCCGTGCGCTCGCGCAGACGTCGCGTCGCGTCCTGGTGCTCGAAACGGACACCTTCTCGGCCATGGAGGATCTCTTCGATTACTCCTCGCCGGGCCTGGAGCCGGTGGCGATCAACGAATATCTCCACGCCTCGAATTTAACCTCCGAGGAATGCTTCATCGCCACCCTTCGCCGATTCGTCCCCAGCGAGCGGATCGCTCGGGCGGTCATCAAAAACCGTGTGGCCCGCGTCTTCTTCAAGGCTGCTCCCTCGGTCAACGAAGTGACCATCCTCGACCAGGTTCGCGTCTTCTTTGAGAAGACCGACGACGATGGAAAGCCCTTTTACGACCATATCATCGTCGACCTGCCCGCCAGCGGCCACGCCGTGACCTTTTTGAACGTGCCGGCCACCATGCACGGCATGATGCGCGGTATCGGCCCCATCGCCAAGATGTCGGGCAAGGTGGCAAACCTCATCTCCGATCCGAAGACCACCGCCATCGTCGCCGTCTGCCTCCCCGAGGAGATGCCCGTCAACGAAACCATCGAACTCGCCGCCAAGCTCGACGATGAGCTTGGACGACCGCTGGATATGGCCATTGTCAATATGGTCCATCAATCGCCGGTCCCCGAGGAAAACCGCCAGGCCTTCGAGGAGATCCACACCCAGATCCGTAAGGACTACCCGGGGGTGGAGGCCTTTTTCTTCGAAGACGAAGAAGAGCGCTCCGAGTCGACCGCTCTGGCCCGCCTCATCGCCGGCAACGCCCTGGCCCTTGGATGGTTTGAAAGGGACAGCGAATACCTCCAGCTCCTCTATGATCGCCTCGACGCACCGATTATCGAAGTGCCCCTGGTCTATGAGAGCTCCGGCGTCGACGTCGTCGGAAAGATGGCACGATTCCTGTTGGAGGGTAATCCCGCCGGCAACTCGGTGAGCGACGATGAATCTTCGCAAGGAGTCCCACGGTGACCACACCTGCTACATCGGACGTGTCGGCGGACAAGATTCGCAACATCCTTCGCGATGGACGACTCGTCGTCTGCGTGGGCCCCGGAGGCGTCGGTAAGACCACCACCGCCGCCGCCCTGGGATTGCGCGCTGCCATGGCTGGAAAAAAGACGATCGTCCTCACCATCGACCCCGCCAAACGCCTCGCCAATAGCCTGGGCCTGGAGACGCTGACCAACGATCCCCAGCAGATCGATCTCGAGGCAGCCGCCCAGACCGCAGAGACCGAGAAATATATCAACGGCGGCGACGACGATACGGAGGGCGGCGAATTATGGGCCATGATGCTCGACTCCGAGCAGACCTTCGACGACCTCATCGACCGCTACGCCCCCGACAAGGGAGCACTCGAGTCGGCGCGCCAGAATAATATCTACCGCCTTTTGGGAAGCGCCCTGCACGGCATGCAGGAGTATATGGCCCTCGACAAACTCCACGATCTGTACACCGGAGGCTATTTCGACCTGGTCATCCTCGACACGCCGCCCACCAAAAACGCCCTGGAGTTTTTGGAGACCCCGTCGCGGGCGGCGACGTTTTTCGATGACCGCATCATCAAGTGGTTTTTGCCAAACCGCGACGCCGGCTTCTTTGGCCGCGTCTTCAACCCGGGCTCGGTGGTCCTCAAACTTATCTCCGCCGTCCTCGGTGAGAGCTTCGTCAACGACCTGGTCGAATTCTTCGACACCTTTCACTACCTGCAGGAAGCGCTGCAACAACGCGGCGAGATGATCGAGTTTATCCTGCGCGACCCCCAGACTCATTTTTTCGTCATCACCAGCGCTGACCCGCGGCGCATGAAAGAGGCCTATTATTTCCACGAAAAGCTCGACGATCTGGAGCAAAAGGCCGATATCTTCATCATCAACCGGGTCATCCCCCGCTTTGCCGCCCAGGACATCGCCCAACTAGACGACGGAAAACTCGACGACCTCCTAACCGCACATGGCATCGAAGACCAAGAGAAGGTCAAAGTCCTGCGCAAACACCTGGAATCCCACTACGCACGCCTGGCCAAGCTGGCCCTGCGCGATCGCGACGCCATCGCCGGACTGGCAACCCGCGTCGGCGACGAGGCCCTACGCCTGGTCCCGCTGCTGGGCGAAGACGTCCACAACCTGGGCCACCTCCTCAAACTCAGCGATTTTTTGACGCCCCTTGAGCCCACGGCCCAGCCCTGATTCACGCCTCTCGAATCTCCTCTCCAGACCGGTTGCTCTCCTGACAGGGCATTTTAAGTATATTGGTGATCTAAACCACGTTTACTTCGAAAGCCGGACA
>SLJM01000452.1 GCA_007135085.1 Myxococcales bacterium
ACCCCATCGACTGCGAGACCAACGCTGATTGCGAAGCCGGTGAGACCTGCATGCGCTGCAATCGAGATGACGATGGGGGGCAGCCGCAACGAGAGTGCATCCCCGACGAGATCGCCGAGGACGAAGATAACGCCCTCGGTTGCGTCAACGATGGTTGTATTCCCGGGACTCAAGAATGCGCCGACGATCGCACCTGTTGCCGCTCGGCGGGACTCTACCAATGCCTTCCACCTTTTGAATGCGACGAGGGCCCCGATCCAAACCCGGTCTGTGATCCCACGTCGACTCAGCCCTGTCCGTCGGCCAGCCAGGATTGTTGCTTTAGCGATCTGAGCAATGAATTTCGCTGCCTCTTCGACGCTCCCTTCTGTCCCACCAACGTCTGTTTCAGTGATGTTGATTGTGCTTCCGATCAGGAATGCTGCGGCCATGACCCCGATACCGGTACAGCCGGCTCATGCGTCTCCAGTTGTCAGCCTCCCGATCTGAGCTGTGATGACTCCAGTGACTGCTTCGGCGAGGGTTATTGCTGCAAGCTGCCGGGACTGGACTCAGGGCTCTGCGAGCCCAGTGAATTGGCCTGTGAGCCTCCTTATTGCGATAATGACGGTGATTGTCTGGAGGGCTCGATTTGCTGTGATGAAGCCCCCCTTACCGCGGCTGTCTGCGTCAGGGAATCCGACGGATGCCCTCCGTCCTGAGCGGGAGCTGTGAAAAATGGTGGGGAACTCTGAAAAGTTTTCACAGAGCCCGTCGCCGTCGAGCCAGCCTCGATGGCGGCGGGTTCTGTGATTGAAAGCCCGGTTTCAGGTTACTTCCGAATTGGCCGATCCCGTCGATCGCCGCCATTACTTTATTGGGAGTGTGCTCCACCTTGATCGGTAATCGTGTCACTGAGAATCAGCGAATCTTTTGGAGTTTCTGTTCTTGAGTCCTGGGTCGTGGGTCTTGAACGGCACCCTGCGATGAATGGCTTGTATTGGACGCCCTCGAACTGCGGAGGGTGTAGTGTCGTTCAAGACCCGAGACACAAGACTCAAGACCGCTCCCGAGTCGTCACCAAGGCAGGATGCCGGAAAATTTACGACAACCGACCAAAACCGATCACATTACTTTTATTGGCGTGCTATTTGCATTTCTTAACCCCGATTGTTAAGATTTATAGTTAACTGGAACGCTCCGACAATTGAATGACCTTCGGAACAATTTCCGAACTGGATGGTGAAGGGCCACAGATATCGAATTTGGCCCGCCGCCAATTCCCAATGAGGTGGTGAAATGGCAGGTCTAATCTGGCGAAAAAACCCGGTCTTTCACTTTGTGAGCGCCATCTTGCTCGGTGGGCTTCTGGTCCTGCTGTCTGCCTCCTCGGCTTTTGCACAGTCGACCCAGCCCTGCATCGAAGGTTCGACCTGCCAGGAAGATAATGAATGTGCAGAAGATTACGGCTCGGATTACGAATGCGTCGACAGTGAATGCTGTCTGATGGAGGAGGAGGGGGAATGTCTGGTCAATGATGATTGCCCCGGCGATTTGAAGTGCTCCAATAACAACGAGTGCGTCGAATGTACGGCCAGCGCCGACTGTAGCGGTTGCCAGACCTGTTCAAATAATAGCTGCGTCGACAGCGACTCACTCTGTGGCGACGACCAGGTCTGCGACGGCGGCCTATGTCTGGGATGCACTGAGGACAGCGATTGTCCCAGCGATCAGTCTTGCTGGAGTAATGCCTGCGTCGATTGCGTCTCCGACACCGACTGCGATGGCTGCGAGACTTGCACCGACGGTAGTTGCGTCGACGATGACGACAAATGCACCGGTGATAACCTCTGCGTCAGCGCCACCTGCGTGGAGTGCACCTCCGACTCTCATTGCGATGGATGTGAGACCTGCTCCGGTGGAGCCTGCGTCGACGACGATGACAAATGCGGAGCCGATGAGTTGTGCACCAACTCCCAATGTGTGGAATGTCTGGAAAATAGCGATTGTCCCGGCTCGGCGGTATGCTCCAATAATGAATGCGTGGAGTGCACCTCCGACAGTCACTGCTACGGGTGTCAGACCTGTGGGGGCAATAATCAATGCGTCGATAACGACGATGAGTGCGACGGCTGTCGCAGTTGTAACAACGGTGCCTGCGCCGACGACAGCGCCAAATGCTCAGGCGATCAGGTCTGCGTGGTCGCCGAATGTCGCGACCCCTTCGATCCGGTCACCGAATTGGAGGAAAACTTCTCGCCCACCTGGCAGGAATGTCTGTGGCGCCCCTATGAGCGAATCGGCGGGACCCTGGAATATCAGGATTGGGACGGCACGGATCATAATAACTCGATTCGAGTGGCCAACGATAAGCTCGAATTGGCGATCCCCGCCGAATCGGGTGGCGGCTTGAGCTGGGACTTCGGGCTGGAGAGCAAATTCGTCCTGGGCGGTGATTTCCAGGCCGAGGTGGAATACGAGATGGCCGGCGACGCCTACTATACCAACCTCGATATGCGGGGGGTCAATATGCTCTTCGTCGAGCTGATGGCCGGAGAAGACGGCACGCGTCGTCGGCATGTGCGCAACACCGGTTTTGTGCAGGATCAAGACGAGAGTTCCGAGCGTCCCGGGGCTCATCTATGGCTGTCCAACCCCGACAATCATGACACGGTAACCCAGATCGACACCGACAGGGCAGCGCGACTTCGCGAGATCGAGGTCGGCCAGCGGCCCAACCGTACGGCCGTCGATCTCAACGGCAACGTCTATATTCACAACCGGGGCCGCGGGTATAGTGGTGAATGGAATCCCGGCTCGAATACAGAGACGACGATCACCTTCGTCAAAGCATCGGAGCTCGACGATACGGGCTGTGAAGAGGACGGTACGAATTGCGATCTCACCGGGGCAAATGAGCATGTCTATACTCTGGATATCACCGGCGGCCAATTCGGCGGTAGCTGGCACAACGGCAAATGGGGTGGCGGTGTAGCCGTCGATAGGGATAACAACCTCTGGTATAGCAATCGCAAAGACGGGATTCTGCTACATATTAGATATATCCCCAGCGACGTGCCCGGCGGTGACGAGTGGGAGTTGATTGAGAGTTACGATCTGACCGATGAGTTGGGGCGGTCGATTCACACCTACGGTATGGCGATGGCGCGAAACGGCAATATCTGGATCGCTACCCGCGGCTCAACCCCGGAAGCCTTCGTGGAGATTAACCCCGATTCGGGGCAGATCATCGACCACCAATTGCCCAGCAGCGTCTGCAGCAATGTGTATGGAATCGCCATTGACGCCGAGCAGCGTCTGTATCGCAACTATTTCGGCGGCACCGATTCCTGTACTCCCTTTCGCTACGACCCCAATGAGCCCGATCCGGATCAGGCCTGGCTCAACCTGGGCGGCGTTTCCGGTAGTATTGACAACGGCAACAGGGGATTGGCCGTCGACAGTCGGGGCCGGGTGTGGAGCGCCAGCGACCCCACCGATAGAGTGGTGGCCTATGATACGGATACGGGGGATCATGTAGAGACCCTCAATAATGTCTGCAGGCAGCCCATCGGTGTAGCCCTGGATCGAAATAATCGGTTGTGGGTCTCCTGCAACAGCGACGGATTCGATAATCAGGTCCAGTATTTCGATATGGACGGCAATTATCTGGGCAGCGTGGGCTCGGTTTCCACCTATACCTACTCCGATATGACGGGCTATGCCCTTCGAAACTTCGGTCTCGATGATTGGGAGGAGAGCTTTACCGTCGATCAGACCGTGTCGAGCAACGAATATTATGTGAGCACCGTGGAGAATAATTACGGCGGCGGCATCGAAGCCGGCGCCGGCGGGGCCTCGGCCATCGATCCGGCGGAGGCGCCATTTACGATTACCTCCGGAGAGACCGTGGTGGATGCGCGGCGTATGAGGGTGTCCACCTATTACCATATGGAAGGAATCTACAGGATCCTGGAGCATCCCCTATATCTGGAGGGAATCTGGGGTCTGAGAACCCATGTCAACGCCGACCTGGGCGCTCATGAGCCGTCGATTACGATGGAAGAAGCGGGCTATGTCTATGTGGCCTTCGACGAACGGGCCCCGGCGACGCCGGGCTGGTTATCGGCCGCTCAGGGGTGGGCTGAACTAAGCACCTTTATCTACACGACCGATCCCGACTTCAATAAGAGGCTATATCGCCAGCACTTCGAGGCCGGCGAGGTCGTCGAATTCGGCGGCACCGACGGGTGGGATAATTATTTCGTCTACGTCTATCCCGACGCCCTCGACGCCCACGAGCCGGACAGCCCGGATGCCATCATCGACGAGCCTGAGGGCGACCTGGTGAGCACTCACGGAACGCTGCGTATCGAGCGAGCCGGCAGCACCTGGACCTATTCCTACCGCGACGGCGACAGCAACACCTGGCGGGTCATGGAGCGCAGCGGCGGGGCTTTGTCGGACGTACCGATCCGACTGCGAGTGCGCCTCGATCCCTTCTGGCACTCCGGCACCCCTGGCGATCTGGGCGGCGATCTGGTGGTGCGCTACGATAATTTCGTGGTCAATTACGCCGATAACGTGCCCGGATCTCCCTATTGTCGTGAGGGCTGTGACGAGACCTTCGCCGGTTACGGCAGCTCCTGTCTGGGCGGACCCCTCGGGCTCTGTCCGGGCGTGATGGCCTGCAATGAAGAGACGGACACCCTGGAATGTATCCCCGAACCCGGCAGTGAGAGGTGTAACGGACTCGATGATGATTGCGACGGGTTCGTCGACTTTAGTGACGAATTCCCCACTCAGCCCGTATCCCACGACGGGCACCAATATTTGGTCGATAACTTCGGGATGCCCGGCTTCGACGCCAACGACAACGCCGTCACCGAGGGCAGCGACTGCGTCAGTGATCTACTGGGCCCCTGCGCCCAGGGATATTTCGAATGTGTGGGCGGCGTGATGCGATGTCAGTCCTTCGTCAAACCCCAGCCCGAGATGTGCG
>SLJM01000283.1 GCA_007135085.1 Myxococcales bacterium
CCGGAAAAGACGGCGCTCACCGATCGATAGTCTACTCGAAAAGCGGTGCTCCCCGAAGGGTGACACATCTCGGCCCACCGGATCTGGACCTCCCCGACCTCCCGCCGGCCCGCCGGGCTCAGACGGCCAAACGACAGGTCCGCCGGGAGGTCGGCCAAGCGCACCGGAAAGCAAGGCCCCTTCATCTGGTCGCCCAGCACATCCTGAAGCGACCGATGTTCCCGATCCACAGACCACAGTTCAAACCGCGCTCCACCATCGAAAAGGGGGCCAAAGAAGGGAAACCCCTGGATATGGTCCCAGTGGACGTGGGTCTGCAACACCAACGCCTCCCTGCACGGTGCTTCTCCCTGGTGGCCGAGACTGGCCAGCCCGGTGCCGCAGTCAATGATGATCCGAGGCGGCGTATCATCCCCTGACCGCTGCGGGCGAAGCTCCAGACAGGTCGTCGAACCACCGTGTCTTGCGAATTGGGGGCCGTTGACCGGGATGCTCCCGCGACTGCCCCAGCAGATAACCTTCAACATGATCGACTCCTCTTGTCAGCATGGGTCCTGTTGATACTCAGAACACATAGCAAGAGGAGTGCCACGACCACCGCGGGCGGTCCCTTTAGTCCTTTTAGCCCCGAATGTCGCCAAATTAAGCGAACATCCTGCGCAGCTCCACAGGACGACTAAAAGTCCCAACTGATCCATTTTAGATCACCCCCAACCGCTACGGTGTTCCATCCTGGATCACTGGGCTGGAAGCCCGCGCTCCGCGCTGCCCGCCAGAGATGGTGCCGGCCATTTCTCTTAGCTGGGTTGGCCTCGAAACGGTGAGATTGGGTACATTGTACCTCTATAAAGCTCCCCCGCCGCCGCCAGGGCTTGCTCATCGACTACGCACTCCCCATAGCCGACCTCTGCATCCACCGTCGCGTCGGCATCGACTATTTGCCACGGCACGCTCCCTGAGTAATAAGGAAGAATCATGAAACCAGAGAAAGCCAACCTCTTCGATCTCCCCGACGATCTGGGCGCCGACGAGGAGCATTTCGATGTACTCGTCACCGGCGACGGTATTCGCGTGGAGCGCATTCTCTCCCGGGGTCATGCCACGCCCCAGGGACAATGGTACGACCAGGACCAGGCCGAATGGGTCGCCCTCTTGAGTGGCCAGGCCACCCTCCAATGGGAGGATGGCCAGGAGACGAGGCTTCAGGCAGGCGACTGGGTCTTCATCGAGGCTCACCGGCGCCACCGAGTAAAGGCCACTTCGACGAAACCGCCCTGTGTGTGGATCGCAATCCATGGCGATCTACGCCGCGGCTGATCTCTAAGAAGCCTTCAGGCTCGTCACTCACAACGGTTTCTACGGTCTCGGCGCAAACTATGCGGTTTCCTGGCAGCGTCAGCTCTTCTTGACGTGGCGAGGTCGAACCGACAATCTTTTAGATTATGACTAATTCATTCAGAGAGAGCCTTTCGTCCTTTCGACTTCCCGTCGGGATTTGTCGAGTATCGAAGTTTTCGATCTCCCTTTTCGCGGTGCTCTTTCTGGCCCTGATGGCATGTGGCGATGGGCCTACGGAAATAGCAACCGATACAGGGATAGAGGCGGACATCGACGACGGTGATGTCGGACCCACTGATGATACGGGCACCGACGTTGCAGGCACCGACGTTGCAGGCGACGGCGATGCGGACGTCGGTGTTGGCGCTGATGACGATGTGGGTTCCGATGGCGAGGGCGGCGACGCAGATTCGGATCCCGACGACGCCGATACGGGGCCCACAGAGCCACCTGATCCCGGCGAATGTGGCCAGGACTACTGGGACGACTACCACGACGGCTCCAACCCCTGGGACGATTTCGACATCGATTGTGACGAGTTGGCCGCCTCCTGGGACTGCGACGCCACCGGAAGAGAGGAAGCGATCCTGGCTATGATCAATCAAGCCCGGCAGGAGGAACAGACCTGCGGGTCGACGGCCTACGGCCCCTCCGGTGATCTGGTGATGGATCCCCAACTCCGATGCGCGGCGCGGATCCACAGCTGGGACCAGGCCGGTCGAAACTACTACGACCACGACACTCCGGAGGGACTGTCCCCATCATACCGGGTCTCCGTCATCCCCGGACCCCATAGTATGGCCGCGGAAAATATCTTCGACTGGTTGACCTCCGCGGAGAATATCTTCCAGGGATGGATGAATAGCGCCGGCCACTGTCGCAATATGATGTGCCCTCACTATACCCACGTCGGCATCGGGATCTACGAAGGCAAACATACCCTCAAGATCATCGGGCCTTCGGTCTGCTATTAGCCGGTGTGTCGGCGACAGTCAGAGACTATCGGCCCCAGGGGAACCAATCATCATTTAGTAAGCGTTAAATTGGGGTGACGGTGATCTGCGATCTTCTCTGCTCTCCTATTCCATGGCGGTTGCTTCATGGGAGCCCGAGAAGAGATAAGAGAGGTTGGTGGTAATTACGAGAGTCCAAGATGCGAGAGAAAACCCTTGTCCCTCGATGACCAGCAGCGCTTTGAGCGGCTCGCCATAGATTATCTGAGAGAGGTGGTCGAAGATAAGACCATTGTCGGCGTCTCCGTCGCCATTATGCGGGAGTCACAACTGCTCTTCCGCGGAGCCTCCGGCAAGACCTGCATGGCGCGGGGGACGCCCGTGACCTCGGAGACGAACTTTCCTATCGCCTCCATCACCAAGTCCCTGACCGCGGCGGCCATTCTTCGCCTAGCTGAAGAGTTCGGGGCGCTGAGCCTCACCTCAAAACTGGGCGATTTCTTCGACGACTTCCCGAAACGAGCGGCGCCGATCACGATCGAGCAGCTCCTGCGTCATACCTCGGGGCTGGTGGATTTCGTCGCTACCGGTGAGGCCTACCGTAGCCTGGAGCAAATAGGCGCCGAGCAGGAGGAGATCATCGCCCTCTTTCGCGACCGCCCCTTGCTCTTTTCACCGGGTACGGCCTTCAGCTACTGCAACTCCGGATATTTCCTGCTGGGGGTCATCCTGGAGAAGCTCACGGGGCTGAACTATCTGGAGGTATTGCGCGAATACGTCATCCCCTCCGTCCCTGGCGAGAAATTCGCAGCTCCCGACCTGGCCGGACAGGATAATCAAGCCCGGGGCCACGTCGCCGATGTGGGAGATCAGGGTAAAATCACCTATCACGGCGCTCCCATGGTCAGCGCCAGTGTCGCCTTCTCCGCCGGAGCCCTCTGCTCAACGGCGCCCGCGCTGGCGCGATGGGCGGACGCCCTCTTCGCCGGGAAGGTCTTGGAGCGCCATTCCCTGGCGTTTATGACGAGCCCCGGAAAATTGCCCACCGGCGCTGTGGTGCCCTACGGCGCGGGGCTATTTCTGGGCAGGATCGACGGCCGAACCGTTTTCCATCACGCCGGAAATACCCGGGGGTTCACCAGCCAGCTGACCCATATCCCCGAGGAAGGATTGACAGTGGTCGTCCTGACCAACACTCAGGGCGCATTTCCTCATCGCGTCGCCAATCATCTGTTGCGCCTCTACAGAGGGGAGGAGGCCCACCATCCCTTCAACGCAGGCAATCCCCCTGCTGAACTCTCCCGCTTCGTCGGTACCTACGTCCTCAGCGGAATTACCGAGCGATCTCGGACCACCCTGGAACTGGAGTTGCGCGACGGCGACCTCTATCTCGTCCTTCCGGACTCAGAATTGATGCTGATCCAACGCGACAGTTGCCAGTTCGAGGCCGCTGCCGATAGAGACGTCTCACTCTATTTCGTCAATGACCAACAGAATCAGCCATCGTCCTTCGTGCTCACCCGACAGGGGGCCAGCCTCGGCGCCCGACGGGTCAGCCCCCGCTCGTCAGGCCAGAAGTGAACCCTCTCTCAATCCCCTACTTACTCGGCGCCTACGGCGACCCTCAGCCCTCGACGCCTGCTCTCCCTCACCCGCTCGATAAATGAGCAGAGAAGACCACATGAGTCCGGACTGGGACGGTGCATCTTACGGGCGTAGGCCATGGCCTCCTCGATATCCTGGCCCGGTTTTTTGTAGCCCTGGAGGTAATTCTCAAAGCGCTCCAGGCTCCCCTCTCGGGTCAGCTCGGGGTGAAATTGCGTGGCAACGATGGGGGTGTCATCCACGGCGATGGCCTGATATTCGCAGCGCTCGCTTCTCGCCAGATGGCTCACCCCCTGGGGAAGCCTGATGGCGCTGTCCTTATGGCCGAGCTGGGCGTCGAAGGTCTCGGGAAGCCCGGCGAAGAGTGGATGAGAGTCGGCCACCTCGGTCCGGCTGATCGCAAACGTGCCCACCTCGGAGCGGTCTGCGTCGGCGACGAGGTCTCCGTTGAGGGCCTGGACGATGGCCTGAAAGCCAAAGCAGGAGCCAAAAGTCGGTATCTCAACGCTCACCAGATGGCGCACCAGGTTAAGGAAGTCCTCGTGCCATGGAAATCCGCCCTCCACCAGGGAGTAGTCCCCGCTCCCTCCGATCATGACCGCGTCGCAGGAGCCCAGCTCGAAGTCGTCGAACTCATCGACGGCGACGTTGAAAATTCGGAATTGCTCCGGCGCCAGCTTGCATCCCATGGCGAAGGCCTGGCGCTCGTGCTCGGCCATCGGATCGCCCGTAACGCGGGCCTGAATGAGTAAAATCTGTAACCGGGACATCACGACAAGCTCACTTTTCGGTCATCTCGCGCTGGCGACTCCGACGGAAGGGCTTCTTCCGTCACGATTCTCAAAGGTATCACTGTCTTCACCAGAATCGCCAGCGCACTCCTGTGGTCACATCGTATAGGTGGTAGTCCTCACCATCGACCACTTCATGTCGGTAGCCCCCGTCGAGGAGCAGGTCCACCGAACGGGTGAGCTGCATTTTGACTCCCGCGGCGCCGCGAATTGCTCGCTGGGGTGCATTGATATGACCCTCCAGGTATTCGGCCTGATTGCCGATGCTCCCTCCGGCGAATATCTGGAAGGTCTCCACGGGCAAGAAGATCAACCGGCCCATCGCCGCCTGGGCGATCCGACCGTCGTATTCAAATCCCACATAATATCTCGCGTCCAATAAAAGGGGCCCGAAGTGAAGCAGAGTGCGCGGGTTTATGACATGCACCCCTCCCTGTGGAAATTGAACCCGCTGAAACCTCACCGCCACCTCGGCGTGGCGAGTGATCATCACGCTCGGTTGGACGAAGGCGTTCCAATCCGGCGAAAACTCATTTCGTGGCGCCACGAATCCGCCCACGCGCAGCCGATAAAAGGATTCCGGTGCGTACCTGATCTTGCCGCCCACCCACATATCGGTCACGGCTTCGTCGGGATAGGAGCGACGGATTCCATCGACGTGCACTTCCGTGAGCAAGCTGTCGATAAAATGAGCGCCCAGAGTATGTCGGGTATGCCAGCTATGGGTGCCCTCTTGATGGGCAAAATAGGACATCTCTGCCATATAGAAAGGTCGGCGGTGATTGGCCCGGTGGTCCTCAAACCACTCCGCCTCGTCGATGGTCTGGGAGAGCTCTTCGAGCTCCTCTTTGTCATCGCCCCCCGAGGAGAGCTCCGACACAGCCTGACGGGCATGATCGTAGTCTCCCTTCCAGAGCAACAGCCGGGCTCGCCAGAGCTCGTAGGACCTGGGGTCCTCGGTGGCATTGATGGCGCCGTCGACCCATATCAGGGCTCGCCCGTAATGTCCCTGCATGGCCAGGATGCGAGACAGCTCCACCCAGGCATCCAGATCGGTTGGGATCTTTTCGATGCACGCTCGGGTCGCCTCTTCGGCCGCCTCTAGCTTGCCATCGAAACGCAGCGCCCTGGCCTCCTCACAGATCTGCTCCGCATAAACCACGCCCGGCAGGGCACACAGCACCATGGCGAGCAGTCCCAACATAAGAGTCAACACTTTCCCCTTCATAATTCCCCCATCGATTTATTGAAGTGCATCCAGCGCGGCCGGCAAAAATACAGGCGCCCTTTTCCCCGTGCGCATTTCTCGTTCCACCATCAAAAACCAGATCGTCGGCGCCAGCGCCGGCGTATCGGCGAAGGAGCCCCGCCGCCGGTCGGCGTAGGGGATTCCCGGACCGCCGTCACAACCGAGCTGTGCTGTGCCCAGCAGAATCTGGCGCGCCAGGTCTGGCTCACCCAGGCGCAGAGCAGCCAACGCGACCCCCAGACTCCCCTCGACGAAGACCACCTCCTCTTGCGGGTCGTATTCGTCGATTTCGTCCAGATACGGGACATATCCGCCGTATCTGTCGGCCCCGAAATGGGCGACCGTATAACCCAGGCTCTGCCTGGCCAGCTCGGTCTGGCCCACGGACAGCAACCACAGCGCGCCCCATCCTCCGGCGGCATCGAGGGCCCGCCGCCGGTCCAGCTCCTCGCCATGGGCGCCCACGGCAAAGCGTCCCTCCTCCTCGATCCACAATCTATCGACAACGCGCTCTGCAAGCGCCTCAGCCCGAGCTCGGTGAAATGTTGCCAGCACCATATGAATATCGAGCTGGTGCTCGGTGACCACGAAATCCAGGGGCACCCCCAGGGTACGCTGTCCCGTCTGGGGATCGTGATAGCCCAGGCCCGCCGTATAGAGCTCGTGGTTCTGATTCCCCTGGGCATCGATCCGTTTCGTGTCCAAGAATTTCAGCGCCTCAAGGGCCGCTTCGACGGCCTGGCCGTCCCCGATGGTGTCACCATAATAGGCCAGCGCCCAGGCCGCCCAGGCCACCGCGCCGGTGCGCACATATCGCCGGTCGTAGAACTGCTCGCCCTGGGCTTGAAAACTAAACCCCCAGGCGCCATTCGCCATCTGCACGTCGATCAGGGTGGTGGCCAGCCGCTTTGCCGTCTGTACTTCGCCCACCCAGGTGTACCAGAGGATCGCCAGGGCCTGGTCGTATAGGAAGGTCCGCCCCTGCACCGATGCCGGGCCGGTGGGATAAGACAATACGGCCAGCCCCTCTCGGCCGGATCGACCGGTGAATACGGTCATCTCGATCCAATCCCGGGCCTCAACCCGCGTCGTCTCGATGATCTGCGGCGCCGATGCTTCCCGCTCGGGACAGTGATCACCGTTGCTTCGAATCATTTCGGTCCAGCCGCTGCAGGCGGTGATAAATACACTCAGCCCCAATGATAGCGCCAGACAAGCTCTCATGCCGCCGCCTCTTGCGGCGCCGAGTCAAAGCCGCGGCGCTGCATCGCTCCCCAGGAGCGCGTCCCCCATAGATGGCGAATGACCCCTACGACGCTGCAGATGACTGTAAACTGGCGATATCCCAGGTTGAGCAATAAGGCCACCACGAAGAGCTTAGCCCGGCTTTTATTGTCGTCGTACAAGCCGAAGCTCTCGTGATTGACCCACAGGCTCTGCAGGCTGAGCACCAACCCCCACAAGAAGACGGCGATCAACAGAGTGACCGCAAAGGGCCAGGCGATAAACCCGAATAATATGCCCCAGCAGATCCAGATATAGCCGCCAAATTCGATGATCGGCGCCAGAAACTTGAAGATCAAAAACCAGGGCATGACCACCGTGCCGATGAGCCCGTAGCGCGGATTAAACAGCATCTTTCGATGGCGCCACAGCGTATCGAACAGCCCTCGGTGCCAGCGGTCTCGCTGCCGTGCCAGAGTTCCCATATCCTCGGGCACCTCCGTATAGGCCACGGTCTCCCCGATATGGACGATCCGGCGATTGCGCCCCCTCTCATATTCTCGTCGATGGAGCCGCACGATGAGCTCGATGTCCTCTCCGACGGTATCGCTGTTAAAGGCCCCAGCCTCGACCACGGCAGAGCGAAGAAATAGGCCGGCCGCCCCGGAGATGATCACATTGCCGCCGAGCCGATTGAACCCCATACGTCCAAAGAGGAAGGCGCATAGGTACTCCACAATCTGAAAGCGAGCCAACCAGGAGTCGGGCATTCCCATCTCCACGATCTGATTGCCCCTGGTCTTGCACCCGTTGACCAGGCTCACCGTGCCGCCGACGACGATCACCCCTTCCGGGTCGTATAGGAAGGGATCGATCATGCGCAGCAGCGCGTCGGGAGCCAAGATGGTGTCGGCGTCCACGCAACAGACCATGGGGGCTCGCGTGGCGTTGAGCCCCACGTTGAGGGCGTCTGCCTTGCCGCCGTTTTCCTTGTCTATCACCCACAGACGCCGGTCTGTTCGCGAGCGGTACACCTGGCGCGGCCTGGTCGCCGCGACCTGGTGGCTGACGAAGCGACTGGCCGGCTCCAGATCGAAGGCCTCTTTGAGCCGCTCTAAGGTGGCGTCCGTGCTGCCGTCATTGACGACGATCACCTCGTAATCCGGGTAGTCCAGGGCCAAAAATCCCCGCACGCTGTCCACGATATGGATCTCTTCGTTATAGGCAGGGGCGATGACCCCCACGGGCGGTGTGCTCTCACCACTGCGAATGGAGTCGTCGAACTCCACCAGGGACAGACTGCCCCGGTGTCGAATCTCGCGCACCGCCGAAAAGATCAGCACCGAGGTGGCCAGCACCACTGTGACGCAATAGGCCAAAAAGAATAGGTCCACAAATGTAGTCATGAAGACACCTCTACCGGCATTGGTGAAGTTTTATTCGCCTCCCGCCCTCGGGGTCCCGCCATGCGCGGCACCCAATCGGCGGTGATTTTCAAATAGTCATCGAAGTGACATAGATCCTCGAGCGATGGCCCCCCATTCATCGACTCCGGCAGCCCTTTTGGTCCCGGCGCAGACCTCACGGAATGCATCGCCATCGCCGCGCTCTGACGCACCCAGAAGTCGGGATCGTTCATCGTCGTCGCCAGGGGCATGAGCACCTTCGGATCGTCGTGGCCGGACAGACTCTTCGCCGCCTGAGCGCGCACCTCCCAGGCCGGGTCCACCAGCAGGTCGAGCAATAAGGACAGCGCCGTCGACTCCTGGAGCACCCCGGCGCTCACACATACGCCGACACGTACGTGGACGTCGGTGCTGCTCTTGAGCTCCTGAAGGTGGGTCAATATCCCTGGAAGCTGGCGCACCGCGGCGCTGACCATCACGGCCCGACGCACCCGCCCTGCCTCGAGCAACCCCAGATTTTCCAGCAGCACACCCAGCCGCTCATCATCGACCTGCCGAAGCAAGGAATAGATGGGTTGCTCCATCAAATTCGATGGAACCGACAGGGAGTTGAGGGCCTCGATCAGATCGGCCACCTCTCCCCGGCGGGCCAGGATATGAGCGCAAACCAGGCGCACCCGATAGTGATCGCTGAGCCCCTCGAGCAAGAGCTGGCGATCATAGAAATCGGGAATCACATACAGCCGCCGAAGGGCCAGCAATTTGACCCGCCAGTTCCGAGAGCGCGCTTCTCGACAGTCGTCCTCGATAAAACCCAGTTGCTCATATAGTCGCAGCAGGTCGGGACGTCGCTCCCTTCTGTCCTGCACCATCTCCTCATAGAGCAATTGGCGCAGGAGCCGCCGCTTTCCCCTGGGGATGGCGTCGCCGATCACCACCTCTTCTTGGCTGTCCAACTTGTCGATCAGGAGGTCTACGTAGCGTCGAAACTTCTCTCTCGTCTGCTCCCGGCGCTCTTGTCTTTGCTCCTGCAAATACAACCCGAAGACGATCATACCGAGCAGCACGAATTCCAAGGCCAGCACGAAAAACACACTCCACTGAGCCGCAGAGATCCCTCCCCACATCGCAGATGTCGCAACAAGCAACATAAATCCCCCGTCCACAAAGATTTCTCTCAGCTATGGCGAACTATTTCTCACCATCCCAATTCGAAATTGATTGGTCTCCATTAAACCTAATAGCGAGCTTATAACTATCAACGCCACCACTATGAAAACTGGGAATTCTGATCTTTGAATCATATATAATACCGCCCCGCTTGCCTTTCGACGATCGGTCTTAAGCTATGAAGAGACTAATAAATCTCTTTGGGGCCATGACTTTAGGAGGGCTAATGAAGACGCAATGGACTGTCTCGTTCCTGATATTATTGCTCAGTACACTTTTTCTGGCCGGATGTGACGAAGATACAGACGAGGAATCAACGCGCCGCGACGATACTCCCCGCCAGGCCGACGAGCCTCTTCCCTACTCCACCACCTCCGACTATCTGACGGTCAAGGTTGAAGGTGAATATCGGCCGATCTTCATTCGCGGAATGAACCTGGGCGTCGCCAAGCCGGGCACTCTGGCCGGAGAATTGGCGGCCACCGATCAGGACTATCGCCGCTGGCTCGATATGATGCGCCAATGGGGCATCAACGTCCTGCGCATCTACACCCTTCACTACCCGCGTTTTTACGAGGCCCTCGACGAACACAACCGCACTCATCCGGACAATCCGATCTATGTCCTGCACGGGATCTGGCTCGATGAGGAGTCCAGCTCTTCTGACGACCTCTTTGATATGACTGCTCAATTCCGCGCGGGCATGCACGAGGTGGTCGACGCCGTCCACGGAAACCGCTCCATCAGAGAGCGCAGGGGCCGGGCCTTCGGAGAATATGAAATCGATATTTCCCAGTGGGTCCTGGGCTGGATTGTCGGCCGCGAAGTGCATCCCGAGGAGGTGCTGGTCACCAATGAGGCCAACGCCCATATACAGAGCTTCGATGGGGAGGCCTTTCGGGTGGAAGAAGGCGATCCCGTCGAGGTGTGGTGGGCTCGACACCTGGACACTCTCGTGACCTATGAACGAGATTTCTACGGTGTGCAGCGCCCGGTCAGCGTCTCCAGTTGGCCCAGCCTCGACCCCCTCGATCATCCCACCGAGGGCAGCTATTACAGCAGCGAAGATGTGGCCAGCTTCGACGCCACTCGCATCGAGCCCATCGACGCACCGGCAGGGATCTTCGCCACCTACCACGCCTATCCCTACTACCCCGACTATATCGTCGACGACCCGGACTATCGCCAATTTGCCGACGACGAAGGGCCCAACTCCTATATGGGCTATCTCTTTCGCCTCAAAGACCACTACCGGGACATCCCCCTGCTCATCGGCGAAGTGGGGGTCCCCTCCAGCTGGGGCAGCGCCCACTGGGGCCATGAGAATATGGATCACGGCGGCCACGACGAGCTCGAGCAGGGAGAGGTGGCCCGGCGGCTCTTTCACACAATCCACGATACCAATTGCGCTGGCGGCGCTCTCTTTGCCTGGATCGACGAGTGGTGGAAACCCACCTGGATCACAGATCATATCGACTTCGGATTATACCGTCGAAAGACCTGGCACAACGTCACCGCCGCCGAACAGAACTTCGGCCTCATCGCCTTCGACCTGGGAGCGCCGGACTTCAGTGACTTCGGCCCGGTCTCAGCCACGGGCGATATCGAATCCGTACAGGCCAGCGCCGACGCCGCCTTCTTCCACGTGCGCCTCAACCTGCGCCGGTCTTTGACTTCTGATGATCGCCTCATCATCGGCTACGACACCTACCGCGACGACCTTGGTGAATCGATCCTCCCCGACGGTGTGCAGACCCAGAACAGAAACGAATTCGCCCTGGTCATCGACCCCGACGAGGCGGCAGATCTACAGGTCACCCTGGCCTACGACCTCTTCGGCCGCTTCTTCTATACCTCCGACGAGGGCCAGAAATATCGCTCCACCGCCACCGACGGCGGTCCCTGGCGGCTTATCCGCTGGCAGAATAATCAGCCTCGGGGCTCCAACGACGGCACCTATTGGTTCGACCCCACCTATCACGATATCGGACACTTGAGGATCCGCCGCCACGACCAGCCCGAGACAAGCCAGGACGCCGTCGTCCTCTATCCCGAACACATCGACATACGAATCCCCTGGGTGCTTCTCAACGTGGCACACCCAGGCCTGCACGAGGTCGTCCACGACGACCGCGATGATATGGGCCGCTTCGTAGAGACGACGATTACCGAGGGCTTTGCTTTGAGCGTCACCCTCAACGAAGAACTCCTGGTCGAGACCGACCGCTTCTTATGGGAAGGCTGGACGGAGGCTCCGGAGACCACTGAGCGAGTCAAACCGGGAGCGGCCGTCTTCTCCGAAGCCATGCACGAGCTTCCCTACTGGATGGACTGATCCTCACCACCGGGGCTGGCCCCCGGTGGTGACCGTGGCCGTGTATCAGGGCTGCATATCCTTATACGAATCGGGCGAATAGTGATGAATTCCCACACCTATCGCTTTCGTGCTGCCATAGTCCTGGACCAATTGATCGATCACGCCGTACATCACCGTATAGCCGTTGTCGTAAAACGACGCCTCCGCCGGGGCGATCTGGGGCGGCCCCGTCTCCATCCCGAATAACAGTGGCAGCTCGGTCCACATCGCCAGGTTCTGGATGACCCCTCCCACCACGGCGTTGCCATCGGATTCCCCGTAGAAATACGAGGGATCTCCGTTCTGATTCGGCGAGTTGTCGTAATAATTCATGATCGTCAGATAATCGACGGGGCTGTCCGACGTATTGAGAAATTGGCGCAGCGGCTGGTTATAATAGGCGTAGTCGGCGCCGACATCGATGGAAAAGGTCATTTTGTGACCCGTCGAATTCTCGTAATCATCGAGGGCCTGACGGCAGTGCGTCAGGATATTCTCGAATCGCTCTGACCAGTCGGCGTTATATCCGTTGGGAAGGCGATTCTCCCACCACACCCAGGCGTAGGGTCCGCTCTGAACCGTATGGGGCTCGATATCCAGATGAACTCCGTCAAAGCGCTCGTCTAGACTGGCCGTAGATTCATTGAAGCTGACCACGTCGTCGCAGACCTGCTTTGCCACCTGAGCGTTCGCGTCGCTGGCAAGCCAGATGGCCTGACCGTCGAGGTACTCCACGGCCACGCCCTGCTGCTTTGCATTGCCAATGAAGCTCCGCAGCGCGGGGCGCTCGTTCTGGTCCAGCAGGGGATCGAAGTCGATCGGCCTGATCTGCGAAAATGGATCGACATCGGCGTATCCTCGCCCCTCGAAAAATAGGCGATTGATAGCCCTGTCCGGCTGACCGTGCGGCGCAGCCATGAAATTGAGCAGCGTCGTCTGCGCCCCGCCCGTATTGTTCAAAATCTGCTGTAAATTCGGCGTTTCATCCCACAACCACATCGCCCGGGTGTCCGACTCACCCAGGAATGCCATCGGATCTACCGACGATGAGTCCTCTCCGTCATCTGCACTATCATCTTCGGAGTCCTCGCCGTCTCCATCTCCATTCTCATCGTCTTCACTTTCATCACTTCCTTCATTTTCGTCAATTTCGTCATTTTCGTCAATTTCGTCACTGTCTTCTTCATCTTCGACCGGCTCTTCAACGACTTCGCCGGGCTCGGTGTCCTCCGTATCGCCCCCATCGAACGCTTCCTCTTCTTCCCCTTCCGAGCCCTGGCTATCTTCTTCCTCGCCGGTGTTGCTATCGGCAGGCTCCTCTCCGTCACTTTCCTCTCCGTCGCCACCGACGTCACTGTCGTCTTCGTCACCACCGACGTCACCTGACGGATCCGGGCCGGCGTCACCTGCATCAGCCGCCGCCTCATCCTCCCAGTTCAGACCGGCGTCGGCCCACTGGTCAGACTCACCCTCCACCTCCTGACAGCCGAGAGCGAAGCAAAATAGAATTGCGAGGATCATCGACCGTCCGCCGCCAGAGAAACCCCTTGCGCACAACGACAAATGAACGGGCATACTGCACTCCTGATATAAGAATCGAGTTGGACTCTTTATCAAGGTACTGCAACCCCGCCCAGAACTCCGTAAGTGATTGTAAACACAGCACTTTTATCGCAACTGCCAGTTTCCCCAACTGGCGATAAAGCTATCGAGCGCAGCGAGCCCTGGAGGTACTCAGGCGATGCCGTGGCGCATCGCTACGCCGCGGCATCGCCATCATTGGTGCAGACGACCGCGCGACGGGCGCCGGCCAGATAACGTTAGACGATTTAATCTCGCTCCCCGGTGATGGGGTGGATCGGCACGGTGCAGCTTAACGCGGCGCATTCGGCGTCGTTATAAACCACTCCCATCTCGGAGGTCCCCTCCCAGCGGTCGGAGCTCACGAATTCAGCTTCGATATATTCGGTGAAGTGAAAGCCGGTGGGACAAAAATCACTGGGTTGATCGCGGCGCTCCAGCTCCAGATAGAAGGTATTTTCTCCGGTAATCTCGCCGACATAGACGTCGTCGCCGCCCATGTGATTGCAATATTTGGTGATATACGGCGCCTCAATCTCGATGGTGCAGGTCCTGGGCTCGAGGATTACCTGGCTCATTCCACAGGTGGTCGTCGTGGACCCGTCGGTGTCGTAGGGATACATAATCCATTCGTCTTCGCTGTCGAAGTCCCCGTCCTGAGCCTTTCCGCCGGTGCCGGGATTGCCACCGTTGTTGTTATTGCCCCCGTTGACGTTGTCGAGCGTGGCGACCTCAACGAGCAGGGCGTCCGTATCGCTCATGCCGTACTCGTCGGTGACCGTCAGGGTCACGATGAAACTTCCCTCTTCCTGGTAGCTGCGACTGACTTCGAACCCTTCTGATGTCAGGCCAATATCCATGAACTTCCATTCGTAGTTGACGATATCGACATTCGGATCTTGGTGAAAACTGAAGGAGGCGTTGAAGTAGACCGTCTCGCCAACCAGGGCCGACTTGTCCGGGCCGGCATCGGCCACAGGATTTCCCGTGGGCTCGTACTGATTGTCTTCGTTATCCCCATTATCAGTAGTGTCATCAGCAGCGTCGTCTTCGCGAACGTCTTGCTCATAGCCGTTTTGCTCATCCGCCGAATTGTCGGAGCCCCCCACGGCGTCGTCGCTGCAGGCGGTCAGCGCCAAAACTAGCGCCAGTATCAGGATATTGCACAGTGTTCGGTGTCCGGCATTTCCGGATCGAGTCGAGCGGATCGGCATGGCATTACCTATCGAAGTAAATTGTCTACAATCTCACGCACAGCACCGCTGAGTCTGGCACTGTCGAAAATTATCACCATCTTAGGTTTAAGAGTACCGAGCAACCTATTCGGTCGCAAGCCAGCCTCCCCCAAAGGCAATCTCCTGTCGCAGGGGGTAGGACAATCATCACGAAATCGCAGATCCTCCCTCCCCTCTCGATCTCTGGGTTCCAGGTCTTTGCTCCACCTCAAACCACCTCTCCATTGACCTCCACCGAGCGTGGTCCTCTGATGGTTCCATGGCCGCGAATGAGATGCCCGCCTCATCCCACGGGAAAACTCGGAGATCATGGCCCGTCTGATCCCGGAGAGCCCCCTCTGCGTCATCCCCAGAGGGGGCCACGTCTTCATTCACGAGCACCTGGGCTTCGCTGGGATTCTTCAAATATCGCTCGCTCCTCTTCCCAGTCCTGGCGATGACCACGGGCTTCTGCCTGGGCATCGTAGAAATACCAGACCAGGCAGAAGCCCATATCCTGATGGTGGAACCCATGTGTTGAGCGCAAACCTCAACCGCGCTAACCTGCTATCAGTATCCCCGTATCTTTATCGATGCATGCTCGCTAAAAAACATCGATTAGAAATTTCTGATGGTTCATCTTCAAAAAGATAGTAGCTATGAAAACCTGGGCAAAGCTGATTGGAATTGGGCTTTTGATTGTGATCGTGGCGGGGTGTCAATCAGCACCAAATGAAACGGATCACCAGCGAGGAGATTCGTATCAGGCTCAAAGCTCTCAGCCCTCGGAAGAGGATCCGAACTCGGTGTCCGCCGAGGAGTCCATTAGGGCTGCGGATGATGACCCGGTGCCCTCCGAGGAGGACCTAAACAACCTGGTCCGCTACGAGGCAAACGAGCGGCCTGGGGAAGTCGCATTTACAGGCCGGGCACAACTAGATGGAGTGCTACAACTGTACTGGTATGATCATTACGATGGGATCGATAACGCCCGAAATCCCGTGCTGGGCATCCGTTTTCTTCTCGATGAGCAGCAGGCGGATAATCTCCCGGAAATTCCCTGCGAAACCTACGATCGAACCCCGTCGATCCTTCAGTTTCACACAGGACGCAATCCCGATACGGGATATCTTGATTTTACGGGGGAAGCCGAACTGGCCTCACAATTGCTGGAGACCGTCGAGGAAATCCCCGAGAATTTTACTCGCTACCAGGAAGGCCATATAGAACAACCGGGAACCCTGACTTTTGAGGGACTCTCGTCAATCATCGAATGCGACGCACCCTATACCTTCGTGGAATTTGAGTCTTTTGAACCAATGGCTATGACCGAGGAGACTCGCGCCTTCACCGAGCAGTTGCAGGTCTATGTCCAGTCGACACACAGAGGCTGTGGCTCCAGCGACCCCTGGAAGGAGTCCTATATTCTCGCCGAGGGACAGGCGATCTACGCCGAACCCAACGAGCAGGCCGAGGTCGTCGCTGTGCCGTCCATGCCCGTGGTCTTCAAAGTCCGAACCGTCGACGATGAATGGATTGAAGTCTATTCCCACGCCGACTCCGAGGTTCGTGGCTTTGTCCGCTTCGATGAATTGGAGCCTGTGACCTGAGGCGCCGGTCCGCGGGGCTTCCCCGAGCCTGTCTCTATAAATCTCCCCTCGCCCCTTCCCGCACCGTCTCCAGGGCCTGCAAGAAGAGCGAACCGAAAAACTCTGCCTGGGTCTCCGGCGCGATGAGCACGAAATTCCAGACCGTCTCGTCCCTCTCGATTACCCAGCGCATCGTCGTCCACTCCACATTGCGATAACTGCGTCCACGTTCCTGGGGAAAGCGCCACCGCTGCTCCCGAAACCCGCCCTCCATGCCTCCATAGGTCCGTCCTTCCCCAAAGCGGGAATCCTCCTCAAATATTAAGCTCGACGACAGGGACTGGGCGAATAACTCCCGATAATTGCTGCGCTCAAGACGATCTTCAATCGTCTTGGAGGTCAACACGATCCGTCCCCGAAGCTCCACCTCGTCGGGGTTGTCCGTATGGTCGGCGAGGTGCTCTCGTTCGTGGTTCCAGATATCAACTTGGCCGTCATCTTTGATATGCACATCGAGAAGGGGAACGTCCTTTGGCAGCAGAATTTCAAAGGCCCCGTCAGGAGACTCCGTCCAGGTTCCCTCGTAGATCTCGCCATCGAACTCAAAGACGATTTCGTCACTCTCCTGCTGTATATCCGATACAGCCTCGGCCACGGGCTCCTCAGAACTCTCCGATTCCTCGACGACAACCTCCTGACCTGGGGTCGAACAACCTCCCAGGACCACACAAGCCCCGATCATCAAGGCCAAAACCGAACGCATATTCCTCATCGGGACTCCTCTGCTACATCTGGCAATTTATTAAACGCTATTTCCAGCTTCCTCCGCCACGACATCATAGAGCAAACCTCTTTGTCCGTGCAGTTTTAGATAATTGACCACTGATGACTTGGGCTCTATCACTCAGACCCGATCCATATCATAGACGACGGCGCCGACCTGGGTTGTGCCTGCAGCGCATCGAACTCCCGGAGTACGAAC
>SLJM01000362.1 GCA_007135085.1 Myxococcales bacterium
ATTTTGACTGCTGCTCCTGGACGGGATTGACGCCGTAATCGGACTCCAGATGGCGCTGAGCACCACCGGGCATACCGTTTTGCCAGGCGTTGTTCATGCCGATCTGCATCATCATCTCGCCGAGGCCAAACAGGGAACATAAAAAGATAATCGGTGCGTCCATTTTCGGCTGGACACCCCAGCTCTGCTCGAGCTCAACCACGGCCTCTGCCGCCTGCCAGTGCCACCAGATAAACCAGAGACCGCAGGTCAAGATCCCCAATACGAAGTCGAGCCCCACATTTAGCTTCTTATAGCCCAGCCCGCGGTTAATCTCGTCGCAGGAGACGAAATAATAATAGAAGAAATACAATCCGCAGGTCACGATCATGAGCAAAAGTACGATGACGGGTTCTCGAACCGGTCCACGTTCCATAACACTATCCTGCAGATTCTAGATTAAACTAAGGCGCCGGGCTCATTTGGCCCGGCGCCCAATCACACTGACTATCAGATACCAGCGCCGCCACTTTCCCAGGCATTATTGAGCGATATTTGCATCAATATGCCGGGAATGAACAGGGAGATGATGAAGAGGATCGGCGCCTCGAATTTCGGCTGCGCACCGCGCGATTTCTCGATCTCGACGATCGATTCCGACATGCGCCACAACAGCCAGAAGCTCCAGAGGCCACAGGTGACGAAGGTCAGCAAGATCTCAACCACCGGGTTATATTCTTCTCGCCCCAGGGCCCCGTTGATCTCACCGAGGACGGTGAAGATCCAGTACAGACCGTAAATACCACAGGTCACATAAAATAGAACGAGAACGACGATAGGATTGCGAACTTCACCACTTTGCATTTTGGACACCTTCTGAATTTGTCGAGGCTGTCGAGACAAACCGTGCCTTCTCACCTTCATCTATTTGAAGAATTCGGATCGCCTCGTCAGGTCCGAATCGGGCACAGAGAAAATCAAGTCACGTACGATAACGCGACCTTAACGATTTCCCCGTGACCTTACAACTCTGAACAGCAGGGTGCTCGCTCAAGGGGTGCGATCAGCGACCACCCTGTCGAGCCTTCGGTCGTCGTCAGTGCCGGGTTGACCGCGAATGATGAGAACCGGGCGGGCGCCCTGAGCGGTCAAGAGAGGGAGGTCTTCGGTGGCGGGGAAGGTCTCGCTGGCTGGGACAACGATCAGATCGGCGCGAAGTCTCTCGGAGGCGGCGATGACGGCCTGCGTGTCGGGCTGCTCGAGACGTCGACAATAAACCTGAATCCGTTCACCGACGGTGCCCCTTCTGGTGCGGGCACGCTGACGAAGACGAGGAATATCCTCCACACCGGCGCCGACGGTCAACACGGTGACCATAGCCGAATTGTTCCGGGCCATGCGGCGGGCCGCTTCCAGCGCACGACGAGCCAGCGCGGAGCCGTCGTAGACGACGACCACCGAATAAAAGGACACCTGGGTGGCGCCTACCAATAAGACGGCACCGGGCATCTGAGTCGACGAGTAAAGCCCGGCAGCGCTGCCTCGCAACTGTCCCACGATTCGCCGGCTGACACTTCCCAGGACGAATAATTCCGAGCCTGTGGCCCGTTCTTCGACGGCCTCCGATTGGGATCGCCCGCTGATCTCGAACTTTGCTTCCAGCGCATAGCGCCGCACCAGGCGCTCATGTTCGTGGCGCATCCTTCGGCCCAGCGCGCGCCATCCCATCTTCAGCGCTCCCCCCTCCAGGGGATGGCCGATTCCCGTGGGCAAGTCGACGATCCGTACCAGAGGATGGCCCTCCAGACTCCGAAGATGGTCGTTATGGGCAAAGAGGCTGGTCAACCCCACGTCGAAGTGGCGCGCCAACTCAGCGGCGGAGGCCATAATCGCTCGACTCTCGCCGGTAACGTCCAAGACGGCGACGACCCTTTCGAAAAATCGATCGGTCATTAAATTTTCTGGACTCTTCATGCGAGGGACTCCCTGTGGATCCATTGGGCTGCTCGCAACCCCTAACACCATGTTTTGACAGCCTATTTCGAATCTTTTCCGCCGTCGCCGTCGTGAGCACCTCGAAATTCGACGGCCCGCTCGGCCATACGCCGCAAGCGCTGCTGAACGCGGCCGTTGATGGTGTCCTCTGGGAATTGACCGTCTTCGTCGGCCTCCCCCGCCTTCTGCCCCAATAGGATGGCGGTAGCCTCGTCGATATGGGAGACGGTCCAGACGTGGAATTTTCCCTCCTCGACGGCATCTACCACATCCTTTCGCACCATGAGGTTTTTGATATTGGCCGCCGGAATAATCACCCCCTGTTTTCCCGTCAATCCCCGTCGTTCACAGACATCGAAAAAGCCCTCGATCTTATCGTTGACCCCGCCGATGGGCTGAACCTGTCCGCGCTGGTTGACCGAGCCGGTGACCGCCACGTTCTGAGCCAGAGGCAATTGGGACAGCGCCGATTTGAGGGCGCAGATCTCGGCCAGACTGGCGCTGTCGCCGTCGACGCCGCCGTAGGATTGCTCGAAGACCAGGGAGGCCGTCAGCGACAGGGGGAAGTCCGTGGCAAAACGGGCCCCCAGATATCCGGTAAGGATGAGCACTCCCTTGGAGTGGATGGGACCGCCCAGATCGACCTCGCGCTCGATGTCGACCACCTTCCCGCTGCCCGGGCGCACCCTGGCTGTGATACGACCGGGTTTGCCGAAGGAAAATTGCCCCATCTGCATGACCGCAAGACCATTGATCTGGCCCACCTCCCCGCCGTCGGTGTCGATGAGCAAGGTGTCGCGGTGGATATGCTCGGCCAGGCGGTCACGGATTCGACTATTGCGCCGGATCTTGGCCTCCACCGCCCGCTCCACGTCCTGGGAATCCACCACCTCGGCGCCGCGGTCGGTGGCCCAATAATTGGACTCCCGCAGCAGGTCGCGCATCGTCTCGGCGTGGGTGGAGAATTTCTCCCGATCGCCGGCGGCCCGGCTGCTTCGCTCACAGACCCGGGCGATGGCCGCGCAGGTAAAGGGCAGCAGATCGTCGTCGTCGATAAGTTTATTGAGATAGCGCGCATATTGGCGCACCGACTCGTCGTGACGGTCCATATCGTGCTCGAAATCGGCGGCCACCTTAAAGAGCTCCAGAAACTCGGGATCCATGGCCGAGAGCAGATAATAGAGGCGCCGCCCGCCGAGGAGCACCACCTTGAGATTGAGAGGGATATTCTGGGGCTCCAATGACATCGTATTTGCCATGCCCATCATCTGGGGCCCCGATTCGATGGCGATCTTTTTGGAGCGAAGCACCCGCTTGAGCTGCTCCCAGGCAAAGGGCTGGAGCAAGACCTTGCGGGCATCGAGGATGAGGTAGCCCCCGTTGGCGCGGTGCATGGCCCCGGGGCGAATGAGATTAAAATCGGTGAGCAGGGCGCCGAAGCGGGCGATATACTCCACCCGGCCCGTCAGATTATCCAGGGTCGGCTGGTCCTCATAGACCACGGGCGCCCCCTCGGTCTCGCTGTGGTCGACGACCACGTTGACCCGATACCGACGAAAGAGGGCCGCCGTGCCGTCGGGCCCCATCGGATTATCGGCCTCCATACCGGGGCCGGCCTCGGCGATGCCCAGCCCCGAGCCGGGCCCTTCGCTCATCGCTCCCCCCATGCCCATGCCCTGCAAGCCTGCGCCACGTTGGCCGGCCTGCAAAAAGACCGCCGCCTTTTCCACGACGTCCTCCTCGACGTCGTCCAGATAGGACACCACGTTGGCGCATTCACTATATTTTTCGCGCAGCTCCTCTATCGAGCCGTGGACCGCGTAGCCCATGACCTCCCGGTTCAACTCACGTTCTTTGTCGCGACGCTCCCGCTCCCAGGCCGGCACCTGCTGGAGTACGGATTGCATCTCCTCCTGGAGCTCCTCGATGGTCTGCTCCACCTTCTCCCGCTCTTCTTCGGGCAACTCCTCGAACTCGCCAGGGGGAATGACCTCCCCGTCGCGCACCGGGGCCAGGGCAATCCCGGCGGGGGTGCGCAAGATGGTCACCCCCTCTTGTTCGGCTTTGCGATGGACCGAATTAAAGGCGTCTTCCTGGCGCTCCTTGAAGATCTCGTCGATGGCCTGGCGCCTCGTCTGATAGTCATCGCTCTCAAAAGCAGCGGGAATCGCCACCTGGAGCTCCTCGATGAGACGGGCCAGATCGTCGCGCAACTCCAAGCCCTGCCCGGCGGGCAGCTCGAGCATCTTCGGTTTATTGGGCTCATCGAAATTGTGGACATAACACCAGTCGGAGGGCACCTCTTCGTCTTCGGCGCGGCGGCGCAAAAATTGGTCGACCACGTCGTGTTTTCCCACCCCCACCGGCCCCAGGGCATAGAGATTATAGCCCTCCTGACGGATCCCCGCCCCGAATTGAAGGGCCTCGATGGCCCGCTCCTGGCCGATGATCTCCAGGGTCTCCTCGAGCTCGGCCGTGGTCTCAAAGCCGAACGCCTCGGCTGCAAATCCCCGGCGTAATTCCCTGGCCTCCAGCCCTTTATGATCGGTCATCATCTCATCCTTCTGAGCATTCATCATTTAATCGCGTCAAACTTCCATCATTTCCCGCTTCCACGATAGTCACCATATGCTCCAATCGTAGACGCCGACTACCAAAGGTCGAATAGCCAACATTTTGCAACACCCCACTCTGTGACAACCATCGTCGTTTACCATAATATGAAAGATAGCTTTTTGCCCAAAAATTCGAGTCAGGCCGCCGTTTCGAGACGGTCATATGACGTGAGTTCCCTCTGAGTACGGGATATGCCAATGCGTTGGATTAAACTGATCTTCTTCGCCACTCTCTTGATTCCCTTTGCCTCGGGCTGCGCCGGCTGCGGCGCCGTCGCCGGCGCCGGCGAGGAATGCGATCGAGAACTGGAAGAGCCCTGTGAGGACAGCGAATTCGGACTGGTCTGCATGGCCGACACCGACGGAGAGGATCGGTGCCTCCATCCCGTGGGAGGGTCCTGCGATCCCGACGAAGATCCGCAGACCTGTGCTCCCCATACCAGTTGTGATGCCCGCGACGGGGACCACTTCTGCCTCCTCGACGAGTCGGCGGTCTGCGATCCCGACGAGGATCATTGCGGCGACGGCACGGTCTGCGCCGAAACCGAGTCCGGTGACCATCGCTGCCACGCGCCGGTATTGGTCCAGGGGGTGGTCTTCGACGCCGAAACCCTGGATCTCATCGCGGGGGCCCACGTCATCGCCTTCGACGAAGAGCGCAGCGCCTTGAGCGACGTGGCCATCAGCGACGAAAACGGCGAATACCAGCTCAATATCCCGGCAATTCGCGATGAAGATGGCGAACCGGTCCAGCAATTTTTCACCCTCCGAGCCAGCGCCCAGGACTACCAGACCTTCCCCAGCGGCCTGCGCGAGGCCCAGCCCATCGACGCCTCTCGCGGCGAGCAGGTCGACGGTCCCTATATCATCGACACCAGCCAGACCGATGTGGCCCTTATCGAATTGCCCTCCGGCGACCGCGGCCACCCCGCCATTCACGGCCGGGTCGACATCGCCGGCGGACTGGGCGGCGTATTGGTGGTGGCCGAACCTCAGGGTGTCGATCCTGAAGCGGAGCCCGAACCGGTGGGCATCAGCGCCGTCTCCGCCCTGGACGGCTCGTTTACCATCTTCAACGTTCCCGCCGACGACTACGACGTGCGTGGATTTATCGCCGACTACCAGATCGACCCCGAAGCGGTCACCGTCGCCGACGAAGACGTGGATGACGTCATCCTCAGGCGCTCCGAAGAGGGTTTGCGCGATGTGACAGGCGATCTGCAGATCGTGCGCACCGAGGGGCAGACCTCGGTGATCTTGATGGTGGCCTCTACCTTCGACGAGACCACTGTGCGCGGCGAAGTCCCCGCCGGCCTTCGGGCCCCGCGCACCGGCGAGCCCGACGTCACCGGCGCCTGGACCATCGAGGGCGTCCCCGCCGGTCGCTACGTGGTCATGGCCGGCTTTGAGAACGACGACCTCGTCCGTAGCCCCGACGAGGGTATCGCCGGCACCGATATCGTCCAGATCGAGGTCCCCTCAGGCGAAGGCGAATTCAACGCCGGCGACTCCTTCAAGGTCACGGAAGCCCTGGAGACCTTCTCGCCGGGCCGCGACGCCCCGGAAGGGTTGAGCGAGCGTCCCACTTTGAGCTGGGGTCCCATCGCCAATGCGGAACACTACGATATTGTCGTCTTCGACGCCTTCGGAAATCTGGTCTTCGAGGAGTTGGGCTTTGCCCACCAGCCCGGTGTTTCGGCCTTCGAGCTCGACTATACGGGTCCCTTCGAAGAAGGCATGTACTACCAATTCCGCGCCGTCTCCTGGCGTATGGGCTCGCCGACCTCCACCACGGAGGTGCTGCGCGGGGTCTTCTACCACGAGTGATTCAGTCCCCGTCGACCCGGGGGTCGCTAAACTGGCGGCCCCCGGTCTGGATATCCCACAGCCTGGCGTAGACTCCTCCGCGGGCGACCAGCTCGTCGTGGCTTCCCTTCTCGGCGATCTCACCATCGTCGAGGACGATGATCTGATCCGCATTGCGCACCGTAGACAGGCGGTGGGCGATGACGATCATCGTCCGGTCCCGGGCCAGCCGATCCATGGAGCGCTGGATGGCGGCCTCCGTTTCGTTGTCCACCGCCGAGGTGGCCTCGTCCAAGATCAAAATCGGCGGATTATTGAGCACGGCTCGCGCGATGGACACCCGCTGTCTCTGACCACCGGATAGGGTCTGTCCCCGCTCGCCAATAATCGTCTCGTAGCCCTTGGGCAACTGCTCGATAAATTTGTCGGCCTCCGCCAGTTGTGCCGCCTGCTCTACCTGGGCGTCGTCGACGTCGAAGGTCCCGTAGGCAATATTGTCGCGCACGGTCCCGTGAAAGAGAAATTCCTCCTGACTGACCAGGCCGATGGACCGCCTCAGATCGGCCAGATCGAGCTGTGAGATGTCGCGGCCGTCGATGGTGATTCGACCCTGTTGGGGCTCGAAAAAGCGCAGCATCAGGTTGATCACCGTGCTCTTTCCAGCTCCCGTGGCGCCCACCACCCCCAGCGTCGATCCGGCCTCGATGGTCAGGTCGAAGTGGCTCAAGATGGGCTCCCGGCCGGGATAGGAGAAGCTGACCTGCGAAAATTCGATCTCCCCTTCTACATCCTCGCGCTCCAGGCGCTGTCCGCCACCCGATATTCCTCGGTCCAGAGCCAGCAAATTCAACACTCTCTCCGTTGAGGCCATGGCCCGCTGGTACAGATCAAAGGTCTTGCCCAGGCGCGTCAGGGGCCACAGAAGGCGTTGCGTCAAAAAGACGAGCACCGAATAGGTGCCCACCGCCAACTCCCCCTCGATGGTCAGGATTCCGCCGTAGACCAGGGTGGCCGTAAAGCCCACGACAATGGCCATGCGGATCAATGGCGAGAAGGCGGCGCTGAGGCGAATGGCTTTTCGGTTCGATCGCCGATAGTGATCGCTCAGGCTCGCGATTCGATCCACCTCGTAATCCTCGGTGGCAAAGCTCTTGATGGTGGCCACGCCGGATAGATTGTTGTTGAGCTGTCCGTTGAGCTCGGCCACGTCCTGGCGCACCTTGGCGTAGCGAGGCGCCAGCAGCCGCTGGTACTTAAAGGAGCCCCAGATAATGAGCGGGATCGGCAGCATGGCCATCCAGGCCACCCCGGGGGCCATCACAAAAAAGGCGGCCACCACCACGATGGTGGTGGTCCCGATCTGGAGCAGGTCGTCGGCGCCGACATCGAGGAAGCGCTCGAGCTGATTGATATCGTCGTTGAGGATGGCCATCAGCCCCCCCGTGGACTCCTCGTGGAAATAGGCCATATCGAGCTGCTGAATATGGGCGTAGGCGTCGAGGCGTAGCTCGTGCTGGACGGTCTGAGCCAGATTTCGCCACAGCCATTCCTGCAGATATTGAAAGAGGGACTCCAACCCCCAGATGATGACCGTCACCACCGCCAGGGCGATGAGCTGGTCGGTCACGTCGGTCACCCCCATGCGGGCGATGAGCGAGTCCTCCTGCTGGACGACCACGTCGATGGCGGCGCCGATCAGCGCCGGTGGGGCCAGATCGAAGATCTTGTTGAGCACCGAACACAGGGTGGCCAACCAGACTCGTCGGCGATGAGGACGCCCGTAGGTCAACAGGCGGCGCAAGGGGTGGCGTTTGGCTGAGGTGTCTTTCATGATACGATTTCCATCGAAGATGGCAGCAGGATCTGTCGCCACCCCCATAACACAACACCATTTCGTGACCAAAAGTCATGCGTATTATCATCCCCCTTTTTTTCGCCGCTCTTCTCTTCGCGCTACCGGCCTGTGTCGACGAAGATCCCCAATGTGACTTCGAAGAAGAAGTCAGCTGCACCTGTGACGACGGCTCAACAGGTCAGCTAGAGTGCAATGAAGACGGCACGGCCAACTGCATCTGCAGTGACGAAAATGACTGACACCTGTCAGAATTGACAAAATCAGTTCACCCGCCTCTGGAAAGGGCGAGAAAAAGGGGTGAACTACACCCGGGGCCCGCGCTCGACGATATAGGCGCCGGTGCTGTTGATCGGTGACGTATAGCCGCGAGCCTCCACTCCGGCCTCCCGGAAGGCCTCGATCATGGTCTGGCACAGCTCTTGACCGTCGACATGAGAGTCATGGAGGGCGAAGACGCTGGGTCCGGCGCCGGCGATGGACGAACCGAGGGCCCCCTGGGCCAGAGCCGCCTCCTTGACCTGAGCAAAGCCGGGAATCAGGTGAGCCCGCTGAGGTTCGAAGATCAAATCCTTTAAGGACCGGCCGATCAACTCGCGGTCATGTTCAAAACATCCGGCCACAAATCCCGCCAGGTTCGCCGTCTGAACTACGAAATCCTCGCGGTCGACAGTGTCGCTCAACAGAGCTCTCGCTTTGCGTACTTCCACCTGGACCTCCGGTTCGACGACCACCGCTTCCAATTGATGGGGCACGGGAAGACGCACCACGTCAAGGGGATCGATGGACCGTATCAGGGTGAGCCCCCCCAGCATGGCGGGGGCGATATTGTCGGCCCGACGTCGACCGCAGACCCGCTGTTCGCCGAGCAAGGCGTAGTGAAAGCGCTGAGGCAGGCTCAGGGGCCGATCCAATACGGCGCTGGCGGCGACGATGCCGGCCACCGCCGAGGCCGCCGACCCGCCCAGCCCGGAGCGCATGGGCACCCCTTTTTCGACGCTCACCTCCAGGCCGAAGTCCAGCTTCAGATCGGCCACCATCTCGACCAACCCCGCCGTGGCCGTATTCTCCTCAACTTCTCCAGGCAGGTCGCCCACGCCGCCGGTGTCCACGAGACGGACCCCCTTGTCGGCGCTGCGGCGCACCGTGACTCGATCGACGGGCTGGCCAAGACTAAAGCCAAGAATATCGAAGCCCACTGCCACATTGCTCACCGTGGCCGGCGCCGTGGCCGTCGCCCATTGGTGTCCGGCATCGATCATCATCACTGAACCTCGTCATTTGTCATCTTAGAACCGATAATTGACCCCAAATTCGGTGGTTATCGGAAAATTAAAGAGCTGACCTTCCAGCGGAGAAATAAAATACCCCAGGCCCATCCCGGACCAGATCTGGAAGGAATTGGACAACGACCAGGCCGCCCGCGGCCGAAGCTGGATGCCCCAATGGAGCCCATGGTCGTCGAAGGCCACCGTCCCCACCCCGTCGGGACATAAGAGGTCGGGATCGGCGATGCATCCGGGATCGGAAAATGCTCGCACCGGCCCGATCCGGGCCACGTCGATGCCGGCGCCGAGCCCCAGATAGACGGGACCGAATTGACGCCCCAGCCGAACCCCTGCGAAGCCGCGAAGGGTGGTGAAATTCTCGCGCAGCCGGCCCGAATAATCGCTGAGTGAATTGGAGACCGACATGGAACCGAAGACCTCGAATTCCCGGGTGATCGACCAGGACGCCCCCAATGCGATCCCGTAATTTCCAAAGGCATCCTGGAGAGGAGAGGGATATTGCAAAAAAGAGCCGTAATTGACGGCCAGCTCCACGGCCAGCCGGCTCGTGCCGCGGGAGGCGGCAATCGGCGGGGTGTCGCTCCCCGGCGCTTCCGGTTCGACCAGACAGACCGCCAGCCTGCTGGCCAGGCGGGCAAATCCCTCCTGGACGGCCTCGCCGTCGATCTCCTCTAAGACCAGGCGCTCGGCCGGCAATAATTCCTGGTCTGCCGCGTCGTAGAGATAAGCCACTAATTCGTAGCTATCGTCGCTTCGTCGGGGCAGCACGTAGCCATGGAAGACATAATCCGCCTCGAGAAGATCGGCCACCCGTTGCGATTCCCCCGTGCGCGGACCCTCTTCAGCGAGTCGCCGCCACAGAGTATCGCGAGCGCTCTCGTAATATTGGACGATAAAATCGGGATAATAGCCCCGTTCGAGCTGACGCGATGGGTCGAGGCGCACCATCTGCTGGAGTACCTCGATGGGGCGCATCACGTTGGTGCCCTCCTCAAGATAACTCAGGGCGAGATACATCAAGATCTCGGCCACCTCATCGGGGGCGACCAGGTCGTGGGAGATGGTCTCGAAGTTCTGAAGGGAGCGCTCCAGATAATCGACGGCCTCCTGTGTGCGCACTCGCTTATAGGCTTCGATGCCCAGGGTCCCCCACTCGCGGGCCAACTCCAATGTCCCCTCGTAGAGGGCGGCATCGGTCACGACCTGCTCGAGCTCCCCTGTAGACAGCACACTTACCGGTGTATTGTGGCTGCGCCACTGCACTTCGGCCCCTCGTCGCATGGCGCCGTGATAGATCTCGGCGCTCTGGGGCTCGTTGGCGGCGGAGCCAAAGGCGCGCAGGTCGGGGGAGATGGCCACACGTTCCCGTGGTGCGGGCTCATCGGCCCACAGCGCAGTGGGAGCCAGTAGAGCTCCAACTACGACCGCCACCAGCCCCAGGGCCAGCAGATCGGTTCGAGCCGAAAAGGGCGACGCCATGGGGACTCGATCAATAGGGGAACAGGCGGGGTACCAACACTTCTCCCGCCTCCAGATACTGTTCGGTGGTCTGCACCGGCACCCGGCGCGGAACTGGGCGTCCTGGCTCGGGCCGCGGCGGCAGCCGGAGGCTGACGACCTCATCGTTATAAAAGAAGATATCGACGATGTAAAAGTGTCGCGCTTGTTCGGCCTCGTCCAGTCCGTCGAGGCGAAGTCGCAGATCGCGATGAAGATCGTCGAGGCTGCCCTCGACGAAGAGCAGCGCCTTGCCCCAGCCGTTGATATCGTCCCCTCCCTGGGGGGCGTCGTCGGGCCGGCCCGGCTCCACGGCGGTGGCCACCATAGGCTCGTCGGAGACCGACCAATTAAAGCGCCCCTCCTCCTCGCTGTCGTCGATGACCACGAAATGAGCCAGGGCATAGCGGGTATTGCCGCTCTCCACCAGGATCTGCTCCGCCGGCGGCGGCACATTAAAGGAGAGGCTGCCGGTCAACTCATTGCCGCCGGGGTCGAATTGACGTCCCGCCTCCAGGCGGATTGCCGGCTCCACTCGGTTGAGGGCCACCCACTCCGTAAATCCCCCGCGGTTGACGGGCTCTACGCTCGCCCACAGAAGGGCAAAGACCGGATTTCGAAGCTCATAGATCTCGGGGTCGAAGCCGTTGTTGGTGACGTCGTCAAAGATGGCGCGCACCAAAAAATCGTCAATCGTGGCGCATCGGGCGTCCGGCGATTCTCCGTTCGGGCTCAACTCCAGGCTCTGCGGCTCCTCTAGCCCATCTCGATCGATGGACAACGCCATCTGCCCTGCCCCGTCGATCTGACCCGATAATTCGACCCGTTCGTGGCGCTCGGTGGCCGGGATGGTCAGGCTAAACTGGCGGCTGTCCACGTCGAATCGGTCCACCCTGCTCCACCGGCATTCCACTTCGTTGGCCGGGTTAAAGGGATCCTCTCGAGCGGTCACGGAGGCAATATCATAGCGGCGCAGCACGGCGCGCACCTCGGAGCCGAAGCGAAAAAACTCGATGGCCACCGCCTCGTCCTGCAATTCGTCGAGCTCGATCTCCAGATAGCGTCCGCTATAACCGTCCTCGTAGGTCGGGCACCCCACCGCCAGGCATAGCACCCCGGCCAATAGCAGCGTCACCACTGCCCAGGGGGTCATTTTTTCTGCGGCCAAAAACTTCACTTCCTATCGACCTCTTTGCACTCTCATCGAACCGGTCGTCCACATCACTATAACCGACGACGTCATTATTGTCAGAGCTGCCATTGCTAGAGCCGCCGGGCAACGGCCACAACACCCGATTTTTATCGATCCGGTGCGCCTGTCTCCCACTATTGGAGCATCAATGCCCAACTGTCTGCGCGCCGAAACGTCCCTATTTGCAAATCCCGGCACAGCCCGCTTTTATTTCTGATAGAAAGCTCGATGCTCGATATTGCGGCAGGCTTCTTGCATTTTTATCGAACCGTCGCTATCTGGCTCGTCGAGGATTACTCATGACAGACCGAATGAACAACTCAAATTGGCTCTTCCGAACAGGCCCCTCGCGACCGCTGACCGCCGCCGCTCTGGCCCTGCTATTGCTCGGTGGACCGGCCTGCAGCATGGATGACATGGTGAGCGCCGCCGGCAACGACCTGCCCAATCAGGCCACCGATCAAGACTCGGAGCTGCGCGATGCCGAACAGGCCCTGGCCAACCACCGCGTCGACGAGGCACGTCAGCTCTACGCCGAATATCTGGAACGCCACCCCCGCCACGGCGGCGCCTCAGCCGGGCTGGCGCTGACCAATTTGATGCTCCTTGTGGAGCTCGACGAGGTCGGCGAATTGCTGACCGAACACCTGGGAGCGGCCCACAGGATCGACGCCAACCAGACTCTTTACGCCGAGGGAGGCTATCTCTACTGGGCAAGCCGTGGGGCCCGATGGCAAGACGACGGTGACTATCGAGGCATTGCCAGCCTCCTGGAAGATGAACTGCCCTGGTCTCAGGAGCGGTTGCGTTCGTTGACCAAATTCGTCGAAGGCCTCGACGAGCCAACCCAAAAGGCGATCCGCCAATTGGTCTGGGTGGCCAACGCCCTGCCCTCCATCGATCAGAGCCTGGCCGACGCCATCGACGATCCCAACTTCCAGCGCATCTATATCCCCGGTGAGGTCTTTCACAGCTCCGATCTGAGCCTCCAACTGGGGCGCTCCGAGCTGTCCCTGATCCGCTCGATAGTGGCCATGGCCCGGGGCCTGATCTACTTCATCGCCGCCTACGAGCACGAGTGGACCCTGGAGACTGCCTTCGGCCAGTGGCGTTACGATCCGGATATCACTCATCCCTATTACGAACCCGGTTATGAGCCTCTCGACTATTCGGTGGCTTATCTCGACGACCATCTCTTTCGTAAAGTCGCCAACCCGGATCGGCTCAACGCCGCCAGCGGTGCCTTCAAAAAAGCCCTGGAGCACGGCCGGGACGCCGTCTCCTTTGGGGTCGAGGAGCGCTCGTCGACCACCCTGCGCTGGGATTATATCGACGAAGAGGACGCCCGCGATCTCGACGACTTTTTGGCCGCCCTTCGCCGAGCGTTTGACGAACCCAGCGAGATTCCCCACACCGTTCCCTCGGTCACCGTCGATCTGCGCCCCCTCTTTGAAGAAGGGCGAGTTCTGGCCGAGGATATCCCCTGGTTTGAACGCGCCCCCCAACTGGCCTCCATGGGCGAAGACGACGATCCCCTGGAGGGATTGGACCGGTGGTCCATAAATGACGAGGCCCGACAGGCCTTCTGGCTCGACGGCGTGGCCAGCCCCATCCCGTCCGACCATCAATGGACACTGGACTTCGGCCCCGACGCAAACCCGGACAACTTCGTCGAAATTCTCTTCGGCCACTACCGCGAGCGTATCGACGACGTCTATAATACGACGCGCTGATACGGTTTATTGAGAAAACAAACAGAACGACAACAAGAAATTAAAAAAGGCGACCCCTGACATAGGGGGCCGCCTTTTTGTTTTGGAACTACGGATCAGTTGCCGGTGAAGATATTGACGTGGCTGCCCACGTCTTTGGCGGCATAGACATGAATATGGATGGTCCGGCCGTTTCGCTCGTAGACCTCCATACGTCCCTTGCGATCGGCGGCCTCCGGCGGCGCGATGCGGGCCCGCAATTGCTGGACCACGGCCAGGCCCGTCGAGGGCTGCCAGCCACGCACCATCAGGGCCTGCCGATAAAAGGCCATCACATTCTCCACCGAGTCCGGGCTATTATAGGTGTACATCTCGTAATCGGACTGGCCCTCTTTGCCGGAGAACCGGGTATTGCGCTCGCAGCCGGGACAGGCCGGAATCAATCCTTCCTCTCCTCGAGGGGTGTCGATCTGGGAGCCCGCGCCGGGCTGAAAGAGGCTGAGCTTGGTCTCACCGTCGCCGAAGATGGCGATCTTATGGGTCTTTGCCGACCCTTCCGGTCGAAACGCCTCGATATAACGCACGTTGTTGAACATATCGGCGAAGTCGTCGCCGTCGTAGCTCATAAACATCTTCATCATGCGCTGACCGTCGATGTCCATGGGCTTGTCCGTGGCCAACTCCACCCCGTTGAGCACGATATGCTCACCCGTATCGGTGGTGGGGATGAGGCCTCCCGTGAAGAAATCCTCCATGGCCATCGTGGCGTAGGCCACCTCCGTGGGGCTGGCCTGCTCGTCTTCAAAGACCATGGCGTCTGGGGCTGCGGGATAGACGTGCTTGTTGAGCCCCTCACGGACCATGCGCTCCTGCAGCCGCGTCGACACTTGCCTCGGAGCCTCCGAGGTCTGGCCGTGGGCGAAATACATGGTATTGCCGTTCCAATCGTAGGCCTGGGGCTCGGAGAAACCCTCGCGCTGCAAGACCCGCAGAAATTTATCCTGATTGGTCTCTCCCACCGACACGGGACCGGTCCAGAAGACGTCGGCGTCGGCCTGGCCGATGCCGCCCTCGGTATTGATGACCGCGAAGCCAAAGGCGATACCGGCGATGACAGCGCCACATCCGGCGAGCTTGGCGCCGTTCCAGACGAGATTTTTCAGGGAATCCATGAGCCTTCTCCACTCAATGAGTCGAAGCCGTTGAGGTCTTTCGTCATCGTCGCTCAATCAACACCAGACGCACCACCAGGGGATGTCCGGATTGGTGCCGAAGTCGTCGTAGACCACGGGCACGTCGTTGCTCTTCCAGGGATTGAGCCGGTTGTTGTTATTATTGCCATAAATGGCAAAGAGGTTGCGGTATTGGGGCTCGGTCTCCACCCATAGCCGGGCGGCCACCCAGGCCCGGTCTTCCGGATCGTCGCTCCAGCCAAAGGGGATGAAGTTATCGATGGAGGTGGTCTCCGGCGACGGCGAGATCAGCGAGGAGTAGCCCACATTATAGGTCACGCTGGACAGGCCGTAGGGAAGCTCGGCCGACGTCGAATGGCCCACCTCCACGGTGCCGTAGCGAATCCCGGCGCCCCAGCCCAGATTGACTCCCAGGGCGGCGGTGACATTGTTGACCAATTCGGTGATAAGTCCGCCGATGCCCCCGCCCAGGCTGGTCCAGTTAAAGGTCACGCTCAAGGTGTCGTCGGACACCCCCATGGCGGCTCGCGAATCACCGATAATATTGTCCGGATTATCCGTGAGATTGGAGGTAATCTCCTGGCCCTGAGCGCCGTCGTTGAGGCTCTTGCCTGTCAACATGGGCATGGCCATCTGGGTATGAAGTCTGGACTCTCCCCAGTGACCTTTGGCCGAATAATAGGCGTTGAGAGCTGTATTTCCCATGCCCATCAAATCACTGCCCAGCGGCCCCAGCGGAGAGGCCCCGGAGAAGACCTGATCTCGAGGGGTCATGCGCATCGTGTCATCCTCGGCGGCGTAGACCTCCTGCCACAGAGGCGGGGCGGCGTTAGTATGGGCGTCGATGGCCGCATGGGTCACCGAGCCCAGGCCGATGATGGCGCCGAAGAACAAGAGAAAAACCGGCATGGCGATGGCAAATTCGGTCATCGCCGTGCCCTCTTCATCACGGGCCAGTCGATCAATGAACAGTCCTAGCTTCTTCATTTGGAAAGGCCCTCCAGGCGTTCGTCGCTCAATCCGTGCATGGCCGCTTGAATCGCCGCCACCTCATGAATCAGGTCACCGAGATTATCGTGGGGATGGGTGATCAGACTTCCATCGCTATTGAGGCCGTGAGCCGATGCGGTCACCCGCCCCACAGGACTGCTCAACAGATTGCCCACCGAGCTGGGAGAAATCTCATTAAAGGCATCGATGATGGCAAAATCACTGCCGTAGGCTTCCCACTCACCGGGCAGCGCCACGGGCCGCATACGGGCCGTCCAGCCCGGCGACCAGGCCGTGGGCCCGCCGCTTCCCTGATAGGAAATCTCGCTTCGTGAAATGGCCCACACACCACCGGCGTCGGGGCCCATATAATTGTGGTCCCCGGCGAGGAAGAATTTATTCTCCCGGGCGTCGCCGAACCGGTTGGCGTTGGGACGGAAGCCAAAGGTCAGGGTCGACGAGTCCATCAACCACTGAGCCTCGTTGCCCTGGTAGGGGTGAATCAAAAAGGGCCGGCCGTAATCATAGAAGCTGGGCACGTAATTATTGTTGACCCCGGGGATAAAGGCGAAGGCTCCGCCACCGCCGCTGGCGTCGTCGAAGAGCTGGCTCGTGATGTCCCGGCAGGTGGTCAGCCAACCGCGGGGAAGCATCTCGGCGATAAGCTTGGGGCTGGTCAGAGTGTCGATCTCCATGGCCGCCACCCCGGCGATGACAATGGCGGCGATGGCGCCCGCTTGCGAGGCTCCGCCGCCCATTCCTCCGCCCCCTCCGGTGAGGCCGCTGATCAGGTTTTTGAGTGCAATATCGAGGGCCATCGGCGAATTGAGGCCTCGGTCCTGGGAGGCGGCGCGGTCACAGGTCTCGTTCCAATGCTTTCGCGCCACCGGCACCTGGGCCACATGAGCCTGATCTTCTCCGAAATCGGGCATCGGATAGCTCACGGTCACCGGCGCCGCGTTGACCAGGCCGCGCACCGTGCCCTCCGTCCACGCCCAATAGGGGGCCAATGAAGCCATATAGCGCTGGTAATTATCCATGGCCAACAGGTCGCGGCCGAAATAATTGTCGAGCAGACGCTGGGCGTTCCAATTTCGCCAGATATCGGGCTGGGCGCAACTGATGGGGCCAAACTTCAATCCCACCGGAGGGGCGACCCTGCCGCAGGGAATGGCGGGGAGCATGCCCGTCAACCACTGGGTGTCGCTCACCGGGGCGGCCCACTCGTGAATATCCCAATAGCGCTGACAGCAGGACCAACCGCAGCCGCTCCAGCTACAACTAAAGCACTCCATCCAACATTTTTTGCCGGACTTGGTATAGACATCGTTGC
>SLJM01000309.1 GCA_007135085.1 Myxococcales bacterium
CGCACGGCCTCGCTGAGCGAATCCACGCCAAGGGGCATGATCATAAATTCCTGAATATCGACGTTATTGTCGGCGTGAGAGCCGCCGTTGATGATATTCATCATCGGCACGGGCAAGACCGTGGCGTCCACTCCGCCCAGATAGCGGTAAAATGGCAGGCCCACCGCCATCGACGCCGCGCGGGCAGTGGCCACGCTGGCGGCCAGCATGGCGTTGGCGCCGAGGCGAGACTTATTCGGCGTACCGTCCAGATCGATGAGCGCCGCGTCGATGCCTGCCTGGTCGAGGGCATTTCGACCACTGAGGGCGGGCCCGATCTTCTCGTGGATGTGGCGCACCGCCTTGCGTACCCCTTTGCCGCCGAAACGATCGTCGTCCCCGTCGCGCAACTCGATGGCCTCATGCTCTCCCGTCGATGCTCCGCTGGGCACGGCGGCGCGCCCCACCGCTCCGCCGGCGAGCAATACGTCGCATTCCACGGTGGGGTTTCCTCGGCTGTCCAGGATCTCTCGGCCTACCAATTCCACAATTTCAGTCATCATAGCTCATCTGCTCCATTTTATGTTCATCGTCATCTTCAATTGATTCATCTATTTCTCGTTCTCTCCCCGGCTCCCTATCGGGCTCTAGCTGCTGCGGTTGTCGCTCGCTGGCCGCCTCTTCTGCAGCGCCGACGAGAAAAAACGGGGAATTTACAAAAGGCTGACCGGGAGCGCGACGATAAAGGGCGAGGTAATTTTCGACACCATCGATGATCAATGCCACCTGAAAGGGCATATTGAACAGACTCAAATGCATCCGCGCCGTCTCTTCGTCGAGCGCCGCGCCACCTCCGGGACGGGACAAAAAGACCCCCACCAGATGGCTACCATCTCCTTCCGAGGCCTCCTGATGGGCGTCGCGCAGCGTGGGCAACAACTGCTCCACCAGATCTTCGTCGTCGTATAGATACTCTAGATCCCGAAACGCGCTGACCTCGATAAAGGGCCCGCTCTGGTCCATACAAAACCGCCCCATCAAGATCGCCACCGCCACCTGGCGACGATAACGGGCCGCTTTGACCAATTCGCCCAATACGTCGCGATACAAATAATAGCGTACCGGCGTCTCGCCGGCCTCGCCAAAAGGCGTCACCGACAATCCTTCAGCCTCCTCGGGGGCCTGCGAGTACAGCGCATCCACCACTCGCCTTTCGAGTTCTTGTCGATCCAAGGCTGGAGCTATCATTGAGGTGTTCTCTGACGGGATCGGGCGGGCCGTCAACGCGGGACCGCCCGGTAGACTCTCAGCGACGCGGATAGACGGCCCGATAAGCCAATTCGCTGAAGTAATCGACGGGCTCCACTGTCTCATCGGAGAGGTTGATATCCCAGGAGATTCTCTCCTCACCGTCACCGAGATCGTAGACGTAGTCGACGCGATAGACATTATCGCTCTGCTCATTTGCAGCCCACCGACAGCGCGGACGGTTCTCACCCTCTTGCGGTGTCTGACAACGCCGGAAGGCGTCAGCAGAGTCGGCGCTCTGAGTCAGCGTCCACTCCAGAGTCTCGATGAGACCTCCGTTGTCCAAAATCGTCGCCAACGCCTGGCAGGTGTTGCGATTGCTCCGCTGACGACAACTGCGCCGGGCCGGGCCCTGCCACCGATTGGCGGGGATCAATTCGTCTGGATCATAACTCTGGGGCATGATGCTCACCCGATCCGTTGGCTCGAAGCTCTCACCAATTCGCATGATCTCACTTGCCTGCAGGTTGACCGGCCTGAGGGCACGCTCGTCAAAGTCGAATTCGAACTCCGCATAAGTCCGTTCCTGGCCGTCGGTCCACTGAAAATAAGCGCGAAATAACTGCCCTCGCGTATGATAGACCGTCCAGCCCAGAACCTCATCTTCCTCGTCCGCCTCCACTCGTCGCTCAAAATAGGACAAGAGAGCTCCACCGAGATTGATCCCCGCAGGGAATCGGTGGTTGATCATGGCTGATACGACCTGCCGACTCTGGTCGAAATAATCGGACTCCACTCCCCGCTCAGGATCGACGACTACCTCAGCCAATACGTTTTTGGGCACCACTTCCTGGGATACGAGATTTACCAGCCAGGTGGGCCCCACGGTGATGCCGGCGTCGACCAATCCATAGCGAACCCGATAAAAAGAGGGCCCATATCGAGTCTCTCCCCACCAATCGACCTCCCAACCAGTGGGCTCGGCCGAGCCAATCTTGAGCTTCGACCTGATAAATTCTTCATTCTCCACCAACTCGCCCACCGTCCAGCGCTCGCTGCCGCTGACGCCGGGATCGCTTTTGACTCGAGCACGACGCACCAGAGCGATCGCCGCGTCACCCTGACCGGCCCAGGGATTTTCGACTTCCACTTTCGTTGTCTCGGCGAGTTGCTCGACAATAATCGTCTCCGCCTCGCTGGTCAGGGTGATGACAATGAGAATACCCACCACCACGATCAGCGCCACGATGACGCCCAGTACGATCTGCAAAATTAAGCGAGTATCCATGCGATACGGCACTAAGAGTTGGGAAAATTTTACGTAAGAAAAGCCTCTAACGCTGATGGTACAACGCCCCGTCCTCAGGGGCAACGGCGTTACTCATCTTCCTCCACGTCAGCCATCAAATCAGGGGAGATCATGATCTTGGGATTCGACAACTCCGCCGTCGGTGCCGATGAATCATCTTGAACGTCGGACTCACCGGTCAGCGGAGCAGTCTTCGCTTTCTGGACAGGCTCCTTACCGGCCCCCTCCCCCTTCTGCCGGGCCTTATTTAGAATGCCTTTGGCTACAACCGGTCGGTCCCCACCCTTTTTCTTTGTTCGCGCCGACGCCGGCATCGGCGGGGTCACCCCTTCCAGCTCATCGGAGTCCCAGTCGAGCTTCATCGTCTTGCGAAGATTTTCTCTCTTCTTCGAACTGCTATTCATCCCCGCCCGCCGGGCTCCTGAAGACTTTTCGGAAGGAGAATTAATGGTCACCGACGGCGGCTCTTCAGAGTCCTCGCTGAGGCCGTCCACCCCTCCTTCGAGGATACTCTGATCGTAGGTGCCCGAGCTCAACCCGCGGTCCACCGGCGAAGGCTCGTCGCGCCGTTCAGCTCGGGCATTCATTCGTCCTGTCTTGGGCGGCGAACTGTCGAGCAGCGAGGGATCGACGGCGTCCAGGCTCATGGTAGCCCGCAAATCAACTTTTTTCTCTTTATCCTCTTCCCCCTTCCCCCGAGAGCCCGCGCCTACCGACGGCGGAAGCGGCTCCAGATCGGTGGAGGTGGTCACCGTCGACCGGGATTCCCCGAACCCGCTTCGCCGTGATTTGAGTCCTGCCACGTCGAGAGTCACCTCTCCATGGGGAGTGCTCTCTCGGATTCGCCCCTTATCCTCCTCGAATACGAGCTTGCCAGACGGAGGCGTCACGTCGGCGATGGCCTCGGGATCACTGCGCCATTCGTCGGGGGTGAATCGATATTCCGGCGGCACACTCTGCAGCCGATCGGCGAAGACCTGAACGAAATTCCACAATAATTTCATCGCCAGGCTGGGGGCGGTTCGCAACAGCCCCACGAATTGATCGCGAGAGATGGCCAACAAAATGGACGGCTCCAATGAACGGGCCACCAGATTGGTGTCATTCTCATCCTGGGCGTCGATGAGCGCCATCTCCCCAAAATGCTCTCCCGTCGTCAACACGGCTACCTGGTCGCCGTCGAGTTGGAGCGACACCGATCCCTTCAAGATGAGGAACATGTGCTGGTTATCCTCATCCTCCCCGACCACGGCCTGGTCGGCCTCTACCTCGACCCGACGTGCCATTCGCCGAATCTGCTCCAACTCCGGCGGGGCCAGATAATGGAAATAAGCTGTATTTCGAAGGATCTCGATGACCTTTTCACGCTCCACCCCTTCTTCGGCGCTGGCTCCGGCCGATAAGGCGTCGATGACGGCGACGGTGATATTGTCTTTGCCCCCGGAGTTGTTGGCATGTTCGATACAACGCTCCGCCGTGGCACGGGGCTCGGCGCCGCCTATCATATCGACCAGATCCACCTTGGCCGTCAGATATTCGCTCAGCCCATCACTGCATATAAGCAGGCGGTCCGCTTCTTTTATGGGAAAGGAAAATGCATCGACCTCCACCTTTTCGCGAACTCCGACCGCACGAGTGACCGCATTTTTATGGGGAAAATTCTCCTCCGACGTATCTGCTGGGATCTTGCCCTGGCGGATCATCTCATTGAGCAAGGAGTGATCTGTGGTGATCTGCTCCACTTCCCCATCGCGAAGTCGATAGATGCGCGAGTCCCCCACGTGACCGACATAACCTCGAGACCCGGCGATGACCAATGAAACGCAGGTAGTGCCCATTCCCCTTCGGCTGGCGTCCTGTTGTGCCATCTCGAAGATTCGGGCGTTCGCCGTTCGCACTGCTCGTCCCATCAATTGGACGACCTTCGCTGCCGCTGCCTCGTCGTCGGGATTTTGACGCAGGTGTGCCAACAGCTCAGCTTCCGGGACCACGACCTCTCGCACGGTGCGCACACAGACCGCGCTGGCTACCTCGCCGGCGGCGTGCCCGCCCATACCATCGCAGACCACGAAGAGCTGGAGCTTCTTATCGACGAGGAAATTATCCTCGTTATGGTCTCGGACGCGCCCCACGTCGGTGGCCGCCCAGAAACTCAATTCCATGGTCACTCCTTAGTCCTTCCCGTAGTGTTACGAGACGGTGACCGCATCATAACGCAAACTTTTGATTTCATCACCCGCAGAGTTATGGACTCCATCCAGGATTCATCGCTCTCTAATCAGGGCCGCAGACGGTCTACGAACTCGTCGAAACAGCTTGTGGCGTCTCGGGGGCCCGGGCCGGCCTCGGGGTGATATTGCACGGCCACGATCGGCGCTGTTCGATGGCGAAATCCAGCGACCGTATCGTCGTTGAGGTTGACCTCGGTGATCTCCAGACATTCGGGCATGCTGTCCCGATCGACGCAAAACCCGTGATTCTGACTGGTGATCGCCACCGTTTGATCGCTGAGCTTTTTGACCGGCTGGTTCGGACCTCGATGGCCGTAGGGCAATTTATAGGTCTTGGCCCCGTAGGCGCCGGCCAATAATTGATGACCAAGGCAGATTCCAAACGTCGGATAAGACTCACTGATGGCGCGAATGCGGGGATGCCAATTCTCGAGCCGCGCCGGATCGCCGGGGCCGTTGGAGAAAAGAATCCCATCTGGTTTCAGGTTGGCCAGTCCCTGGTCATCCACGTCGCGCGGCACCAGTGTGACTGTGACATCCCGCTCCAGAAGGTGGCGCAAGATGCTGAATTTTACGCCAAAATCGACGACCACCACGTGGGGGCTATCCGTGACCTGCGAGTCGTCGACGGGCTTGAATTGCAATTCGCTCTCCCAGGGATCGTCGCCCCGCAGGGTGACTCGAAGAGCACCGGTGGTGGCCACATCCTCCACGAAGTCCGTGGCGCCGTAGTCGGGATGGCGCTCCAGCAGCGATAACGCAGCCGCTGCATCCTCAGGGCCGGCCCCGTGGACAATGACTCCCATATTGACCCCGCCCTCTCGGAGGTGACGGGTCAGCGCACGAGTGTCGACCTGACCGATGGCTACGATTCCCTCGCGGTTCAACCACTCTTCAAAGCCGAGTACGGAGCGATGATTGCTGGCTCGACGACTGACCTCTCGAACCACGGCCCCCACGGCCTGGATCCGAGTGGACTCGCCGTCCTCTTCGTTGACCCCGTAATTTCCGATATGGGGCGCCGTAAAGGTCACCACCTGCCCCCGATAGGAGGGATCGGTGAGCACTTCCTGGTAGCCCGTCATCCCCGTATTGAAGACCACTTCGCCGACGGTGCGCCCCGATGCTCCCACGGCCACACCGGAAAAGCAGGTCCCGTCGGCGAGCACCAGAATCGCCGACTCGCGCTCCTTACCAAGTTCGTGAGGCCGAATCTTTTCATCGCTCGTCATATCCACGACGCACTCCTAATTATTGTGATTCTTCACCGAATCGAGACACCAATACTGCCTGACGCAGGGCCACGCCGTTGGTGACCTGCTTTAGGATCAGGCTTCGCTCGCTGCTCACCACCGGATCGGACAACTCCACTCCACGGATGACCGGACCGGGGTGCATCACCACCGTCTCGGGACGCATATAGCGCTCCACCACCGACGTGTCGATACCCCAATCCATGGCGTAGGAATGAGGTTCGATGACGTTGCCGTGAATCCTTTCCTGCTGAATTCGCAGCACGATGACCGCATCGGCCCACCGCAGCGCTTCTTTTCGGGAGTTGGTCATCGACGCCGGCCAATTTCCCTGATTGTGGTTCGACGGCAGCAATCGCCGGGGCCCGGCGAGTAATACCTCAGCCCCCAGCGTAGAGAAGGCGTGAGCATCGCTGCGAGCCACCCGGCTGTGCACGATATCACCCATGATCGCGATCTTGAGGCCAGACAGGTCGCTTTTGAGGCCAAAATGACGGCGCAAGGTCAGAGCGTCGAGCAACCCCTGGGTGGGATGTTCACCACTTCCGTTGCCGGCGTTGATGATCGGCTTATTGAGGCGATCGCCGAGCACATGGGGGAGCTGACGGTCGTGGTGGCGCACCACGAAGCCGTCCACCCCCATCGCCCCCAAGGTGCGACACGTATCGGCGGCAGACTCCCCTTTCTCCACGCTGCTCCCGTCGGCAGTGACCAGCACCGTATCTCCGCCCAGTCGGCGGGCGGCAAGCTCGAAGCTGACACGGGTTCGCGTGCTGGGCTCCATAAACAAAAGCCCCAGCGTCTTTCCCGCCAGGGCCTGTCGTCGCGACGGTGGGGTGTGGACCGCACCTGACTCGTCGAGATATTCCTCGGCGGCGTCCAATAATCCGATCATTTCCTCGCGACCCATCTCACGCAATCCAATGAGGTGCATTTCTAACTCCTAAAATTGATCGCCCCGCTCATCCTGGGGGCTTGATTATCGGGTGGACAAATTGATGATTCAGCGCACTTTCAGGCCGAAACGTTCCCAGCGAAATCGACCGTCGCCCTGCTCGTCGCCGGCCAAAGGCTCGGCGTAGCTCGGATCGGGGGGCCGTACGGACATCCAGATGATCATGGCCCGCCCCTTGATATAATCCTTTGGAACTTGTCCCCAACAGCGGCTGTCGGCGGAATTATCTCGATTGTCGCCGACGGCAAAGAAATGGCCGTCCGCTACGGTGATGGGCCCGAAGTCGCGGCGATCGTCATAGCGGCCCGGGGCCCGGTCCTCTCGGATCTGATAGGTCCGCTCGTCGATCTTTTCCGTCGAATAAAAGGCGGTCTTGCCCTGCTCCTCCGGGGCCGGCGCCCGGCGAATCGGCGTGCGCTCCAATGGCTGGCCATTGACGTAGAGCCTGGCGTTACGCCCTTCGATCACGTCACCGGGAAGACCGATGATCCGCTTGATAAAATCCTTCTCGTCAAAGCTGGTCACACAGTCGCCGCGGGTCCGCTCCCCGGCGGCGATCTGGCGCGCCCGCTCCTGAGCCACATATTCACGGGCCTCTTCGGCGGGAAATCGAAACACCACTACCTCGCCGCGCTCCGGCTCGGCAAAGCGCAACACGAACTGCGTGGTAAAGGGTACGCGCACCCCGTAGCGAAGCTTATTGACGAAGATATAATCGCCGCTGATCAGGGTGGGCTCCATGCTCCCGCTGGGAATCTTGAAGGCCTCGAAGAAAAACGCTCGCAAGATCAGAGCGCATAAAATGGCGAGCCCGATGGTCTCCGCATATTCTCGCCACACCGGTTTGACCGACACCCCCGCCAGGTGATCGCCGGCGAGCATTTCAATGGTCTCCGAGACCTCCCGGACGTATTCCTCGTCGTCACGCTCGATCCCCTGGCGCAGCGCGTTGAGCTCCTCCTGAATGCGATAGCGCGCTTCGTCACTGATCTTGCGCGCACGGTCCAGGCGAAGCTGGGTCGACTCCACCAGCTCACGGGCCTCCTTAAAGGCCTCGCCTTTTCCCGCTTTTTCCTTTTCGTCGCTCACTTACTCTCCCTAGTCCTCATCCACCCGAAGCACCGCCAAAAACGCCTCCTGGGGAATCTCCACACTGCCCACCTGCTTCATACGCTTTTTGCCCTCTTTTTGCTTCTCCAAGAGCTTGCGCTTACGGCTGATATCGCCGCCATAACATTTGGCGGTCACGTTCTTTCGATAGGCTCGAATCGTCTCTCGGGCGATGACGCGATTTCCGATCGCCGCCTGCAGAGCCACCTCGAACATCTGCCGGGGGATGACCTGTTTGAGTTTCTTCGCCAGCGCCCGGCCTCGCTCGTAGGCAAAGTCTTTGTGGACGATGATGCTCAGTGCATCGACGGGGTCACCGTTGACCAAAATATCGAGTTTGACCAGATCCCCGGGCCGATATCCTATCAGCTCATATTCAAAACTTGCATACCCTCGTGAAACCGATTTGAGGCGGTCATAAAAATCAAACATCACCTCGTTCATCGGAATTTCATAGGTCAAGATGATCCGATTTGCGCCGGAATAACGCAAATCCTTTTGCGTCCCCCTTCGCTCCTCGCAAAGGGCGATGACCGGCCCCACATGATCGGGGGGCACGTGAATGGTAGCCTCGATATAGGGCTCGCGGATCTCATCGATGACGTGTTGTTCGGGCAGCACGCTGGGATTCTCGACCATCAACACTTCCTCTTCGCCCTCGACGTCGACCTCGTAGATCACTGACGGCGCCGTGGTGATGAGCTCCAGGTTAAACTCGCGCTCCAGGCGCTCCTGGATGATCTCCATATGCAGCAGCCCCAAAAAGCCGCAGCGAAAGCCAAATCCAAGTGCCTGGCTGGTCTCGGGCTCGTAGGTGATCGAGGCGTCGTTGAGCACCAATTTATCGAGCGCGTCGCGCAGATCTTCGTAATCGTCGGATTCGGTGGGATAGAAGCCGCAAAAGACCATGGGCTTGACGTCTTTGAAGCCCGGCAGCGGGTCGGTGGCCCCATCTTTGGCGGTGGTGACCGTATCGCCCACCTTGGCCAATTCCACGTCTTTGATCATGGCGATCAAAAACCCGACCTCCCCCGGCCCCAGCCGATCGACGGGGGTGGCGGTGGGCGAAAAGACGCCAATCTCGGCCACTTCGCTGGTGGCCCCGGAGGCCATCCACTTGACCTTGGTGCCCGAGCGAAGCTCTCCCTCGACGACGCGCACCATATTGATGACCCCCTGATAGGGATCGAACCAGCTATCGAAGACCAGCGCCTGAAGCGGCGCCTCTCGATCGCCCTTGGGCGCCGGCACCAGATGGACGATGGCCTCCAAAATCTCCCGTACCCCTTTGCCGTCTTTGGCGCTGGCCAAGATGGCGTCCGAGGCGTCGAGCCCGATCACCTCTTCGATCTCCTCGCGTACTCGTTCCGGATCGGCTGAGGGGAGATCGATCTTATTGAGCACGGGCAAGATCTCCAGATCGTTGTCGATGGCCAGATAGACGTTGGCCACCGTCTGGGCCTCCACGCCCTGCGCGGCGTCGACCACCAGCACTGCCCCTTCGCAACAGGCCAGGCTTCGCGAGACTTCATAATTGAAATCCACGTGCCCCGGCGTATCGATGAGGTTGAGGATATAATCCACGCCGTCATCGGAGGTATACTTCAGGCGCACCGTCTGCGCCTTGATCGTAATGCCCCGCTCCCGCTCCAGATCCATATTGTCCAGAAATTGCGCCTTCCGATCGCGCTCCGAGACCGCCTCGGTGACCTCCAGAATCCGATCCGCCAGCGTCGACTTCCCATGATCGATATGGGCGATGATCGAAAAATTACGCAGCTTCGTCTGGTCCGTCTTTGATTTTGTCATAAATTCTTCAGTTCGAGATGCCATGACGATTGGCCCCGCTGGGCCTCCTCGTCAAATGTCGCTTAAGTCGTGTGCTGAACAGTCGATCTGGTGCCATTCTTCCCGATGGTTCTATACTGCCACGGGGTTAAGCGCAGCGTTGATAACCCACTGCGCCCCTCTCCGACAAGACCAGCGGCGCCGACGAGCTTCGTCAACCGGTGTGAGTATCGGCTTTGACACCAGGGCTTTGAGGTTTCATTCTTCTCATCCAGTATCGGCTTCGGCCCCTTCTGTATTTTCGCTATCACCTGCGAGCTTCCATGATGTCCACACCGCTTCGCTCCAAGGTTTTTTTCGTCGTCTTCCTCGTCGCCGTCACGGTCGCTGGCTGTAGCAGTGATAAAGGTGCACGCCAAGACCAGAACGACGAGGGCCCCCTCCATCCGACCATGACTACCGAAGAGGATGAGGAGGGCTTTATCGTCGAACGACTCGACACCAACGCCGACGGCCATACCGACATCATCCGATATTTCGAGGAGTATCAACACCCCCGCGACGACTCCCGCGTTGAGCGACGCCTCAAGAAGATGGAGATCGACGTCACGGGCGACCAAAAGATCAATGTGCGCCGCTATTACGACAACTTCGGCAACGTCCAGCGTGAAGAAAACGATCTCAACCTCAACGGTACGATGGACTCTTTCTTGTATTTTGTGGGCGGCGAGCTGGTCCGCAAAGAGCTGATGGACGAGACGGGTGAACGTCTCAGGGAGCGGCGTATCTATCTCGACGGCCGCATCTCTCGAGTAGAGCTCGATCGCCATGGCGACGGCCAGATCGACCGCTGGGAATATTACGAAGACGGCGTCCTTGTGCGCATCGGCCGAGACACCTTGGGCGATGGCTCGGTCGACACCTGGCAGCTCCGATAACTGCTCAACACCGGGCTTCAAGCGCCGTCGCGAAATGATTTAACGAACGAATCAAACCCCTCGACCTCGTCGTCGACGACCTGCCGATCGCCGAGGAGGCGAAAGAAGAACAATCCCTGGGAGGTTTCGACGATGGCGCCGAGCATGCGCTGATCTTCGACGGGGCCGTCCGATACCCCCGGAAGGTCTGCGTGGTAGGTGCCCTGCCCATCGAATCGATGGACCGTCATGCCGTCGATCTCGGTCACCGACTTTGCCGGCGCCGGACCACCGGTCAGTTGACTCTCCCAGCGCTGGAGGTTGCCCTCGGCAGCGCCCCCCGAATCGGGACCGAAATAAAAGATCGTCAACTCCGCGCCATCACGGACACCATATTCTGCAAAGCGCATCGTGCCCTGTGGCTCACGGGGCTCCCAATGGTCCGGGGAGTCCCAGAGGATGGGGCCTCGCTGCCCGTACTCGGCGGGGGGAATCCGCTCCACCGGGTTGGCCTGCGGAGTTCCCTGGGGTGGCGGGGCCTGCTGTTGCCCCCTCTGTTGATCCGGAGCAAGCGGCGGATGCCCCGGGGGCAGCTCCGAGCCCTCCACGGGCCCCAACCCACCCCTGTCGCTACCCTGCGAGGACTGACTGGCTCCAGCCTGTGCCGCCGGGGCGTCGGAGAACTCGTCACCATCACATCCCCACACCGCCAGCGAAGCTGCGGCAGCGGCCAGGACGATCGTCTTCGAAAAACTCTTGCCTCTCATTTCTTTCCTTCGTCTCTTTCGAATTTCTTTCGACCCGCCAGCGCCCACCGTCGTTCGCCCCGGGGGGGCCGCTCAGGTCATGAGCAGATCGCTCGTGTCGTACGATTCTTGGCCCACGCTGTCACCTGTAATCGACAACCGGACAAATTGATTGAGTCCCGTGCGCATATCAGTGGCGCGAATACTGAGCATTCCGTTCGTATCCACCTCGAAGGTCACCTCGATCTGGACCTCTTCACGGGGACCAGGGGGGATGTCGGTCAGCTCGATCATGCCCAATTGTTGGTTCTCCTCGATACGCCGGCTATTGCCCGAATAAACGGGCAGCACCACCCGAGTCTGATTGTCTCGAGAGGTGGAAAAATAACGGGATCGCTCCAGGGGAAGCTGACCGTTTCGCTCGATGATGATGTCCATCACCCCTCCCACGGTGGCCACCCCCAACGCGTGGGGCGTGACGTCGATGAGTAACGGTCCACCACCGCCATCTTCTTCCAGCCCCTCCATCCAGGAGTCGTCGTTGGGGTCGAAATTGGCCGCTCCCACCTGGGGGGCCCGCCCCTGATCGGTGAGGGAGGCGCCGAAGACGGCGGCGCCGATGGAGACCACCTCGTCGGGGTTGATCCCCAGCACGGGCTCGCGATTGAAGAATTCGCGGGTCCGCTGCTGGACCAAAGGGATTCGGGTTGAGCCGCCGACGAGCACCAGGTGCTCCAACTCGGCCCGTTGCAACCCCGCCGTCTGAAGCGCCTCCTGACAGGTCTGCAGGCTCTGATCGACGATATCTCGGCAGCGCTCGTTGAACTCCTGGCGGCTGAGCTGAAAATCAATCTCGATCTCGGTCATCGTCCCTGGCACGTATTCGACGATGCGCTGTCGAATTACCTCATTATGGCTCAGTTCACATTTGAGATGCTCCGCCAACACCCGCAGGCGCTGGCGTGAATAGTGATCGGCCGACAGATCGACCTGATGCTGACGCTCGAAGGCGTTCATCATCAGAGCGACCAGCCGGTTGTCGAAGTCGTCGCCTCCCAGGTAGGTATTGCCCGCCGTGGAGAGCACCTCGAAGACGTTGTCCCGCAACTCCAACAGGGTCACGTCGAAGGTGCCACCGCCGAAATCGTAGATCGCCACCCGCTCGCGCTTTCGGGCCCCGTAGCCATAGGCCAGCGCCGCCGCCGTGGGCTCGTTGACCAGGCGCATCACCTCCAGCCCCGCCAATTCTCCGGCACGCTTGGTGGCCCGGCGCTGAGCCTCGTCGAAGTTGGCGGGCACGGTGATCACCGCTTTGTCCACCGCCTGCCCCAGATATTGCTCGGCCAGCGACTTCAAATAGTGAAGCACCCGGGCGCCGATCCCCTCCGGAGGATGGAGTTGATTGTCGATCTGGATGCGCGGCGTATTGTCCTCGGCGGGGATGACCGCAAAGGGAAAGGAGCCCATGAGCATCTTGATCTCCGGGCTGTCAAAGGGGCGGCCGATGAGGCGCTTGGCCGAATAGACCGTGCGCTGGGGATGCTCAGCCCGAAATCGCCAGGCCTGATTGCCCACCACGGTCTGCCCGTCTTCGCGAAAATAGACCACCGAGGGGTGAATCCGATTGCCCGCCTCGTCGGGGATCACGATCGCCTCCCCCTCCAACACGACTGAGATCACCGAATTCGACGTTCCGAGATCGATACCGACCACCAATTCCGACATGTTACGCTTCTCCATGAGGCCAGGTTGCCAGAGCTAATTGGGCGCCCATATTGCCACAGATCGCTCCTCCATCCTACCCCCAACCAGGGCTCTCCCATGGCGGTGATCCGACGGGGTTGCCCATCGCGAGGTGTTGGGCTATGAAGGGGCCGCGGGTCGAGTTGTGCCGGAATGGTGCTCTGACCCCACTGGTTCCGACCTGTGCACCAATGGGATGGCGCCCTTTTGAGCGCCCCCCGAATAGTTCGCCTGGAGTGCCATCGTGTACGATCAACCTTTTTATGACATTTCCGAATTCGGCTTGCTTCTGCGCGTGATCCTGAGCGTGGGCGTCGTCGTTGGCTTTGGCTTCGCTGCCGTCACCGTCTACTGGCTGATACGCTACGTAGCCTGGGGCAAGGGAGATCTCACCTTTAGTGAACTCGGTGAACGCGTCAAAGGAGTCGTCGTCAACGTTCTGGGCCAGGCCCGGGTCATCGCCGAACCGGCGGGGATGCTCCACCTTTTTATCTTCTGGGGCTTTCTGGTTCTCCAGCTGGAGACCCTGGAATATATCATCGGCGGCTTTTTCTATAATTTCCATTGGAGCACCTATATCGGGCAGGCCCCCTATAATGTGCTGCTCTTTTTGCAGGATATCTTCGGCCTGCTGGTGTTGCTCGCCTGTGTCGGTGCCGCGATTCGTCGCTACGTCATCCGGCCCAAGCACTCCATCCCCTCCATGGACGCGGCGGTGATCCTGGTTTTGATCGGGGCGCTGATGATCAGCAAATTCGTCGCCCACGGCCTTCATATTGCGTTCGTCTCCCCCGAGACCCTCCCCTGGGACGCCCAGTGGACACCGGTCACTCTGATGGTGGCCAACTTCTTTGAGACCCTCGGGGCCAACCCCAACGCCGAAGGCATGTTCTGGGGCTATCATGTGGCCTACTGGGCCCATATTGGCATCGTCGTCTTCTTTGCCAACTATATCCCCTTCGGAAAGCACCTCCACCTCATCGGTGCCATCCCCAATATCTTCTTCCGAAAGCTCGGGCCCAAGGGCGCGGTCAATCCCATCGACATGGAGGATATGAGCGTCGAGTCCTACGGGGCAGCCAAGGTCGAAGATCTGAGCTGGAAGCAATTGCTCGACACCTACGCCTGCACCGAATGTGGCCGCTGCGAGCATTATTGTCCGGCCTTTAATACGGGCAAGGCCCTCAACCCGATGATGATCATCCACAATATCAAGGATCATCTGCGCGAAAAGGGCACGGAGGTCATTCGCAAGGGCAATACGGACGCCGCAGAGGAATATCCGGCGCTGGCTGGCGGCATCATCACCAAAGAGGAATTGTGGGCCTGCACCACCTGTGGGGCCTGCGTGTCCAACTGCCCGGTCTTTATCGAACACGTGGACACCATCATCGACATGCGCCGTTATCTGGCGCTCATGGAGGCTGATTTCTCCGCCGAAGTGGGCCGCACCTTCCGAAATATGGAGAATAACTCTAACCCCTGGGGTATCTCCTCGTCGTACCGCGCCGACTGGGCCGACGGCCTGGACATTCCCTTGATGAGCGAATTGAGCACGGCTCCGGACTACCTGTTCTTCGTCGGTTGCGCAGGCAGCTTCGACGACCGGCAGAAAAAGGTCACTCAGGCCTTTGCCAAGATCCTCAAGGCCGCCGACGTCTCCTTTGCCATCCTTGGACCCGAAGAGGGCTGCACCGGTGACCCTGCCCGTCGTATCGGAAACGAATACCTCTACTGGATGCTGGCCACCCAGAATATCGAGGTATTGAACAAATACGACGTGACCAAGATCATCACCACCTGCCCCCACTGCTTCCATACGATCGGCAAGGAATACCCCCAGCTGGGTGGAAACTACGAGGTGATCCACCATACGCAGTTGCTCAACGACCTGATCAATAACGGGCATCTCAAATTGCAGCCCGGAGCCACGACCAAGATCACCTATCACGACTCCTGCTATATCGGTCGGTGGGACGAAAATTACGAGAATCCCCGCGAGGTTCTCCAATCGGTGCCCGGCGTGGTGATGCAGGAGATGGAACTCAACAAAAAGCAGGCCTTCTGCTGTGGCGCCGGCGGCGGTCGGATGTGGATGGAAGAGACCAAGGGCAAGCGCGTTAATATTGAACGCACCGACCAGGCTCTGGCCACCGACCCCGACGCCATCGCCGTCAACTGCCCGTTCTGCCTGACCATGTTCGACGACGGACTCAAAAACCGTGGTGCCGACAACGTCAAGCTCTACGATCTGGCCGAAATCATCGCCGATAATCTGGCCGTCGAAGGTGACGACGCCGACGACCAGGACGCCCCTGCCGCCGCGGAGTAACCGGCGACCCAACACGGAGACGCCATGCCCGACCAACTTGGAACCGCCCTTCGACAGACCGATCCTGAGATCTTCGAGCATTTGGAGAGCGAAGATCGCCGCCAGGGGCGCACGATCCGGCTCATCGCCAGCGAGAACTACGCCTCCCGGGCGGTGCGCCAGGCCACGGCCTCGCGGCTGACCAACAAATATAGCGAGGGCTATCCGGGACGGCGCTATTATCAGGGCCAGCAGGAGACCGACGCTGTCGAGAATATCGCCCGCGATCGGGCCTGCGCCCTCTTTGGCGCCGACCACGCAAACGTCCAGCCCTATTCGGGCTCGCCGGCCAACCTGGCCGTCTATTATGCGCTTTTGGAGCTCGGCGATTCCGTGCTCGGCATGGGCCTTCCCTTCGGGGGGCACCTGACCCACGGCTGGAAGGTCAGCTTCTCGGGACGCTTCTACGACGCCCATCACTACGGGGTGAGCCGCGACGCGGAGGTCATCGATTACGACGAGGTGCGTCGCATCGCCAAAGAGGTGGAGCCGAAGATGATCATCTGCGGCGCCTCGGCCTATCCGCGGACCATCGACTTCGACGCCTTTGCCGACATCGCCGAAGAAGTCGGCGCCTATCTGGTAGCAGATATCGCCCATATCGCCGGGCTGGTCGCCGGCGGCGCCCACCCCTCACCGGTGGAGCGGGCCGACGTGGTCACCACCACGACCCACAAGACCCTCCGCGGCCCCCGGGGCGGGATGATCTTGTGCAAAGAAGAGCACGCCAGGGCCATCGACCGCGCCGTCTTCCCCGCCCTTCAGGGCGGCCCCCATATGAACGCCATTGCCGCCGCCGCCGTGGCCTTTGGCGAGGCCGACACCGACGAGTTTAAAGCCTACGCACAACAGGTGGTCACCAACGCCAGGATCCTCGGTCAGGCAATGGAAGAAGCGGGACTGCGCCTGGTCAGCGGCGGCACGGACAATCACCTGCTCCTCGTCGATCTGACGCCCCGCGACATCGGCGGCCGCGACGCCGCCATCGCCCTTGAGAAAGCGGGCATCATCGTCAACGCCAACTCCATTCCCTTTGATCAGCGAAAGCCCTTCGATCCCTCGGGCATCCGCCTGGGCACGGCGGCCGTGACCACCCGTGGCATGGACGGTGAGGATATGAAGCAGATCGCCCAATTTATCGGTCAGACTCTGGACCACCTCGACGACGACGACCAATTGGGGCGGATCGCCTCAGACGTCGAAGAATTTTGCTCCGCCTTTCCCCTGCCCTGACTCGGGCCGGTCACTGCGGCGCACTGCAATCGCGAATCATCAAAAGTTTGGACCCCCTCCATGTACAATATACTCATCTCCGTGGCCGCCGCGGTGGCCGTCACCTTTGGCATCGGCGCCTTCTTTGGCGGCTGGTGGTACGGGATCGTCCCCGGCCTCTTCGTTTTGGGCGTGACCTACGTTCTTTTGGCCCGACGCACCATGAAAGAGGTGCAGGCCATCGTCACCAGGGCCCAACAAGATCTTCAGGGCCGCAATATCGACCGCGGTATCGAGACCCTAAAAGAGGCTTATCCCCTCGGAAAGTGGCAGATCTTCGTCACCGGTCAGGTCGACGCCCAGATCGGCACCGTCCTCTATATGAGCCAGCGCTTCGATGAGGCCGAGCCCTTCTTGAAGCGAGCGTTCAAGAAAAACTGGGTCGCCCGGGCCATGTTGGGCACCCTGTATTATAAGCAGAAAAAATACGACAAGATGGAGAAGGTCTTCGAAGAGGC
>SLJM01000445.1 GCA_007135085.1 Myxococcales bacterium
CTTCTTGTCTGGGTGTATCCTTACAGAACACGAGGGATTCGCCATCTTCGGCGACGTCGACCAGAACGTGGTCGCCGGGCTCGAATTTGCCCTCCAGAACTTCCACGGCCAGAGGATCTTGGATATAGGTGCCGATGGCCCGTTTCAGGGGGCGAGCGCCGTATTCGGGCTCAAAGCCGGCCTTGGCCAGAAAGTCCTTGGCCTCGTCGGTGATGTCGATGGTCATGCGTTGTTCGGCAATCATGCGACGCAGGCTGCGCTTCTGGATATCGACGATCATTCGGATGGCGTCCAGATCGAGGGCCTGGAAGACGATCGGGGCGTCGAGTCGGTTCAAGAATTCGGGGCGGAAGTGGTCGCGCAAAATATCGTTGACGGCGTCGATCATCTCCTGGCCGCTGGCCTTGCCGCTCAGATCCATGATCCGCCGGCTGCCCACGTTGGAGGTCAAGATCACCAGGGTGTTGGTGAAGTCCACGCGCCGTCCCTGACTGTCGGTGAGCCGGCCCTCGTCCATCAACTGCAAGAGCAGGTTGAAGACGTCGGGGTGTGCTTTTTCTGCTTCGTCGAAGAGGACCACGCTATAGGGGCGAAGGCGGACCGCCTCGGTGAGGATTCCCCCTTTTTCGCTGCCCACATAGCCGCGAGCCGAACCGATAAGGGTGTTGACCTTGGACTGCTCCATATACTCCGACATATCGATGCGAATGAGCGAGTCCTCGCTGTCGAAGAGAAATTCAGACAACGCCTTGGCGAGCTCCGTCTTGCCCACCCCGGTGGGGCCGACGAACATGAAATTTCCGATCGGTCGGTTCGGATCTTGAAGGCCGGCCCGGGAGCGCCAGATGGCGCTGGTGATGGTCTCGATGGCGTCGTCCTGGCCGACCACTCTCTGGCGCAGTCGATCCGGCATATTGAGCAATTTCTCCCGCTCCGACTCCAACATCTTGCTCACGGGGATGCCCGTCCACTCGGCGATGACCGAGCCCACGTCATTGGCGTCTACATAATCTTTTAGGAGCCGCTCTTCCTCGTGGAGTTCGTCCAGTCGCTTTTTGGCGGCCTCCACCTTCTTCTCCACCTTTGGGAGCACGCTGTAGCGAATCTCTGCGGCACGGCCCAGCTCTCCGTTTCGCTGGGCCTCCTGCACTTCTTTTTGGGCCGCTTCCAATTCTTCCTTATGCTCCGTGATCTCGTCGAGCACTTCCTTTTCGGTCTCCCAACGAGCTCGAAGCCGCGCCGCTTCTTCGCGGAGGCTTTCGATGTCGTTGTCCAGATCCTTACGGGCCTCCACGGTCTCGGGCTTGATGGCGTCGGCCAGGGTGGTGCGCTCGAGCTCCAGGTTATGGAGCCGCCGCTCCACGGCGTCGAGCTCGGTGGGCTTGGAGTCGATCTCGACGCGCAGCCGGGCGGCTGCTTCGTCGATGACGTCGATGGCCTTGTCCGGCCAGTGTCGGTCCTGGATATAGCGCTCGGTCATCTCCGCCGCAGCGACAAGTGCGCTGTCGGCGATCTGGACTCCGTGGTGGATTTCAAAACCCTGTTTGATGCCGCGCAAAATAGAGACGCATTCCTCTTCACTGACCTCGTCGACATGAATCGACTGGAAGCGACGCTCCAGGGTGGGATCTTCCTCGATATGCTGGCGATAATTATCGACGGTGCTGGTGCCGATGCAGCTGATCTGGCCTCTGGCCAACGCAGGGGTGAGCATGCCCGCCGCGCCTCCCCCGTCGCCGCCGCCGGAGCCCACGATCTGATGGATCTCGGGGATAAATAAGATGATCTTGCCCTCGCTGGCGGCCACCTCCTGGATGATGGTCCTGATCCGCTCTTCAAATTGGCCGCGCAGGCTCGTGCCGGCCACCAGGGCGCCCAGGTCGAGGCGCAGCAGTCGCTTGCCCTGAAGGCCGACGGGCACGTCTCCTTCGACGAGCCGGTGGGCCAGGGCGTGGACGATGGAGGTCCGGCCCACGCCGGGATGACCGAGGAGGACCGGATTATTCTTGGTGCGCCGCGTCAGCACCTGGATGACCCGTCGGATCTGGGCGTCGCGGCCGATGACCGGATCGAGCTCGTCCTTTCGGGCCAGCTCGGTGATGTCTTCGCTATATTTTTGGAGCACGCCGCCCACCTCGCCCTCGTCATCGGCGGCGGTGATCTTTTTGCCACCCCGCGATTTGTCGATGGCGCTCGCGATCTTGTCCGGCGTGGCCCCGCTGTCCTTTAGCAACCGGCCTGCAAAGGTCCTATCGAGGCGCGAAAAGACGAGCAGGAGATGTTCCGTGCTCGTAAATTGATCGCCTCGCTTTTTGGCTTCTACGCCGGCGTCCTGCAGCGCCCCGAGCAGGGGCTTGGCCACGAAGACCTCGGCGCCGGAGCGGTAATTGCGCGGCAACAACTCCAGCTCGTCGATGAGCTTGCGACCGATCGATTTGGGGTCGGCGTCGATCCTTTCCAGGAGCGCCCCGGCCACGCTCTCGTCGAGCTCGAGCATGGCCAATAGCGTATGCTCCACGTCCACATGCTTGTGGCGAAATTTCTTGGCCAGGGTCTGACCTCGCTCCAGAGCACGTCGGGCTTTTTGAGTAAACCGAGAAAGATCGAATTTTTGGGGCATGGCAGAACTCGCGGCCGAAAAAGTCACTAAAATCGTCGTTCCAAACAGGGCTCACAATCTGGCGCGACTCGGCGGCGGTGTCAACGAGCCTCGATGATCCGCGCCCCCTGGCCGGGCCTGGTCACCAATACGTCGAGGACGCCTGAGCTGTCGCGCAACATTGCTTCCACGTCCGTCGCCGACGAGGCCGGACAAAAGACTTTGACGTGGGGACCGGCGTCGATGGTGAAGAAGCAGGGCAGGCCCTCGTCTCGGGCATGGCGCACTGCGTGGATGAGAGAGGTGGTCGTGGCGTTCCAATATAATACGCCCGGGTCGGCGCCGATGGCTGTGGCGTGCATTCGCAGACAGCTTCGCTCGGCGACGCCGGCCAGTGCTCCGAAGTCGCGATTCTCAACGGCCTGGCGGGCCGCTGTCAGGTCGTCGTCCATCGTCGCCAGCCAGGGGTTGAAGAATGGCGATGTGGCCTGTGTGCGCTGCATGCCCTGAGTGGAGCCCACCTTTTTCTCGCCGCGGGCCGTCAGAGCGACCAGGCATCGCAGATCCCAGTGATCGGCGTCGGCGATGGGCACTGCATGGGCGTCGGCGCCGTCGGGGCGAAGGCCGGGCTTCATCTCCGCAAAGCCACCGAAGAGGCTGCGCGCCGCCGAGCCCGAGCCCCGCCGGGCAAGGGCCGACAGGCGTTCTTTCGACCAGTCAAGCCCGGCCGCCGTGGTCGCCGCCAGCGCCAGCGCCGCAAATCCCGACGCCGACGAGGCCAGCCCGGCGGCGGTGGGAAAGTCGTTTGACGTCTCTACGGTGGCGCAGGCCGTGACTTCAGCTTCGGCGCGGATCAGATCCAAAAAGGTGACGACTCGGTCCAGTGGCCTTCCCTCGGTGATCTCCTGGCCGTCGAGAATAAGTCTGTCTCCGTCGAGGGAGTCATCAAAGCTGACGGTGGTCGTCGTCGACAAACCGTCGAGGGTCACCGACAGACTTCCCGCCGCCGGCAGGTTGAGCGCCACGTCTCGTTTTCCCCAATATTTGACCAGGGCGATATTGGAATGGGCAATGGCCGTGGCTTTCATAACAGCTCCAGTCGCCAAGCTATGATTTTGAAGGGAGATCGAAGGTATAGACCGGGCCGAATTCGGTGAGGCTCGACTCGACGGCGTCGCCGGGGCCGCCCAGGGCGATAATGCACCCGCCGCCGCCGGCACCGGTGAGCTTGGCCCCGAAGGCGCCGGCGTCGCGGGCGGCCTGGCATGCAGCTTCCAATCGGGGCGATGACACGCCCAGGGCGTTCAACAGGCCCTGGTTCAGGTTCATCAATTCTCCGACCTCATCCCATCGTCCAGCGCATAGGGCCTGGCGACCGGATTCAGTAATGACGGCGATATCGTCGAAGATTCTGTCCACCAACTGGTGACGCCGCTCGTATAGTGAGGCCACGGCGGCGACCATCTCGGCCGTCGACTGCGACGGGGCCACCTGGGCGACAATCCAACGCTGCGCTGGCACCTCGAAAGACTCGAAGGTCGGCGATTCTCCCTGTCGCTGGAAGCGAAAGAAACCGGCACCCGAAGCAGCGCGTTGATCGATGCCCGAGGCGTTGCCGTGAAAGACGGCCTCCGAGGCCGCCACGGCGCGGTTCACCATGGTCTTCGCCTGTTCTCCGTCGAACCCACATAGGCCGGCGGCGGCCCGGGCCAACGCCACGGCCATGGCTGCAGAACTCCCCAGCCCGGCGCCGACGGGAATGGTCAATTCCACATCGATCTCGAGTTGTTCGGGGTGCAGATCAAAGGTGGCGAGCAGGGCTTTGACGGCCCGCGCCACCTGGTCGTCGGCGTCGATGGCCCCCGCCGGATGGGCGGCGGTCCATCGCGGGCTCTCGACCCGTCGAAGGCTCGCCATGGCCCCCCTGGAGAGGCTCGATGCAAGGGCGGGGCGGCCGTAGACCACGGCATGCTCACCGAAGATGATGAATTTTCCGCTGCCCCGGCCGGTAGACGTCTCGTTCATCGTCAGCCAAAGACTCCCGCCGTAAAGCCCGACTCGTTGATCTCGAGCTTGATCGTCTCCGGCATATCACCGGCGTGGGCGTCGGCGTGCTTACAGGCTGCCTCGAATTCCTCGTCGTCGTACATGCACAAAAAGACCTGACGCACATGTTTTAGCCGCGGCAACTCCTCGGAGGTCACCTTCCAGAAGATGTCCAAAAATCGATCCATGGGAAAGCCCGCCACTCCGCAGCCCAGGGCGGGGAAGGCCAATTGGCCCAGCTCCAGCTTCTCCGCCAGATCGTAGGCGTTGAGCACGCAGTTTGAGATCAGGCGGTCGTTGATCTTTTTGGC
>SLJM01000156.1 GCA_007135085.1 Myxococcales bacterium
AAGTTTAATCTGAAAGGTAGTGTGCTTCTTCTGTCGTTGGTCGCGTTTTTGGCCACCGGGGCGTTGGCCTGCGGCGAGCTCGACGTAGAAGAAGAGGGTGAGAATCAGTCCGCTGAAAATGACGAGACTCAGAATAACGACGAGACTCCGAACAATCAGACCGAATCGGAGATCGAGGTCGTCGGGGAGTGGGAGACTCAATTCGGAACGATTGAGGTCATCGACGACGAGAAGTGGTCGTTTATGTATCTCATCGACTTCGAGAACGACCAGCGTTGGGCGGTCACTCAGAATCCCGATGACGACGAGTGGAATCCCTCGGCCTATAACCGCCTGGTCTGGACGCCGATTGAAGAGGACGTCTTCTATTATTGCACCGTCGACTTCGGCCTCGCCACCGAAGAGGAAGCGCAGCTCTCGGACGCCACCGCCGACGATGAAGACTTAGAAGGTGGTTGCGGCGGCTTTGCCTGGACGGAGATGACCCGACAATGACGGACCTTTGTCTTGGTCAGGCGGCGGCGTGGTCAGCGATGGCCGCGTCTGCGGCGCTCATATTTGGTTGCGGCGAGCTCGAAGGGCAGGGGGGAGCGCCGTTGCCCTATGCCACGGAAGTGGTCTCCTTCGAGCCTGGTCCCGGCGCTGGATACGGACAGGAATATATGCCCGACGTGGTGCTCGGCCCGCCCAGCGGAGGAGGCACTACCCAGGGAAGTCTCGATGTGCTGAGCCTCGGCGCCGGCGGCGAGATCGTCTTGAGCTTTGGAGATGGGGAGATCGTCAATGGCGAGGGACCGGACTTCATCGTCTTCGAAAACCCCTTCTGGCCCGGCGGCGACGAGGAGCAGGTCTTCGCCGAACTCGGCGAGGTGTCGGTCAGCGCCGACGGTGAAACGTGGCATACCTTCGAGTGCGACTTCGAGTTCGGCGATCCGCCACCCTACGACGGCTGCGCGGGCTGGACACCGACGCTGTCCTACGATCCTCACGAGGTGCTGCCCCTGGAATCCGCGGCGACCGGCGGCGATGCATTCGATCTGGCCGATGTGGGCCTGGAGCGAGCGCGTTATGTGCGAATTCGCGATCTCTGGGGCATCGGCGACGAGCCCTTAACGGGCTTTGATCTCGACGCGGTGGGGCTAATTCACTTTCAGGACTGAGGGGGGAGCATTTCGCATATCGCCGTCGGTGTCGATCTTTTGAAGCTGAGTTGTCCCGACGACCAGGCCGACGAAGTATCGACCAACCCCGGACGGAATATGTCTCTCCAACCCATCGGCGATTATGCGCTGCTCTCCGATTGTAATGGGGCTGCATTGGTGGGCCGAGACGGCTCCATCGATTGGCTCTGCTTTCCTCGCTTTGACGGCGCCTCGGTCTTCGCCCGACTCCTCGACGAAGATGGAGGTCATTGGCTGATTCGGCCCGTCAAAGAGGCGGAGATGACTCGCCGGTACCTGCCGGGGACGATGACCCTGGAGACCAGATTTCGCACCGACAGCGGGGAGCTGGTGATCGTCGACGCCCTGGCCACCGGACCAAATGAAGAACCCCACGGCCACGCCCTGGGAGCCGAGGCTCCTCACCTCTTGGTTCGCCAGGTGCGCTGCGTGGCCGGGGAGGTGTTGGTCGAATTTGAGTATGAGCCAAGACCGGAGTACGGTCTCATCGCCTGCCTGCTTCATTCCGTGGACGGGGGTATCGTGGCCCGTGGAGGGGCCGCGCGGTTGGTGCTCTCCTGCCAGCTCAAATGCGGTACGGATCAACCCTGGCTGCGCACCCGTTTTTCCCTCGGCGCCGGTCAATGTCGTTGCTTCGGGATGCAATATGCGGCCAGCACAGAGCCCTTGCCGCAGACCTTGAGTCAGGAGCAGCTCGGCCAGGAGCTGAAGACCACCGCCGGCGCCTGGCGGCACTGGTCGAAGATGCATCAGTCCTATCGGGGGCCCTGGGCGGACCTGGTTCACCATAGCGGGCGGGTCTTGCAGGGGCTGACCTATTTTCCCACGGGGGCCATCCTCGCGGCGCCGACCACGTCGCTCCCAGAGGAAGAGGGGGGCCGTCGCAATTGGGATTATCGCTTCACCTGGGTGCGGGACGCCGCGTTTACTCTGGACGCCCTGTGGGTGTCGGCCTGTCCCGACGAGGCCTATAAATTCATCGACTTTCTGGCCGGCGCGGCATTCACCAGGCTCGAAAAGGGCCATCCAATGCAGGTGATGTACGGCATCGGCGGGGAGCACGATCTAAGTGAGCGGGAGCTTCCCCACCTGTCGGGGTGGCGAGACAGCGCTCCAGTTCGGGTGGGAAATCAGGCCTGGCGCCAGACCCAGCGTGATGTCTATGGCGAGCTACTATCGGCGGTTCATCGCCTGCAGGACTATCTGGCTGATGTCGACCCGCTGACCAAACGGTTTTTGGTGGGCGTCGCCGACGCCGCCGGCCGGGACTGGCATCTTCCCGACCAGGGAATCTGGGAAGTTCGCGACGAGCCTCGTCAGTATCTGCACTCCAAATTGATGTGCTGGGTGGCGCTGGATCGAGCCCTGGAGATGGCAGCCTGGCTGGAGGCCGGTGAAGAGCATATCGAGCGTTGGGAAAATACCCGCGCTCAGATTCGCCAGGCGATCCTCGAGGAGGGCTGGAGTGACGAAGCCGGAGCGTTTACTCAAGCCTTTGGCGACGACGCCCTGGACGCGGCGAGTCTGGTTATTCCCATGGTCGGTTTTTTGCCCGGCGATCATCCGAAGGTGCTGGCTACGATCGACGCCGTGGAGGAGCACCTGACCGACTCGCAGGGCCTGGTCTACCGCTACCTCAGCGACGACGGTCTGCCCGGAGAGGAGGGGAGTTTTTTATTATGCACCTTCTGGCTGGCTCACGCCCGCGCTCTGGCGGGCCAGATCGACCGGGCTCGCCAGATCTTCGAGGGCGCCGCCGCCTTCGCCAACGATCTGGGACTTCTGTCGGAACAGGTAGATTCGAAGAGGCGAGAGTTGCTCGGCAATTTTCCCCAGGCCTTTAGCCATATCGGCCTGGTCAACGCCGCCTGGGCCATCCATCAGGCTACCTCATCGGGGGCTCCCTCGTCGGCGATCTCCTGAGTCTTGAAGGTGGGGGGACAGAGGACATTTGTGAGCCCGCGGGATGCGTTTTCCGCGTGGCGGTGTTAAGGCTAAACCACGTTTAATGCAATTTCGTCTCGCCCCCGTGGATCAGCGAAGTCATGAACGAATTCAGGTTTCAGTCGATTATTTTCGGCAAGATGCTCTTGGTGATGGTCATCGCCGTTGCAGGTCTGATGGCTGCCACTGCTGTCGCCTATGCCGACACCGGCTCCGAGACGGACGGGCAGGACGAGGTTTCGGAGTCGGTGCGAGTGCTCTTTCTCACCTCGCCGATCTGTCCCTTCTGCGCCACCGTCGATGAGCGCGACCTGCGACCGTTGGAAGATGAATATGGAGATCGCCTCCAGATATTGCGCGTCGATACCACCACCGAAGAAGGGGGCCAGTTGCTGCGCCAGACCTGGCAGATCTTTTCGGTCGATCGCCGCCGCCAGGGGGTGCCCACGGTGGTCATCGACGATCATCTTTTGGTCGGTGCAGGAGAGATTCCAGAGCGGCTGCCCGGGCTCATCGATGAATACCTGGCGACGGGAGGGGTGGATTGGCCGGATATCCCCGGTGTGGAGACCGTTCTGTCTCGGACCGATCTCCAACTCACCGAGCCGGCGCCGCCGACCTGGCGAGACCGGTTTCGAGCTGATCTTCCCGGCAATTACGTCGCCTTCGGCTTATTGGTGATCATGCTGGGACTGCTGGCGGCCTTGAGCTGGCCTCGCCGCTGGCAGTATCGGCTGTCGAAGAACGTTCCTTTTTGGCTCAAGATGGGCACCGCCGCCGTGGGACTGATGGTGGCGCTCTATTTGACCTATGGGGAGACCACCGACGAGGAGTTGGTCTGCGGACCGATCGGCCAATGCAACGTGGTTCAAAATAGCGATCTGGCCATGCTCTTCGGCTTCTTGCCCCTGGGCCTTCTGGGGGCCCTTGCCTATATGGCGATTTTGGCGGTTTATGGTTTCGGGCGCTGGAGTAAATCGCCGCTGGCTCGATGGACCCCGCTGGTCGCCCTAGGGCTGACGGGGTTTGGCTTTCTCTTCTCCATCATGTTGACCTTCTGGCAGCCCTTCATCATCGGCGCTACCTGCTCCTGGTGTCTGGCCTCAGCGGTGACCATGAGCCTCTGTTGCCTGTATAATACGGGCTCGGGACGGCAGATGCTGAGTCAGATGAGTGCAGGAGAGGAGGATATTTTGGATTGATTATCTGTGATGAAACTTCGGGAACATTAATATTCAAATAGAGGGAGAAAAACCTTGCTTTTGAATCCCGATCTGGTCACAGTTGGCTCCTCACCAAAGTATTTTGAGAAAAATACATAATTTGGCTCTCTTAATCTTTTCTTGAGAGTCACAGACCCCCGGTTTTATTTAATGGGAGGAGAGAAATGAAGAAATCGAAGTCAGTTTGGACCGATCTATATCGAATGGTAGGACTCTGTAGTGTTGCGGGAATTGTCATATTGACCGGGTGTATTCCCATCGAAACGGGAGAGGAAAATCAACTCGGAGAACCCGTCGGATGTATGGTGGATCGACCGGATCCCGGCGGTTGTGTTGTGCTGAACAGCATTGCCGCCTTCGACGGTGCCGGTGATCTCGACGAGGCCTGCTATACAATCCACGACACCTATACGGTACAAGAACGAACCCTGAACGTTTCACCGGGAACCACACTCTATTTTGGGGAAGATGCGGGGATTCGCGTCCTTGATTCTGGAGCATTATCTGCGGTGGGGACTTCCAATGATCCAATCTGCATGTACGGCCTTGAGGAGCAGCGTGGATATTGGCGGGGATTGCGTTTTCTGAACTCGCCATC
>SLJM01000273.1 GCA_007135085.1 Myxococcales bacterium
CCGAGGCCAATACCCCCTATGTCATCCGCATCGGTGGCGATGATACTTATTTTACGGGCTCTTTCGATTACGAAATTACCCTCGAGGAAATAGAAACCCTCGCCGACGGCGAGTCCGTCTCGGTCACCGAAACCCTGGCCGACGGTGATTTCGCCGTCGTCAGTCAGAATAACGATAGCGGCGCCACCTTCGATCTGACGATCACCGACGAAGCCGACGCTGTTCTGGAGGAGACGACCATCGACGCCGGCGAAGAGCTCACCTTCACTGAGCTCCCTGAAGGCGACATCACCTTCACCTTCACCAATAATAGCGGTGGTCTTATCGCTGGCTTTGCCGAATCTGTGACGATCATCACCCCCGAAGTGATCGCTGACGTCACGGAGACCGTCGCCGAAGGTGACTTCGTCGAGATCAGCCAGACCAACGATGACGGCGCCTCCGTCTACTTCATCATCACCGACGACGCCGGCGATCTCCTCGAAGAGGGCACCCTCGCCGATGGTGGAAGCGCTGAATTCGCCGGCCTCCCCGCCGGTGAACTGACCTTCACCTTCGTCAATAATACTGGCGAGTCCATCGACGGCTTTGTCGAGGTCGTCGACGTCATCACCCCTCAGGTGCTGAATGAAGTGACCGAAGCCGTCATCGAAGGCGACGTGGTTGAGTTGAGCCAGATCAACAACGAAGGTGTGGATGTCCTCTTCACCATCACCGAAGATGCCTCCGGCGCGGTCCTGGCCGAAGGCATCCTGGAAGACGACGGATTCTTCCGCTTTATCGGTCTTCCCGCTGGCGACGTCACCTTCACCTTCCTCAGCGTTACTGTAGATCCGGTGACCGACTTTGAGGAGGTCGTTGATATCATTAGCCCTCAAGTGGTCACTGACTTCGAAGCCACTTATTCGGGAACCACCTGGGACGGTGTCTATTTACCGCAGCAATACTACCTCGTGGAACTCAGTGAAACGACCGTGATGGACGTAACGCTGACCCGCACCGGAGCGGGAACCGAAACCGTCAGCGCTGGTATGGGTATGCATCTTATCTACGGACTGGGAGATGAATTGCTCGAGGAAGCAGCCAGCAATCTTACTTCCGACAATCTCGAGGAAACTATCACCTTCGAGTTTGAAGCAAATACCCCCTATATCATCCGCGTTGGTGGCACTTTTTCGAGCTTGCCATGGGATTACGATTACGATCTGACCTTTGAATAAGTCAGGTCAATGACAGGGTGCTGAGCGCCCTCTCATAGAAAATCCCCCCCGCCTCATGAATTTGAGCGCGGGGGGGATTTTTTTTGTGGTGGGAACCACACATCATTGGAGCGCGGCCAGCTTGGCCGCCTTGCGGACTGGCAGTCCGCGCCCCGTGAGCATAGTACATCGCAGATCACCGTCACCACACTGATTATTCGGTCCCGTCACTCCTCGAGCAGGCTGCGCACATATTCCTGCTCTTTGAGCAGATCGAGACCGACCTGCCAATCGTGATCTTCGACACAGGATTCGGCCCAGGCCACGGTGTCGCGGGCCGTTTCTTCCAGGGGTCGATAGGTCAGCCCTTCGGCGACGGCCTTCGAGGAATCGACGGCGTACATTCCTGCCTTTCGGCCGTCGCCCTCCTCATTCCACAGGGGCATCTTCTGGGTGTCGTCGAGCTCCCATTCCCTCAATTGTTCGGGTGAGGCCCACACAAATTCGGCCTCGACGTCGACCCCGCGCCGACAGGCCTGGAGCATCTCCGAAAAGCTCATCTGCGGCCCCGCCGCGTTATAGGTGCCCCTTCGAGCGACCTCCACGCCGTCGACGACCCAGCGGGCCAGATCGCGGGCGTCGATGACCTGGATATTGGCCTCCGCCGGACCGGGAGCCAATACCTTTCCCCCCTGGGCTACCCGCCAGGCCCAGTAGGTGAAGCGATCCGTAGAATCCCAGGGACCGGCGATGACCCCCGGTCGAATCACGAAGGCCCGCTCCTGGTAGATCCCGTCGATGACGCCCTCGCATTCGGTCTTCAATGGCCCATAGGTGGACCAATTGAGCTCCTCTAATTCCGGATCTTCCAGAGTTTTGACGTAGGCTTTCTCGTCGACCCCCTCTCTGGAGAAGTCCCGATAGACCGAGATGGTCGAGATGAAGACATAGCGCCCGACCCTGTCTTTGAGGTGCTCCCCGGACAGGCGCACCTGTCGTGGAAAATAGCCGCAGGTGTCGATGACCACGTCCCACTCCTCGCCGAGGCGCTCCAGGTCGGTCATCCGGTCGCCGAGCACTTCCCGGGCTTCCGGAAATATACCGGGGTTGGTCTTACCGCGATGAAAGAGGGTGAGTTCGTGGCCGCGATCCAGGACCTCCGCGGCCATATGACGGCCCACAAATTGGGTTCCACCGATCATCAAGATCTTCATTTTAGACTTCTCCGATTCATTTAGTTATCGATTGTTCAGCATCAATGATAATAGTAGCGAGCGACGAAAACCGAAGGATGAAGACCTCGTGCCGATGGTGAAGAGGCTGGCATCGCAGACGTATTTTTGCGATCCTCCCCTCGTATTGATCTCAAAACTAGAGAGGGCATGACCATGAACGATCCCAACCAGCCGCCAGCACAACAGCCTCAACAAGGGCAGCCGATGCAGCAACCGCCGCAGGCTCAGCAAGCCCAACAAAACGCCTCGGTAGTTCAGGGCAACCAGAAGAAATCGGGGGGCTGCTTCAAGTGGGTGTTGGGCTGTGGCTGTCTGTCGGTGATCCTCTTGATGTTGATCGGCCTCGGCGGCGGTGCCTTTCTCTACTTCCAGGCCCCCAAAGCGGTGGGCGCCGACAGCTGGGGTGAGACCTTCCAATTTTTGGAAAATACCCAACGATTGGCCGGCGGCGCAGCCTCGGCCGGCGGGGCCGTTGGTGGGGAACCGGCCGATCTGAATCGCCTGGCAACCAGCGACGATCCCGAGGAGAGGGAGCAATTTAATCAAGCCGTCGATGGGTTTAATCAATTCTTCGACACCCTCGGTGAGACCCAGGTATCTCAACGAGATATGACCTCCGTAAAGTCACAGCTCGAGAGTTGGGATGATTCTCGGGAGGCCCGTAATTTCGACCAGACCCTGGAGCGCCTCAAAGCACTCGAGGAGGCCGAGGATTCACCGATGAACGGCATCCGGATGCTTCGTTCCGGCGTTCAATTACTCTTCCGCGCCAACGATCTGGGGCTGGCTTACCGGGACTATCTCGACGATATGAGCCCCGCCGAGCGCGACCAATACCACCAGGTCAACGCCATCGCCCGCCTCAGCCGATTCAGCGCTGACGGCGATCACGAGCCCTGGGATCAAGCTGTGGCCGACGCCTTGCTCAACGATCACGACGAGAATTTCGAAAAATACAACGAATCGCGCCGACTCTATCGCGAAATCCAGGAAAACCCCGATTTCGACCCCGAGGAGTTAAGCGAAGAAGATCAGCGCCTTTTGTCAGAAGCGTTCAGCAACCAATTTCTGATGATCACGAGCGCCATCAACCGCGATAGCCTGGAGGCCTGGGCCTCGATGCCCGAGGAAGACCGCAGACAGATCGTCGAGACCTCGGAGAAACCGCATAGCCTGGTGGCTCGAATTATGGCGGGCACAGTGCACGCCAGGGAGGATGAACAGGGGTTGATCTATTTGAGGATGATCGGCTTTTGAACCGCTCTGGGAAGTGGCGGAGGGAAGGTTTATAGGAGACCGATGATAACCAACCAACACTTCTTCAATATCGCCGCCAGAGGCTACGATTTCATGACTCGCCAGGATCTCTGGCGCCGACAGATCGCGGCCACCCTCGATTTGGTCAGTCCCGTCGTGGAACCGATGCGAGTCCTCGACCTGGGCTGCGGCCCCGGGATCAGCGCTTTTGTGCTCGCCGACCTCCTGCCGAACTCTACGGTTGTGGGCGTAGACGTTTCAGATGTTATGATCGCCAGAGCCAGGCGCCATCACCAGCGCCGCCACGAAGACCTGGACAATCTTCGCTTCGAAGAAGCCGACGTCTACGATTTACCCTTCCCGGCGAAGAGCTTCGATCTGATCCTGGCCCATAGTTTTTTCTATCTCATGCCCGACCGATCGTCAGCGGTCACGGCGGCCTACGAGGTGCTCGACCAGGGAGGGCGCCTGGTGGCCCTCGAGCCCAACGCCGAAGGTTCCCTCAGGCGTGCCACCGGCCAGGCTCCACTGTCGGGGGTGGCCAATCAGCCCATGGCGACTGCTCGGTTTGCGGCATCTATGATCTTATGGCGCATCGTCAGCGCCACCCGCGGCCGGATAAGCCCCGACGAATTGGTAGGATATTTCAGAGCCGCCGGATTCGACGAGATCCATATTCAGCCCACCCTGGGTGGTCTCGGCCTTCACGCCACGGGCCAACGCTAAATCTGCGCTTCGCGAATCCACTGACCGAGGCGCTCGATTCCCTCGTCGATGGTCAGCTGCGGCTCGTAGCCAAAATCCTGGCGGGCAGCCGAGATGTCAAAATAGTGATCCGTCGACAATTGCTTGGCCACGAATCGGGTCATCAGGGGCTCTTCTTTTTTGCGAAGCAGCTTATAGACCATCTCCATCAACCAACCCACGCCGTAGGCGACCTTTGCAGGGACGTTGGCGTCGACGGGATCCATGCCGGCGGCACCGACGATCTTATCCAGCAATTCGCCGACCGCCATGGGCTGGCCCTGGGTGATAAAATAGGCTTTGCCCGCCGGCGCACCGCTCTCCTCCAGTGCATCGGCGGCCTGCAGATGAGCCCGGGCGGCGTCGTCGATATAGACGGAGTCCACGACCGCCGAGCCGCCGTCGATCTTTTTCAATTTGCCGCGACGGGCGCGATCGACGATGCGGGGAACCAGATGGTTGTCGCCGGGGCCCCAGATGAGATGGGGCCGAAG
>SLJM01000126.1 GCA_007135085.1 Myxococcales bacterium
AATACAGCGGCAGCCGTGATTGGGCTGCTCTAGTATTAGTGTAGCGATCGAACGAGCCCGTTCCAATTCCCCTTTTCTTGTTTGCGTCCGAAAGTGACTCCCGTCGCGGGTGACGGCTAATTTTGCGAACTTCGAATTCTCTCACCGCTCGACATAGCTTCCAGCTATGCCTCGGGATTCGAGAATCCGAATTTCATCAAAATTATCTCGTCCCCGCTCGGTCCGCCCTTATCCGGACGGGAACCTCCTTTTTCTCTTCTGCGACTCTCACGATTCTTAAACTGAATGTGGTGCGATACGCCAAAATGTGAAGGGTGCGCGATCGCTCAGACTCTTCTAAACTGCGGATAAATATAGCTAGTCAAACCCTCCGCAGGTGTGCAATGGCCGAAGATGTGACGATTGAAGATGGTGAGTTGACCCTGATCTTCGAGACCATGGGGCTCGAGGACCGGGCCGTAGAAGAGGCGCGTACGGTGACGATGAGCGCCGACTTTCGGCCCGTGGCCAGGTCGCCGCAGCAGATGGTGGATAGGCTTCCGCCTCTGCTTCGAAGCGGCGGGGTCGATACGTTGCCGGAGCTGCGGATCAAGGGAACCCTGGGCGAAGGGGGGATGGGCCTGGTGGAGCTGGCCGAGCAGTTGTCGGTGGGCCGCGATGTGGCGGTCAAGAAGGTGCGTCAGGTGGCGCGATCGGAGCGGGCCACCCTTGTGTTGTTGCGCGAGGGCTGGACCACGGGTCTGTTGGAGCATCCCAATATCGTGCCCGTCTATACGCTGGGGCGCGACGATGATGGGGAGCCGGTGATCGTGATGAAGAAGATCGCCGGCACGTCCTGGTTGGAGATCATCGAAGAGCCGCAGAAGGCGCCCGACGGGTTCGACGCAGACGATCCGACGGAGCTCCACGTGGAGGTGCTGATCCAGGTCTGCAACGCCGTCCATTACGCCCACGAGCAGGGGATCATCCATCGCGATCTAAAGCCGGAGAACGTGATGTTAGGGGAGTTCGGCGAGGTCTATGTGTTGGATTGGGGCATCGCCGTGTCGTTGAGGGACGAAGAGGAGAGGTTGGCCAGGGCCAGCGACGTGCAGCGCCCGGCGGGCACGCCCGCTTATATGGCGCCTGAGATGGTCGACGGCGACGGCAAGCTGCTCGGGGTTCATACGGACGTCTTTTTATTGGGGGCGATGCTATACGAGGCGCTCACCGGCCAGACGCCCTATTCGGGGAAGTCCCTCTTTGCGATCATGATGGAGGCCCACGTCTGCAAGCCACCGGAGTTCGGTGAGGATGTGTCGCCCGAGTTGGCGGCGATCTGCCGGCGGGCCATGGCTCGCGAGCCCGAAGATCGGTTCGGGAGCGCCCGAGAGCTGCGCGATGCCCTCTATGACTACCGGCGTCATCGCCAGGTCCGGCGGCTCACCGATCGGGGCGAGGCCAGGCTGGCTGAGGTTCGCCAATTATTGGCCCGCGAGGGCGACGGCGAAGAGGTCGACGAGCGCAGCCTGTATCGGATCTTCGGGGAGTGCCGATTCGCATACGACCAGGCGCTGGAGATGCGGCCCGGTGACGTCAGGGCCGTGGCGGGACTGCAGGCCGCGTTGGAGGCGATGGCCGAGCGCGCTCTGGAGCGGGACGCCCATAAGGCGGCGGGCTTGCTCATCGCCGAGTTGCCGCAGCCCAACAAAGCCCTGCAGGCCCGCCACGACGAGCTGGCCGCCCACCTGGCCACTCGCCGCGAGGATTTCGAGGAGCTCCAGCAACTGCGCCACGACGTGGACGTCAACGTGGGACGACGGGGGCGGATCTATTTTGTGAGCATCGTCGGCGCCATCTGGGTAGTCCTCTCCTTTGCGCTGGCCTTCGCCCTGGAAAAAGAGATTGTGGCGCTGACCTACCCGAGAATGTTCGCCCATATCGTGGGGCTCACGGTCGTGATGGCCGGCGTGGGCTATCTGGGACGGCACTACTTCTTCGAAAATGAGCTCAATCGGCGCATGATCTACGGCGTGTTGGCCATGTTTATGGGGGCGGCTTGTCTGAGGGCCCTGAACTGGATATGGGTCATTGATTATCGCACTTCCTTTACGGTGGAGACCTTATTCTACGCCGCCGGGGCGGCCATCCTGGGGGTGGCGTTGGACCGGCGGCTCATCGTGGCGGGCCTGCCCTTTTTAGGCACTGCCTTTGTGGGCGCCCTGTGGCCGGGGATTCTCTTCTGGGCCTTCGCCTCGGCCAACGCCATGGCCGTGGCGGTGATGATCTGGATGTGGTGGCCCGAAGACGGAGAGCTGATCGAGGGGGAGTGTGTGATCGGCAATACGTCGTAACTTCTGGGTCATGGGTCATGGGTCTTGAACGGCGCGCTTCGGAATGATCTACACTACATCGTCCGCAGTTCGAGGGCGTCCAATACAAGCCATTCATCGCAGGGTGCCGTTCAAGATCCACGACTCAGGACTCAAGACTAACGGGCTTTGCGAATAGGTAAAGTTTCGTATACGATGGGGTAAATGCAAACCGTAGAAATTTGACGTTCCGACCCTGTGCGGGGGATATTGATGAGCGTGTCACCACTAACAGCCAATCCTCTGACGACGATTCATTCCGACGATCCCGCCGAGATCCGTCGGCAGGTCGTGGAGTTTATGTATGGCCAGGTCTCCTGCGATGCGGCCGTATTCTTCAAGCCCGTGGAGAATGAAGACGGGCAGAGGTTTCTTACATCCTTCCAGGTGGTGGGCGAGGATAGAGAGTTGGTCGAGGATAGGTTGGGGGAGGTCACGGATGGCCCGGCCCTTGATGCCCCCTGGTCGAATCCCGAGGAGAATCCGGAGAGTTTCAATCGGTTCATCCGGGAGAGCGCCAACTACTCGAAGCAATATGTGGAGTCCTTCGAGGTCCATCACAAATTTTCGAAGCCCAGCGAGATAGGCGATCAGATGCGGATGGTACTAAAACAGGAAAACCGTGTCATTTGCTGGGTGGGTTGTATGCGACGCGGTCTTGGCGAGCAATTTCGAAAGGAGGAAGAAAAGCGGCTGCAGGCGGCGGTAAAATCGGTAACGGAGGCGCTTCGCACCGCCGAGAATCTGGAGGCCGATCTTCTCAACGAGGCTCATTTCGGCGTCTTCGATGAGCGGGGAAGATTGGAACACGCCTCGCCGGCATTTGCGCGGTTTGCGACGAAGAGATTAAGGGAGTTTCTGGGGCGTCAGATTCGCAAATTATCACGTCGAACTAGCCGTGGCGGAAGCGCGGTGTCCCAGGGGGCAGATATCGAGTTCGTGCGCCTCGATGGGCCGTCGGGGGTGCGCTATATGGTGACCCTGTCTCGATTGGAGGTCTTGCGCCTCGATCCGGCGGCTGGGTTGACCGGGCGCCAGCGAGAGATCGCCGAATATGCCGCGCATGGAGCCACGGTAAGAGAGATCGCAGATACCCTCGATATTTCACCGCATACGGTGAAGACCCATATCAAAAATATCTACCAACGGCTCAATATCAGCTCTCGGGTGGAGCTGGCCCAGGCCGTCCTGCCTTAGATCAATGAGTCAAAAACTTGCGCACCGCCGCCAGGGTGGCCTCACTATCTTCCATCTGGAGGAAATGGCCGGCGCCGTCGACGACGTCGAGGGTGGAGTTGGGGAGCAGGCCGTGGATCTCCTCGGACCAGGCCAGGGGAGTGGCCTGATCGACAGAGCCCGTGCGGATATAGACGGGTAGATCCAGCTCTGGCAGATCAGCGCGAAGATCGGGGACGTCCGTTTCGATATGAATGACGTCCAGAAGTTGTTGTTTGCTCAACGGAGCGAGCCATTCGCCGATCTTTTTGGCCGCATCGGGATTGGCCTCCAGGTAGTTCGGGCTGAGCCAGGCAGGGGCCATGGCCTGTGCGATGTCGATGGCGTCGGCTTCGATGGCCAGGGCTAACTCCTGATATCCGGTCAGCACTTCCTCGGGATAATAGACCAGGGGCCCCAGGGCGACCAATTGGGTGACCTCCACGTCGCCGCGGGCGGCCATATGAAAGGACTGGAGCGCCCCGTAGGAGTGGCCCAGAAAGATAGCCTCTTCTACATCGTGGGCGGCCAGTGTCTCGTCGAGCTTCGTCAGTTGATCCGCCGCGTTGAGGCCGCTGGCCAGCATGTCGGGGACGATGACCCGGAAGTGGTCCTTTAGACCGTCGATGAAGAGTTCCATCGTCTCCGGGGGGACTGGGCAACCATGAAGAATGACAAGATTGTCGCCTTCGCCGTAGAACTGGACTTCGAACATGATGGGGATTCTCTCGATTTTGGGAAATGTTGGCAGGTCCGAGGATAAGCTTCTGGCCGGTGGGCTGGCAAGAGGTGAGCAGGCGTTAAGATTGTAGGTGATTTCCGGTATACGCGCGCACTTGTCTAAGCGGAGTCGTTCAGTCAAATTAAGGGGGGAGGTCAAAATGCGGATATTTCTCATAATGGTTTGCTGTATCGGTTTGCTTACGGCGGCTTGCGGCGGGGAGACGCCGGATCCGGATAGCGACGTGACGCCTCGATCGGTAGATGGCGATGCGGGCCTGTCGAATACCAATCCCGGGCCCGAAGAGGACGTCGAAGACGACGCGGCGCCGGAATATCCCTACAGCCACTGCGGCGACGGTGAGCTGAGCGGCGACGAGACCGACGTGGACTGCGGCGGCTCCTGTCGGCCCTGCAAGGTGGGGCAGCGCTGTGAGGTGCGCTCCGATTGTGAGACCCTCCATTGCGATCAGGAGGAGAAGATCTGCGCCACCCAGGGATGCCTCAACGACTGTTCCTTTCTCGGGATCTGTGAGGAGGGGCGCTGCGAATGTCAGCCCGGCTGGACGGGGCCCGATTGTTCCGAGCTCGCCTGCCTCAACGATTGTTCGGGCAACGGCACCTGCTATTCCGGTGATTGC
>SLJM01000389.1 GCA_007135085.1 Myxococcales bacterium
AAGAGGTCGGCGGCTGCGGCGGCGATGCGATGGCGATGGTGATGGTCATCGAGGGCCTGATGCAGGGCGGCTCGACGGGGGTGGCCGCCGGGCTGGGCTCGCTGGGGATCGCCCTGCCGCCGATCGTGGCCGGCGGTGACCAGGATCTCATCGATCGCTACGTGCGTCCTGCCCTGGCCGGCGAAGCCATCTGCGCGCTGGCCATCACCGAGCCCGATACGGGCAGCGACGTGGCCGCCGTCAAGACCCGGGCCGTGGGCGACGGCGATCACTATATCGTCGACGGCGCCAAGACCTTCATTACCTCCGGGGTGCGCGCCGATTTTCTGACCACTCTGGTGCGCACAGGTGACGATCCGCACGGCGGGCTTAGCTTTGTGGTCATCGACACCAGCTCAGATGGAGTGCACCGATCGAAGCCTCTGAAAAAGCACGGTTGGTGGGCCAGCGATACCGCCGAAATTGCCTTTGAGCAGGTCCGGGTGCCCGCCGAAAACCTGGTGGGCGCCGAAGGGGCCGGATTTGTGACGCTCATGCAAAATTTCCAAAACGAGCGGCTCGCCCTGGCCGTCTACGGCGTGGCGACCGCTCAATTGGCCCTCGATGAGGCGCTTGAATATAGCCAACAGCGAAATGCCTTCGGCCGTCCCATCGCCCGGTTTCAGGTCAACCGCCATAAGTTGGTCGATATGAAGAGTCGAATCACGGCGACCAGGACCTTCGTCTATCAGGTCGCCCATCGTATGGCCGCCGGGGATTATCTGGTTGAGGAGGTGTCGATGGCCAAGAATCTGGCGGCCCAATTGGCGGTCGACGTTTGCTACGAGGCGGTGCAGCTCCACGGCGGCATGGGCTATATGCGCGAGAGCCTGGTGGAGCGCCTCAGCCGCGACGCCCGTTTGCTGCCCATCGGCGGAGGCACGCAGGAGATCATGAAAGAGATCATCGCCAAACAGATGGGGTTATAGGGCCTATGGAAGAGGCCACCATATATTTCGTCGCCAATGGCGAGGCCGCCGCCGACGACGAATTGCGTGAGCTGGTCCACCGGTTGAGAGAGCGCGATTATGAAGTCCAGGTGCGCCCGACCTGGGAGAGTGGTGACGCCCATCGATTGACCATAGAGGCGATAGCCGCCGGGGCCGACGCCGTGGTTGGATGCGGCGGCGACGGCACCCTCCACGAGATCGTCAACGCCGCGATGAGCAGTGAGTCGCCGCCCATCGTGGGCGGTCTGGCCTATGGTACGGGAAACGATTTTTTGAGCGCCATCGGCATCGAACAGCGCCAGGGGCCGGCTCAATTCGAGGGGTGGCTCGAGGACCGGCCCACGGCCATCGACGTGGGGGTGGCCAACGACGGGTACTTCCTCAATATGGCCACCGCCGGGGTGGGCGCCCAGATCACGGCCGCCACCTCGCCACAGCTCAAAGACAAGGTGGGGAGCCTGGCCTATTTCGTCAGCGCCATCCCCGCCGCCGTGGACCTGGCCACCTTCGGCGCCGAGATCGACTCGCCATCTCTTCAATGGTCCGGGGCGGCGAGCTTTGTATTCGTCGGAAACGGGCCTCAGTCGGGCGGGGGGTGGCATTTTTGCCCGGCCGCCAAGATCGACGACGGGCTGCTCGACGTGGTCATCGTCCCCGACATGCCCCTGACCGCCATGGCCGGTGAGCTGCGGGCCATGGTCCAGGCCCGGGAGCCCGGCGATTATGGCCCCGTCATCTACCGTCAGCTCGAGGCGTTGAGCGTCGAATTCGATCGGGACGTGCCGATCAACCTCGACGGCGAGCCCCAGGAGGGGCGGCGCTTCGAGTTTGGGCTGCGGCCCAGGGCTCTGCGGTTTTTGATTCCTTGAGGGGATCGAGGCCGTGGAAGTGTAGTTTTTGAAACGATGTTTCTTTTTTGTGAAACGTTTGAAATGTTTGAAACGTTCCCGAAGGGTCGATCTCCAGTGATGGTGGGGTTTTATGAGCGGCATCAATCTTGCTTTTGAGAACCTGTGGTGTTTGTCCACCCAGGTTCGTTTACAGCATATTTGTCAGGTCCGCTCATTATGCAAAAACCTTCGAATATCATCCTCTTAACGTCCCTGATCGGGCTGGTTCTGATAGGCTTTTCCGGCTGTGATTCCAAGCGCGTCGAATCGGATGCGGCGGGGCAAGCGGACAGAGTGGAGCAATGGGAGCCGGTGAGCGCCGATGAGCTGACGGCTCATCAGCAGGCGATGGCCGATTATGCCGGAAACTCCCGAGGATTGATGGGGCAGCGGCTGATGGGGACGGTGATGGCCGCCGCCGAAGAGGGCGGGTTTGGATCGGCCGTCGAGGTCTGTCAGAGCGAAGCGGAGCCCATCGCCGAGGCGATCGCCGAGCGTCAGGGAATCGCCATTGGTCGCACGTCCAGGAAGTTGCGCAATCCCGATAATCTGCCTCCGGAGTGGGCCAGAGAGCACGTGGCGGCCGACGAAGACGAGCGATTCTACGCCATCGGCGACGAGGGCTCATTGGCCACGGCGATCCCCATTCATATCGCGGCGCCCTGCATGAATTGCCACGGCGCCACAGAGCATCTGGCCGATGGCGTGGAGGAAGCGCTGGCCCAATTTTATCCCAAAGATCGGGCCGTGGGCTACGAAAAGGGGGAGCTCCGCGGGTGGTTCTGGGTGGAGGTGCCGCCCGATGCTGTGGATTTGCCGCCGCCACCGAAAGAGGGGCATCAGGAAGAGTCGTCGGCCCAGGAAATGGAGCCCGGCGAAGAGCTCTACGTGCAGCATTGCTCCGCCTGTCACGGCCGCGAGGGGGCGGGAATGGAGTCCGTATTTCCCCCGCTGGTGCAGACGGAGCGGGTCGCCGGCGACCCGACGGGGCTCATCGCCCTGAGCCTCGACGGCGTGTCCGGTCCCCTCGAGGTAGAGGGGGAACAATACGACGGCTTTATGCCCGGCCAGGCCCAGCTCTCGGACGCTGAGATGGCCCGGCTGCTCACCTATATTCGCAGCTCCTGGGGCAACGACGCGCCGGAGGTCACAGACGAGATGGTCCAGACTGTGCGTCGCCGCACGGCGGACCGGACCAGCGCCTGGAATCAGGCCGATCTGGATGCGCTTCAACAGGAGGTGGCCCAACAGCCCTGGCTTGAAAAATAGAACCCCGGTCCAATGACGATGGCATAGTCATTGCTTCACTTATCTGCCGACCCGTTTTGATTAGTGTCGCCTTTGCGATAAGCCACTCAACAGATGACTGCCACCAAGGAAAGAGCAATATGACAGAGCAATCGAAGAAGACGGAATTTGTGATTGCCCACCTCACCGATCTCCACCCCGACGGCGGTGTGGCCTTTGCCCACGGGGTGGCCCTTGCTCGAGACGCGAGGGCGCAGTTGGTGTCGTTTAACGCCGGCGACGGGGCTCAGGCCCGGCCGATGCCCAATACGGGCCTTTTGCTGGAGTCCTGGGGGGGAGCTGCCGACAGCGTGCCCCATACGGCGGTGGCCCATACATGCTGCGAAGATCCAGTGGACACTATTCTGGACGGACTGCGCCCCATGGAGCCGGAGCTCATCGTCGCCGGCACCCATCAGTGGAGCGGGTTTAGTCGAGCCATACACGAGAGCGTGAGCGAGTCAGTAGCGGTGCAGGGGCTGGCGCCGACCCTGGTGCTGCCCATCGGCGAGCCCGGATTCGTCGACCAGGACACTGGCGAGGTCGAGCTGGACAAGATCTTGATCCCCGTCGGCGACGACCAGGAGACGGCGGCCGCCGTCAACAGCCTGACCGTGTTGCTCGAGCGGCTGGGGATCGAGGATATCGATCTCTACCTGCTGCGAGTTGGCGGCGACGAGGTGCCCGAGAGTCTGCTCACCCCGGAGGGGCCGGGCTGGCGCTGGCATCGAGAAACGCGCTCCGGCAAACCCGTCGACGGCATCGTCGCCGCCTGTGAGGAGCTCGACTGCGATCTGGTGGTCATGGCCTCCCGCGGCCAGGACGGATTTCTCGACATCATCAGGGGAACTCAAACCCAGCAGGTGATGCGAAAGATCGCCGCCGGGCTGTTGATCATCCCCGTGTGATGCGAATAGATTGAGCGCCGTCACGTTTAACTACCGCTCCTCCTGTGGGGGAGCGGTTTCTTCATTGCAGGACTCACCAATGAAATACCTCGTCGTCATCAGCCTTCTCATAGTCGCCGCCGGCTGCGATTCGCCGCCGGCCCAGGAGTCTCAGCCAGAGCCTCCCGTCGAAAAAGAACCGTCAGACCAGGAAGAGTTTATGGCCGATGAGCCGATACAGCTTCCCGAGCTCCTGACCTACGGGGCCCTCCGTCAGATCAATCTCCACGACGATTATTCGTCGGCCACCACAGTCGGTGAGGTCCGTGAGAAAGGGGCTGTGCCAAATCACGGCGTCGGCGCTCTCGGCGAATTAAGCGGTGAGATCACCCTGTGGGGCGATGAACTCTATCTGGCCCATGCCGGAGAGCCTGTCCAGTTCGAGAGTGTGGCCTTTGCCGCCGCAGACGAAGAGTTGGAGGCCACCCTATTTTTTGCGGCCGCCGTAGATGAGTGGGAGGAGATAGAGCCCTTCGGGGCCGCCGATCTGGCGGCGATGGAAGAGGGGTTGGCCAATTGGCGCGATGATCACGAGCTGGAGGGAGCGATTCCCTTCCGAATCATCGACCCCCGGGCCACTGTCGAATGGCATGTGGTCGACGCCGATCTCTTGCCCGAGGAAGGGGCGTCTTCCTGTGGGGAGCGAAAGGAATACGCCCATCAATTCAAAGAAGATGACGAGCCTGTGCGCCTGGTGGGACTATTTACCACGGACCATACGGGCGTGGTCGTCGACCACACAACGTCATTACACGTTCATGTGATCACC
>SLJM01000463.1 GCA_007135085.1 Myxococcales bacterium
ACGAGGAGGCCTTCGACGATATGTCCTGGGCCGAGCTCGAGCCCTTCGCCAGAGAGAGCTGGGACTCCCAGACCAACGGCCCCTGGCAGGTCTTTAGCGGGGCCGTCAAATACGGCTGGGAATTACGCCGTCAACACGGCGATTCACGACGATCTCCGCCGCTGCAATAAGCCCGACGGCGCCGGCCCTCAGCCCTGGATGGGCACGCATTGACCGGTGTTGATGCATTCATGACCGGGCAGATGCTGGCATTCACTGCTATGCTCACAGCGGCAGCTGACGATCTCCACAGACTCGTTATTGGTCTCGTTGCATTCCCGATATTGGCGCTGCCCCGTGCCGTCGTCATTGGCGCGGGCGATGATCTGGGCGTCTTGTCCGTCCCCAAATTCAAACGGCCCGTCCTCCCACTCGTAATACAGAGTCTCCTTGCCACCCGGCGGCAATAGCTGGGTGGTCTGCAGGACGGTGATCAGCTCTTCCACGCCGTCGACGATGGCAAAAACCGCCACGTCCAGGCCCTCGATGACGCCCCGGCTGCCCTCGTTGGCCACCGTGACCTCCAGGGTCATGCTGTCTACGCCGCAGACGCCGCGAATATCGCTGATCACCAGGTCGGGCGCCAAGAAAAGTCCCTCTCCCTGGACGTTCTGGCGATAGTTATTGAGGTGGCTGACCTCCCAATTATTGGGGCGGCCGCTGGGGATTGCGCCGGGGCGGTTGGTGACCCCCGGGCACAGCGAGTCGTCGAATCCGTCGCAGACATTGGTCACGCTATAGGCGTGCTGATTCCAGACCTGTCGGGTCGACACCCACCTATTTTCTCGGTCGCGAATCACGCGAATACCCCGACTGGAACCGCCCAGCTCCACAAAGCCCTCCCAGTCGGCGGTGCATTGATTGGTGATGCCACTGCTATAATCATTTCCGATGAGGACGATATCGGCGTGAAAATCGCCGTTGACGTCGACGATGACCGGCAACTCCCGGGTGGTCCCCGTCGTATTTGCCACCTTGAAGAGCACATCTGTCGACCCGTCGGGATTTCCCGTGCCGTCATAGACGCGCAAAAAGCACTCGTCGGCGTAGACCACCTCGGCCCGGCCGTTGCCCTGGAAGTCAAAGACGGAAGAGCCGGTGACACGACTCGACAGATCTTGAATGGCCTCCTTCCACAACAGATCGCCGTTGGCCTCGTAGACCGCGTAATAACAGGCCCCGGCGGTGGCCAGGTTGGGAACACCGTCGCCGTTGAAGTCGGCGATCGTCGGCGGTCCGCCCCCGGATCGGTTGGCGCATTCCGTGGTTGTAAAGTGGGGATGATTATCGAGGGGCATCGCTTCATACCAGATCCGGTCGCCGGTCTGGCCGTTATACATGGAGATCGTCTCCGTCGCCGACAGGCTGACCACTACAATCTGGGGCAGACCGTCGAAATTACCCACCTCCAGATCAGGACCGTCGGCGGTGCCGAAGTCGGCGACCGCCGGAAAGCCCTGAGGCCCTTCGTAGGTGAACATGGTTGGGCAACTGACGTTGCCCTCGGCGTCGCGATTGAACTCAAACGCCCCTCTGGCGGCGACGATCTCGAGCTCGCCATTGCCGTTGAGGTCGGCGGCCAGCGAGTTCTGAGCGCCGGCGCCGACGTCGCCATTGACGCATAACTCATCGCCCGTGGCCCCGTCGAAGACCCGATTGGCCGCCACGACCTCCACTGATCCGTTGCCGTCGAGATCGGCCAGGTAGGCGCCGTCCCAATTCATATTGAAGCCTGCGGTCTCCCACTTGACCGCCCACCCCGTGGTGTGATCATCAAAGGCGATAAGCCCCTGACCTCCGGGCCGAACGGCGATGATCTCGTTGCGCCCGTCACCGTCGATATCGCCGATGGCCACCGACGCCGCTCCGGAGACCATCTTCTCCGCTTCCGTCAGATCAAAGACGGGCTCATAGGTCCGCCCGTTGACGGCGCGCAATACGCTGGCGCCGTTATAATCGCTTCCCTGAAAAGTGGAGAAGACGATCTCCGGGATACCGTCTTCCGTAATATCGACCACCGCCGGGGCCATCATGACCTGGTTATATTGAGAAAGGGGAATGTCGGGATCACCGGCTTCGGCCTCCCAGGCCACCTCTACAACCGGATCGAAGGCGTCATCCTCGGGGATGAAGAAACACTCCAACGCATCGTCGGGAATACATTGCGCCATCGTCGGCTCGCAATAATGATCCTCGGGACATTGCATGCTGTGGTAGCAATTATCGCCGGGAACCACGCAGCTATCGCCGATGCACAACTCCCCATCGCCACAACAGGTGGTGCCGCAATGGGAGTCGGCCGGACAGTCGGCGAGGTGATTTTCCTCCTGGTTTTCCTCATTCCCCGTATCACCGAGATGAGCGTTTTCTCCCACGTCTTCATCGACGTCAGCCCCGGCATCCGCGGTACCGTCGTTCTCAGCGCCGGTCAGCCCCTGGGTCTGTGAGCAATCGGAGCAACCCGACGCGAGCAGGGCGAAGAGCCCAACCAACATGATCAACCTTATGGTGACGCGCTTCATGATTCATCCACTCTCAAAAAGGATCCGACCTAACCCGTTCAATATATTCAGCTTGCCACAAATCCTTCTGCCTCACCAATGAAGACCCCGCCGGACTCCTACCGTGCTCAAAGGGTGGCCTGGACCAGTTGCCTATCGTCAGGCTTCTCCGAGGGGGTTCGAGAGAAAGTCTCCCGAAGCTGTCTATATTTGACAGGAGCCCATAGAGCCATCGATGAGGTCGTCATGTCGCAAGGGGAGGTCACTGGTGGGAAGAAGCGTAAGGGAGACAATCGTAATCACAGGTGCATCTCGCGGGATTGGGGAGGCAACGGCAAAGCGCCTGGCCCAACCAGGTACGGAGCTGATGCTCCTCGCCAGGTCTGAGGATGAGCTCCACAGAGTCTGCAAAGAGATATCCCACAGGGGAGGGCACGCCGATTATCTTGTCGCTGACCTGTCCACCGTCGATCTGGCCCGTGACGCGGGCCGGGAGATTGCCGAGCGCTGTGAGCCCATCGACATCCTCGTCCTCAACGCGGGCATGTCCAACGACAAGCCTTTTGAGGAGGCGAGCCTCGACGAGATTGTCTACGAGCTCGGAGTCAACTACCTGGCCCCGGTCACCCTCCTTCATACCCTTTTGCCACTGCTGAAGCGACGACACAGCCACGTCATCGTCGTCGGCTCCCTTACGGCGATTCTACCTTTTCCCTCCAATGCCACTTACGCCGCGAGCAAGGCCCCGCTCTTGTCGCTCATCAAGAGCCTTCGGCTTGAGATGAAAGACACAGGGATTCATTTCGGCATCGTCTTGCCTGGACTGACGGCGACGGCGGCGACGGAGGAGATGAAATCCCCGATCCCCCGGGCCACTCCCGAGGAAATCGCCGAGGCGATCTACGAGTGCCTCACAGAGCGGAAAGGTCTGATCATTCCCGGCGTGGGAAATCGCATTGCCGCGGCGTTCTTTCAACAATTTCCCGAAGTTGCCGAGAAAGTGATTTCCCCCTTTAAGGGTCTTCTCATTCCCGGCTTTGACGATCATATGGGTGCATGAGTGACGGATCGCGACACCATACTCATCCTGGGCGCTCAGGGCTTTATCGGCAGTCGTCTTCGGGACAGGCTCAACGGACAGTATCGCCTACTCAGCGTCGATGTGCGACCGCTTACGCCCGTCCGCGCCCGAATTGGCGACGACGATCTTCGCAAAGAGCGCCTGTTTCGCCTCGACCTCGGCGACCCGGCCCAGGTCGACGAGTTTTTTGACGCCATCGCCGGCGAGTTCAACCGCCTTCTGGCGGTCATCCACCTCGCCGCCTACTACGATTTTCGTAACCAACCGGACGCCCGCTACGATCGCCTCCATATGGGCTTGCGGCATTTGATCAAACTTCTCAGTCACCATGTCGACGCCGGCGTGCCGTTGATTCATGCCTCCAGCATGGCCTCTCTGGCTCCTACCGACCCGGGGCGGCCGATCACCGAGGAGAGTTCGAGGCTCGGGGCCTGGATGTATCCCGCCTCGAAAATCGAGGCGGAAAATATTCTCCGCCAGGCCGCTCTGGAGCGACCCGTCATTGAGCTGGTCCTGGCCGCCGTCTATTCCGACCTTGGAGAGATCGTACCCCTCTTCAACCAGATCGAGCTCGTCCGCAGCCGGTCCATCGAGAAATTCATGTATCCCGGCCCTACGGACCGAGGATTGACCTACGTCCATATCAAGGAAACCGTCGACGCCTTTGCTCGCACTCTCGATCCCTTCTTTGGCCGCACCGGCTCCCATCGTTTTCTGATCGGTCAGGAGAAACCGGTCCCCTATGAGTACATCCACCGCCTGGTCTGTGAGAAATTTTACGGAAAGAAATTGCCTCTTCTCCGTGTCCCCCCGTCATTTGCCTACCTTGGCGCCCATATCTTGAGCGCCTTCTCCAGTCTGGTCGGAAGACGGCGTTTTCTACAGCCATGGATGATTCAATTTGCCGGTGAGCACTTCGAGTTCGACCTCACCCACGTCAAATCCGAGCTGGGTTGGAGCCCCTGGCGTACCCTCCACGACGACCTCCACCGCATCCTCGAGTTTGCCCACTACCACCAGGATCTCTGGCTCGAAGTAAACTACCGTCGTCCCTGGTAGAATTTCTCCGTGGATTTCGAGCATCATTTTGGTATTTTACGCGCCGCTTCATAAGTAACCACTCACTTCTATCGCGCGAAATACAACGAGGCCCTCCCATGCAGTATTATACACCACCGATCAAAGAGATCCGCTTTGCCCTGGAAGCGCTCAAATTCGAAGAGGAGGTCACCAGCCTCCAGCCCTACGAGGC
>SLJM01000074.1 GCA_007135085.1 Myxococcales bacterium
CGCCGCTTCGGATGCTGACGTTGCCGGTCACCTCGATGGTGCCGCTCCAGGTCTGATCGTCGGTGATGGAGCCGCTCAGCTCGGTGATGGAGCCGTTTGGGCCGTAATTGGAATCTCCATTTAGATCATCTTCTTCGGGGTCGGCAAAACAGGCCAGCGCCAACAATCCGATGATAAAAAGAGCGCCGTAATAGGCATATTTTCCCAGAGATTTCGTGTGATCAGACATATTCTTCCTCCAACTGATTTTGTAGATGTGACAAAGGTGCTCCACAACAATGGGCACCGAGCCATAGGCGGTATTAGAACCACGGTCTTGATGTAACGAAAATGAAAACGCCGATCAAGGTTATAAGCGTTCAGTTTCCCAATGGAGCGCGGCCAGCTTGGCCGCAATGCGGACTAGCAGTCCGCGCTCCATGGAATACGAGAGCAGGGGCCGTAGACGAAAACGGTGTGACAGGAGGCGGCGCGTTTAGTCCGATTGGTCGGTGGGAGAGGAATTCTTGGAGTGGGTCAACTGGCCGACCATGCTCTCCATGGCGGCCAGGCCGAACATGATCTTTTTGAAGAATGAGGGGGTATGGGACACGAAGGTGAAGTTGGGGTGTTTCGACCACAGCGCGCGCAGCTCTTTGTCGAGGGCCACGGCCTGTTTGTTGGTCTCGATGCGGGTGGGATTGCCGGTCTCGATGGACATATCGCCCACGGCGGCGCTCTCGAAGAAGATCACCCCGTCATAGCGGGCCAGCTCGTCCTCGAAGGTGGTCCCCATCTGCTCGAAGAAGTCGCCGGACTCCTCGGGCCAGTAGACGGCGCCGTCGATGGTGCCCCGGTCGCAGAGGAGGACGCGATCTGGATAGAGCGAGGACTGGATGAGCTCCAGGCTGCGCTGGAGGTGGAAGATGGCGTTCTGGGCGGCGCATCGGGCGTGGGGCTCGTCGACCCTTGGGAGCCCCCCGGAGAAGAGCACCGTCGCCGATTCGGGGACGACCACCACCTCTTCGCCGATCTCGCGGCGGAAGAGATCGGCGGCCGTGGTCTTTCCCCCACCGGGGCCTCCGGTGAGGACGATGCGAATTGAGTGATTGCTCGATTTTTCCAGTGGTGAGGTGCTCATGGGTACTTCCTGGTGCTTGCCGAGTTGACTAACTCTCTATCTATATCGGAGGGCGACCAATCCGGCGAGGATGGCGAGCAATAAAAAGCCGGCCGGCGGGGCGGACGGGGTGGTGGTGCACGACGAGGTGGTCGCCCGTTGAGTGCCGCTGCTGCCGCCATGGGTACCGTTTTCGTCGGCGCCGTCGTCATCGCCGCCGGGATCGTTCGTAGATTCACCCGGAGTCAGCGGCGAAGCGTCTACAAATGAGGCGTAGGGGGTGGACGTGGTCTGGTCGGCCGAGGACTGGAAGTAGATGTCGCCAAGGCCCACCTGGTCGGCGCCGTCAAAAGAGAGGCGAAGCTCGTCGATATCGGAGCGCCATTCGCCGTCGTCGGCCAGGGCCAAAACGACCGAGGAGTCACCGTTCAGTGAATATTGGAGTTCGTCGGAGGAGGCGCCGTCCCAGGCGATCGCCACTGAGCGGTCGACCTGGCCCGCGCTAAAGTTGAGGACGAGCTGGTCGAAGCGCTCGGCGTCGACGCCGGTCCAGTCCGGGCTGCGAAGGCATAGGTCGTCAGTGGCCACCAGGGCCCGGGCGTCGAGGTCGACATTAAGCCCATCGGATTCGCCCTCGCAGGTGCGCCAGCCCTCGATGTGGTCGGAAGTGGGGCCTGCAAAATGCCAGTGGTCGCGGCTCAAGACGTCAAGTTCGTCCCAGGCGCGCAGGTTTTGGCCCACGCGGTTGAGTTCGCCAGGCTCGTCCCAAAACTCCTCCTGAATGCCGTAGATATTCTCGATCTGGCGCACCCAGGTTCGGATGTCGGGGTGGTCGACGCGGCCGATGCTCGACTGGATGGCCTCCATCTCGATGACGATTCGCTTGGTTTCGCCGGGGCTGAAGCCGTAGAGGTTAAAAGCTCCGTCCTGTCCCAGAGCGCCGGCCTCCGGATTTTCCGGGGCGTCGTTGGCGTCGTTTACGCTCCAGGTCTGCTTATCGTAGTGGGGATGGTCGGTATAGATGGTGTAGTCCAGTCCCTCCAGATAGGGGTGTTCGAACCAATAGCCGGCCCAGACGTCTCGGATGATGCCCGGCGAATGGTTGCTGACCAGGATCTCTGCTTCGAAGCGGTCGCCGGGGAAGACGTCGGGGTGTTCCTGGCCGTCGCCGTCGGTGTGAATGGGAGATAAGCCGAGAAAGTTGGCGTCGATGGCGACGTCATAGTTGGGGCACGATACGGCCGGCCCGGAGCCCGTGGCGTGAACGGCCAGGTGGTTGGCCACGGAGCGCTCGTAATCGTCGGAGGGGACGTTAACCACGCCCACGCCGCTGCGCCACATGGTGGTCGAGCCGCCGCCGTCGAGGTTGAGCGCATCCTGGGCGCCCAGATCGGCCATCAGATGGCCCAATTCGGCGCAGGTCATGCCGATGCTCGACGTGGAGCGGCCGTCGACGACGGCCAGGTAGAGCGTGGTGCGGTCTGCCGACAACCCGGCCACGGTGCGCGGGTGGCGAGTGGTGCAGAAGCTGCCGGCGTCGTCGGTGACCGCCCCGCCGGTGAGGACCATAATATTTCCGCCCACGGCGTCGGTCATCCACTGCGGTGGGGGATGGACGTGATTTCCCGGTGGTGAGAGGAGCACGTCGGAGTTGCCGAAGCCGATAAACCCCCAATCAACAGTGTCGTCGGACCAGCGATCGCCGGCGCCCATGGCCAGGCCGATGGGGTTGGCGGGCCAGGAGAAAAAATCGGCGTTGACCGCCACCTGGGCGCCCACCTGGTTGCCGAAGGCCGACGTGGTCTGTCCCGCTTCGCCGCTGGCCGTGCCGCGCAGGCTCACCCCGGGGGCGCAGAGGTCGACCTCGACGGCGCGAACTCTGACCGGCCCGGGCCGATCTTCGGCCAGATAACGCACTCCGGGATAGGCGTCCTGCCAGGCCTGGGCTGTGGTCGGGACGACGGTGGTGATGGCAAGCAACAACAGGATTGGTAGAATTTTCGGCATTTTATCGCCATCTCGGGGCAGGTTGAGAGTGCTCGGAGTGTAGTGGTCGGCGTCGGTTTGGGCAAATCGATCGCGGGGCTGGCACGGGGGCGGGGTTTGGAATATTCTTCCGGGATTCCTCAGTCTCAACCCAGGCAGATATATGAGTCGTCCCATGTCGTTTGCAAAACTCTCTCTGATTGGATGTGTGCTCGCAGGGGTGGGCTGCGACGGGCTCTTCGCCGATCTTTCGGAGGTCACCTATGAGGACGTCCAGGGCCAGGACGCCGCCGGCGATGCCTGCCTCGACGATTCCTGCGATGAGGTGCCCGATGATTGTGTGGTCCTGGTTCAGGCCGATATGACCGGGCAGGGGTTGGAGTTGGCGGAGCCCTGTTATGAGACCGACGAGATATTGACCGTCGTCGATGGGACGTTGATCGTGGCGGCGGGGACGACCATCTACTTCGGCCGGGACGCCGGTCTGGAGATCGGACCGGGGGCCAACCTGGTGGCCATCGGCGAGAGCGACGAGCCCGTACGGTTTCGCGGCCGCGACGAGGGGAAGGGGCAGTGGCGAGGCGTCGCCTTTCGCGCCGGGGGAGAGGGAGAAAATATCTTGCAGAACATAATCATCGAACACGGCGGCGGTGATTATTGGGATGCCACCATCCCCGGGAGTATGGGGGGCGTCTTCGTCGACGGGTCGCGGGTAGCGCTGGAGATTCGGGAGGCCGTATTTCGTCACCACCGCGGCTCCGCGCTGTCAGTAGTGGCAGATACGAGGGCTGTCGAGGTGGCGGATACCCTCTTTGAGGATAATGGGCGCGCCATGTCCTTAAAGGCCGCCCAGGTGCCGGGGCTCTCGGGAAATCTGGAATTCGCCGGCAATGAGGAGAAGACCGTCCTCGTATCTTCGCCGGGGCCGATTTCGGGCCATTTCTCATGGCCGGGGCTGTCGACGCCCTATGAGATCGTGGGAGATCTCGAGGTGCGCGGAGAGGGAATCGGCGAACTGGCAAATCTCGAGATCCAGGGCGGGGCGACGCTCTTATTTCGCGAAGGGCGCGGGCTATACGTGGGCGATTTTGCGGGGATCCGCGCCGAGGGATCACTCCGTCCGGTGGTCTTCGCCGGGCTGGAGAGTCAGCCCGGGTATTGGCGGGGCATCTATGTGGGCGGCTCGGCTCAGGCGGCCAATCAACTGGAGGGAGTCGAAGTGAGCGATGCCGGCGGAGAGGGCTGGAGCGATCAGCTTCGAGGTGGCCTGGTCTTCACCGGTGAGATGACGGTCATCGACTCTCGCTTCGTCGGCAACGACGTGACCGCAATAAACGCCGATACATCGCGGCCGTTAACGATCGATACCACGGAGTTTCAGAATAATTCTCGTCCTATCAGGACCCGCTTCGATCGACTCCGCTACATCGGCTTAGACAATACCTTCGACGACCAGGACAATTCGATCCTCGTGACGAATGAGGCCATGACGACGGAAACGGAGGTCTGGAATGTGGGGATTCCCTACTATATCCCCCGCGTGGTGACGGTCAGTTCCCCCGTCACCATTCATCAGGGCGCGGAGTTCGTCTTTGGTTCGGGGGCGGGATTGAGCCTGACCGGGTGGGGGCGGATCGAGGCTGTGGGCACTTCCTCGTCACCGATCGTCTTTCGCGGTCGAAACGGTGAACCCGGAGAATGGCACGGATTTTATGTTGATCTAGAGGCCAACGCGGGGCGAGTTCAATTTACCTATGTCCATATTTTTCATGCCGGGATTCCC
>SLJM01000422.1 GCA_007135085.1 Myxococcales bacterium
GTCGAAGGGGTAAATATCATCCCCGGCGGCCAGTCGGCCCTGACCAACTCCGAGTTCTTCCACGACCAGGCCGCCCTGTGGCTGGCCAACGACACCCACCCCATGCGCTTTCATTTCGACGACGTCCTCGAGGGCATGATCGGTTTGGAGGTCTACGAGCCGTAACGGGACCTGCGCAAACCGGGCCGCCGGCCATCGCGACTCAACGAAGCCTCCCCCCAAAATTGTAGTTTGGCCACCTAAATAGGCGATGGTTGATAAACCCCGGTCATCAACGATGACGAGAAAAACTGAGATTCTCGAATGGTCTTCGATGCTCGAGGTTTTTCGTGCAGAGCATTCGATGATTGGGATGATTCCACCATCGCCTATTTAAGAACCAGACTACAATTTAAGGGGAGGTTCGATGGGCCGTGGCGGCTTTGCGATAGTCAGAGACTATCGGCCCCATGGTTTCTGATGCTACTGCCAGGCCAGGGATGGCCTGGGGACCAAACGGCATACTGCCAGGCCAGGGATGGCCTGGGGACCATACCCAATCCCCTTGACTCTCCCTGGCGATTCTGTTCGACTCACCAGACGGGCGAGGAAAATCGCGCCCCTTCGATAACCGAATCAAGCGAGTAATTGATGTTCATCATTCGACCACAGCAAAAACTACGAACGCCGGTTGCCAATGGCACCGTCTTTTGTGGTGGCCCGCGCGCGGTTCGAATGGTCTAGCGTCTTTAACGACAACTCGCTGACCTTTTTGAGAGCCGCAAGCAATAAAGCCTGCGGCTTTCGCCTTTCTTGGTCTAGCTAGAAAGCCCGGGCACAACACAGCAACACCGGGAGGTGCGCCATGAGTGCGCACAGACCAGCAGCATTTGAAAAATTCGCGCAATTTCGGCGCAACGTCACCGAGGTGATGGCCCTGTCCTGGCCCATCGTCATCAGCATGTTGTCCTATACGGCGATGGACCTGGCGGACACGATCTTCGTGGGCTGGCTGGGGACGACCCAACTGGCCGCCGTGGGCCTTGCGACGACGGTCTTCTTCGTGCTCAACGGGTTCTTCTACGGAACTCTTCAGGGGATCACGGTGGTCACCTCCCAGGCCGAGGGCGCCGGGCGCCGGCGCCGGGCGGTGAGCAGCGCCATCGCCGGGTTGTGGCTGGCCGTGCCCTTCGGTCTATTCGTGCTGGGGCTAATCTTCTTCCACACCACGATCTTTGCCGTCATGGGTGGCGAGGCCGAGGTGCAGGCTCTGGCCGGCGATTATTTTGTGATCCGCGCCGTGGGGGCGGGCTTCTGGTTTGCCATGCTCGTCGTATGCAACCACTACCAGGGCCTGGGCGATACGCGCACACCCATGGTGCTAAATATCGCTGCCCATAGCATCAACGTCATCCTCGATCCCCTGCTGATCTTCGGCATCGGCCCCTTCCCGGCCATGGGCGTCGAAGGGGCCGCGCTGGCCACGGTGATCGCCCAATTCGTGGGCATGGCCATCGCTCTGGCGCACTTCTTTCGAGGTCGGCTGGCCTGCAGCTTCGCCCAGGCCCGCGCCCGCAGTCAGGAGGCCATCAAAAACGTGGCCCCCGCAGTGCTGCGTCTGGGAATCCCCATCGGCGTGCACAACGCGGTGGGTTTGTTGGCCTTCGGCGTATTTACAGCCGTGCTGGCCAGGATGGGCACCGTCGAATTGGCGGCCCACCAGATCGCATTAAAGGTGGTGAGCGTTAGCTTCTTGCCCGGCCACGGCGTCGCTCAGGCGGCGAGTATTTTGGCCGGACAGCGCGTCGGCGCCGGTCATTTCGACCAGGTCAAAGAGGTGCTCAAGGCATCGCTATTCGTAGCCCTCACCCTGATGGGTGGGCTCGGAGTGATCTTCTTTTTCTTCCACGGCCCGATCACCTCGGTCTTTACGGCTGACGTCGACACAGCCGCCCTGGCGGGGAGCCTGCTCATCGTGGCCGCCCTATTTCAACTTACGGACGCCACGGTTATGGTCACCAGCCAGACGCTGAAGGGCACGGGGGACACTCGATTCACCATGTTCGCCGGTATCACCACCTCCTGGGTGATAATGCTGCCCAGCGCCTATTTTATGGGCTTTGTCCTGGGCTGGGGCGCCGTGGGCGCCTGGCTGGCCCTGGTCGTCGAGATCGCCGTCTTGTCACCGATCCTCCTGGCTCGTTTCTACAGCGGCGCCTGGCGCAAATTCGCCGAGCGGGAGCGGCGTGATATGGCGGCGGCGCGGGATTAACCAAAGGACAGCCCCAGCAGATGGCGTAAGCTAAACTGCTGGGGCTGTCGTTGTCCGGCGGCGTGAAAGCGAAGGCTCTGGTCGAGGTCGACGACCTCTCGGTGCTCTGAGCCGTCGCGCTCGACGGCGACGATCTCGATCTCTGGCTCCGAGCCAAAGGCAGCCAGATAATTGCGGGGCACCTCAAAGCGCAGCTTCTTGAATCGGGTCCGGTTATTTAGGCCCTCCACCGAGATGGAGACCAGGTCGCCCGACAAGATCTGCCCGCCGTGGAGCCACAGCAAATCCCAGGTGCCCAGCTCGCGAAGCACCTCTCTTGCCTCTTTGATGGTCTCGCTGGCCGGCTCCCGGCCCTTTTCCGGCAGAGGCAAGGCGCCGACAAATTCGCGAAGCCCTACCACGTCCAGGTCGTCGCGGCCCACCAACCCCTCGTCGAGGCCCACCGAGTCGTTGCAAAAGACGAGGATACTCCAGGTCTGGGGCACGTCGGCCATGGAGCGCTTCAAATAGCGCCGAAGGGCCTTTTCCTTTCGCCTCATCTTCGACAATAGGGCCCCGTGGTCGATGACGCCCCGGCCGCCGGCTCGGTGCTGGATGACCTTATCGCCCTCGAGGCGAACGAAGCCCGACCAATTTTTGAGCTCCACCAGCCAGATCTCGGCGGGGGTGGTGATCACCAGATCGATCTCCTGCTTGCGCCGCCCGTCGGGGACGCGCAGCCCCGCGCCGTAATCCCAGCCCGTGCCCGAGAGCCGCTCGTCGAGGATCTTGGCCACCCGCAATTCGGCGGCCCGTCCGGCCGACACCTCGCTGACCGGATGGTGGCGACGCCGATTGCGGGCGATCTCTTTGAGGTTCGAAAGAAAAGACACCTTATGGCACCCACCGCTCCGGGTTATGCCCCCGGGGCACCCACATCAGGGTCATCCCGCCGCCGTCGTAGATGCTGGTGCCCTCGTCGAGGGTCCAGCCCACGCCGAAGCTGGTCCACAGATCGTCGGTGATGCGCAGCATCAAACGGGTGACCAGGCGGTTGAACTGCCCGTCGATATCCAGGTCCGGCGGGCCCGTGGTGCTCCGTGTGATGCGCAATAATTGAAAATCCCCGCCCACCACCTCGGTGGGCATCCAGAGGGCGCGAAAGCTGGCCAGCCACTCCCCGTCGGCCCGGGTGGTCTCATCACCGCCGGGGCCGCGCTCGGTCTGGGGCCGCCCGGTCTGGGTCGCCGAGGTCTCGAAGCGCAGCGTCTCCAAAGGCTGGCTGATGAGATAGATACGCCTGGCCAGGGTGGTCTCCTCGACGCTTCGGTTCAGGGTGGCGTCGTCGGGATATTCCCACTCCATCCGGGCGTGTACGGCCTCCATGGCGAAGCCGGCCCGCAGGGTCAGCACGGGCACGTCCCACTCGATGAGCGCCGTGCCGAGAAGCGCATGTCGGTGGCGCAGATGATCGAGCTGCGGTTCGTCTCGAAAATCATGCTCTCTGGTCTGGGGAAATATCACCCCGCCATAGAGCTCGCCGCGAAAGCCCAGCACCGTCGCCGATTGAAAGCTGCCCGCCACGGCCAGGGGAAGATTCGTCTGGCGTATGTGCTCCTCTAGCTGACGCCCTCTGGCCTCGACGAGGCCAAATGAGGCGTTGGTAAAGGCATCTACCGCCGCAAATTGAAGCCCCACGGTGCCGAAATGTCGAAAATGGCGGCTGACCAACAACTCCACGTCGATATCATTCTTTTCAGCTTTGGGGTGAAATCGGATCGCACCGTCGAAGCCGCTGCCGCCGATATCGCGGTGGCCCACGTCAAAGCGCAATAGATGTTGATCCGTGATGCGGTCCTGGCGGCGGTCGTAGCGCACGGCCAGATAGCCGTCGTCCCAGGTCGGGATCTCCGTGCGCAGCTGCCAGCGATTGGCCAGATCGAACTCACTCAGACTCTGCACCCAGAACCGCACCCCCGTGCGCTGCCCGGCCCACACGGTCTCCGTGGACATCGGAAAGTCGGGCACGTTGATATCCAGGTGATAGCGCCGGTACAGCGCCCCGTCGAAGCGCTGGAGCATGGGCCCATCCGGATCGGGCAGGCTCGTGCGATCCAGGATGCGAAGCCAGGACTCCTCAAACGAGTCCTGCAGGGTAAACGCCACCTCTTGCTCCGCCAGTTGCTCGGCGAGCTGCTCGTGGACGTCCTCGTCGTAGTCGCCGAATAAGAAGGTGCTGCTCAATAAAATCGGTAATAAAATATCCATGGTTTTTGGATTGTATCGCTCGATGCGCCGGCGGCGCAATCGGGGCCCGAGAAAAGCGATCCACTTTTCACCACTTCTGGATAAAGCTCTATCGACTCAAATGGCCGGAGAGTCCCTCAATCCCTCAAAAACGCCCTTTTTCGGGCTGGCACGCCACCTGCATTACCCCTCTGCCGTCCTAACTCATCTGACCTGACGAGGAGAACTCAAATGGCTTCATTGATTCGGTCCCCACGAGCATTCCACATCTTATTGGCGAGCGCCCTGATCATGGTCTACGTCGGCTGCGGCGGCGATTATGGCTACGACCATATGGGCGGCGACCCCTATCATGCCGGCGGTTATTATAACGACGACAACGAGCA
>SLJM01000446.1 GCA_007135085.1 Myxococcales bacterium
AAAAAATAGGCGTCCAGATCGATCGACTTCGGATCGACCAGATCTGCCAGGCTCATCAACGACAATGTTTGTTGGTCGTAGCCCAGACGCCGGCACACCGACTCGTTGACCTCCGTAAAATTGCTCCCCCCCTCCTGCTCGTCCAGGTGGTAGAGAAAGAGCCCGTCACTGGCGCTTTCAAAGACGGTGCGAAATAAGAGCTCCCGCTCCTCCAGGCGACGCTGCACCTCCTTTCGATCGGTGATGTCGAAGAAGGTGACCACCACCCCGTCGATTCGCTCGTCGACGGTGCGATAGGGCAACACACGCATGATAAACCAATGGTCGTTCTCCGACCGCAGTTCTCGCTCTCGCGGTTGTAAATCGTCGAGAACACCTCTGAGATCATGGACGAGCCCATCATATTGGAGCTGATGGGTCACATGCTCCACGGGCCGGCCCACGTCTGCATCGATGAGGTTGAAATACTTTTTGACAGGCGCCGTGAATCGGCGAATCTTTAGCGCCCGATCCAAAAAAATGGTGCCGATCTGCGTCGATGCGAGCAGATTCTTGAGGTCATTATTGACCTCGTCGAGCTGGCCTATCTTATCACCGAGTTCGTCGTTGACGGTGATCAATTCCTCATTGGTCGATTGGAGTTCTTCTTTACTGGTCTCCAACTCCTCGGTGGTCGACTGTAATTCCTCGTTGATCGTGAGCAACTCTTCATTAGAGGTCTTGAGCTCTTCCGTGGTCGTCTCGTAGCGCTCGATGGTGCGGTATAATTCTTCGCTGAGCCGTTCGTTTTCCGCCTCCACACGCTCGATGACTCGTTGAAATGACGGGTCGGCGCTGGAGACATCGATCAACGTCTCTGCCGTCTCATGCATCTCATCGACGTTCTCGAACACAATCTGGGCCAGCTTACGGCCCTCGATGTGGCGCTCCTCGATAACCCGCACCACGATTCGCAAACAATACTGACTGGCCTCGCGCTCAAAGGTGATTTCCCCCGTGGTGGTCGTCTGGCCCTGGTCGAATGCCTCGATCAATGCCGTACGAAGGGGCAATCGCAGTTGAGGAATGATCGTCTTGAATAGGGCTGTCGTCGGCGGTCCCGATGGCACTCGAAGAAAATACTGGGAATCACCGACGATGTGGATGATGTCGTAATTTTCGTCGACCACAAGACTGGGAGGCGCATATTTCTCGCTGAGCATTCGGTAATGTTCCGAACCGATCAGCGTCGCCGGCGTCTGGCGATGCTTTTCCGCCCTCCCAAGACCCTCGCCAGACATCTCCCGCAGTCCCCTCGCGTTTGATAGAGAGACAATTCTACTCTCTCCTCCCTCGCTTTGGAAAATCCGCTCCGATTTATCGATGACGGTGAACAAATTCGACGCATCCCCCAAAAACTCGGACGCCCCCAAGAATAGATATCCCTTTGTTCCCAACGAATAATAGATGACCTCGAATACCCGCCGCTGCGCCTCCCGATCGAGGTAGATCAACAGATTTCGACAACTGACCAGATCCTGACGAGCAAAGGGAGGGTCCTGGAGAATGTCGTGGACTGCAAATAACACTCGATCCCGAAGCTCTCCACGGACCCGAAATCCATCTCCCTGGGAGACAAAAAAGCGCTCCAGCCTTTCCTTGCTCAGCCGCTCACAACTGGCAGCGCTAAAAATCCCTTTTCGCGCCTGAGAGATAGCGCGGCGATCCAGATCGGTGGCAAAGATCTTGTATTCTCCTCGGATCTTTCTTTCCTCAGCCACTTCTTCCATCAACATGGCGATGGAATAGACCTCTTCTCCCGTGGCACATCCGGGCACCCAGATCCGAATCGGTTTGCCCGATTCTTGTTCGTCGAAAAGACGAGTGATGACCTCTTCTTTCAACACCTCAAAGGCTGTCTGGTTGCGAAAAAACCGGGTCACCGTAATGAGCACCTCATCGAATAGTTGCTCTACCTCGGCTCGGTGGTCATCGAGAAATTCCGCATAGGCCTGAAGGTCATCCAGTCCATGCAGGCTGCGCCGACGATCGATACGCCGCACCATCGTCGATCGCTTATAATGCGAGAAGTCATGGCCCGTGACCCGCCGAAGCTGATCGACGATCGCCATATAAGCGCCCTCCTGCGAATCGTCGTCACCGGCACACAATATGTCACTCCTATCCAACCGGCCCTGATTTGCCTCGAAGGCGGCGAGCCGTTCGGCCAGCTCCGCAGCAGGTAAGATCAGATCGACGCGGCCCGTTTTGATGGCGTTTTGCGGCATCGAGGGATATTCCGCCTCCTCCGGCGACTGCACCAGCACCAGGCCACCACGCTCTTTGATCGCCATCACCCCCCGGGTCCCATCACTCTGGGTCCCAGATAATATTATTCCTACGGCACGCTCGTCTTTCGTCTTGCTCAGGGCGTCCAAAAACCGATCGATGACCAAATGGCGGTGCTCATCGTGAATACGTTGCCCCAACTCCAGGGTATTCCCCTCAATGGTCAACGTCTTGTCGGGAGGGATGACATATACGTGATTGGCCTCGAGGCGAGTCGCCTCGCCGATGAGCTCTACCTCCATCTCCGACCATCTGCCGAGAATGGCCGGCAACTCACTATGTTTGGCCGGCGCCAGGTGCTGAACCACCACATAGGCCATCCCCGTGTCCGCCGGCAGGGCCTCGAAGAATTCCTTGAAGGCCGCAAGCCCACCGGCTGACGCACCGATCCCGACCACATATAATTCCTCGTCCGGTTTCCCCTCATCGTCGGCCGAGTCTCCTCGCCGGGCTGTGTCATTGCTGGACATCCGTTCTTACCTTGTTTCGTCACATATATGGACTTCCCCCGCGCCAGCCATAAAGGCCCATATGTCGGGCCCGGCTCGGGGTTCCAAGCACTGGTTGCTTCCAGACCACGGATTCGAAGTTTCACCTGGACATATGACCCTACAGCATTAGAGGGACGAATAATAATCAGAAAGAGAAGTATACCAACGCTTATGCAACTCAGGACCGGATATCCTCCAAGAATCATCACGTAGCCATTTTTCCATTCTGCTGATAAAGATGCCCTGGTGCAGGTCGTCAATTTCCACCCAGCCTTGATGAGTGCCAGCGATGAATGAGACCCCGGAATTAAGCCCCACCGACCAGATCCTTCGTCTCCTGGAGACCGTCCCCGCCGACACGCCCCGCTATCGGGCCCTCAAAGAAGCGCTCGACTTCAAGGGTAGCTGGGTGCGCATGGCCCATCGGCTAAAGACCGTCGAAGAGGGCGAGTTATGGGAGAAATGGGGCTATAAGAATCTGCGCTCCTACTGCAAATTGGAGCTCCAATTGACCCGTGGAGAGATTCGCAAGATCCGCGAGGGCTTTGCCTGGCTCGAGAGTGAAGCCCCCGAGCTTGCACAGGCGGCCACCGACCCGAGCCGCGCCAGAGACGGCTATGCCCTGCCGGTGCCCGATATCGACACGGTGGACCAATTGGCCAAGGGCTACCGCGACGTCCGAGAACAGAAGATCCCGCGCCGTACCTACGAGGAGCTCAAACAAGCCGCCCTCGACGGCAACCGCTCCTCCTACCAGCTGCGTCGAGAGTTCAAAGAGGCCATCCCCGAGGACAAACGAGAGACCAAACCTCTCGATCCGAAAAAGCACTTCAAAAAAGCGCTCAAAGCCCTGGAGCAGGCCCTCCAGGAGTTGGCGGAGCTCGAAAAGACCGACGCCAACGCCGACCACGAGCTCACCGAGCGAGCCCTCAAGCTGCGCGATGAAGTCTCGATGATCGTGGCCACCAAAGAGGATTGAAGATCAATTAAAAAAGCGCCGCAACCCAATGGGCTGCGGCGCTTTTTATTATGACTCCATCTACGGGGAGACTATTCCGGCTTTACTGCAGGCAGTTTGCCTCGATCTCCTCATCGAGATCAGCAAGCCAGGCATCGCCATCTTCGTCGAGCAAGGCGTCGCAATCGTCACCGAGTTCACCGTAGGTGATTTCGTCGCATTCCTCGACCTCCAACGCCGTTTCATCGGAGCACCAGTCGGTATCGTCGACGGCGTCGAAGCAGGCTTCCGAATCCTCGATATTTCCTTCCAGGCACTCGAAGTGATCGATCACCGACTGCGGCGCCGGATCGGCGTCGTCAATCAACCCTTGCGCACAACTTCCGAAGGCTTCTATGTCCGCCGGCGAGGCCAACGCTGCCTCTTCGCATTCCGCCTGCGAGTCGAACTCATTTTCTTCCCAGAAGCACTCACAGATATAACCAAAATACTTGTTGTCGTAGGCCACGGAGGTGTTCAAAAACGACTCCAGGTCCAACTCACCACCCGGCGTGTCATTATTCGTGGTGTCGTTATTCGTGGTGTCGTTATTCGTGGTGTCGTTATTCGTGGTGTCGTTATTCGTGGTGTCGTTATTGCCATTATCATCATCGGGCTCGTCGCCGCAGGCGGCCAGAGCCAGGAGGAGAATGGACAGACAGGCGATCAATTTGTGCTTCAGCATATACGTTCCTAAAAAAGGGTTAAGATACTCCCGACCAGCGAACTGAGATTGCCTTCATATCGAAATTGTCGGGGCATCGCAAATCTAGCGCATCTCATTATTCTCTATCACCAGTGACGTATCGAGCCACCGTTCGCCGGTCCAGACCGGTGATACGACCGACCTCCTGGTAATTTTGATTTCGCTCATAGAGGATCTGGCAATACCGGGCCAGGACCTGGCGAGCTTCGATCTTTTCACCATCCATCATCTCAAAAAGCTCCTCCATCGGGGTTTCCGGGCCGTCGTCGAGGGCGCACTGATCGCCGCCGTATTCCCGGGCCATGATGACCCGGCGCGCACATTGCTCCAACTCGCGCA
>SLJM01000250.1 GCA_007135085.1 Myxococcales bacterium
AGCCCAGCCAATGCACGGGCAACGCCTTTTATGACGAAGAGGTGCTTCGCCAGGAGGGGATCACCGACTTCTCCAAATACAACCTCGTCGAAGGGGCCGAGCCGCCGCCCTTTTCAGCGGCCCTCTTCGATCCGGAGTTGATGAAGAAGTGACGGTTTATAGCGATCGATGAACCTAGTGCCCGTCGACGATGTGGAACTCGACGCGTCGGTTCTGGCGGCGTCCCTCTTCGGTGTCGTTGTCGCCGATGGGCTCGTCGGGGCCGACACCGCGGGTGGTCAGGCGGTTGGGCTCGATGCCCTGTCCGATGAGGTAGGTGCGCACCGAGTTGGCGCGGTCCCGGGACAGGGAGATATTATGATCTCTCGAGCCTCGGTCGTCGGTGTGGCCCTCGATGCGGATCTGCTCGTATTCGGGGGATTCCGCCAGAAGTTCTGCCACTTCGTCGAGGACGGAGTGCGATTCCGGATCGAGCTCGGCGGAGTTGGTGGGGAAGTGAATCCTATCGGACAACTCGATGCGTCCTGAATCGCGGTCGAGCCTGGTGGAAGACTGCCTGCTGATGGTTCTGGGGATCTGCTCGACCACAGTGCTCGTCGTCGCCGTTGGTATTCCCACACCCAAGAAGGCTCGCCAGGTGGGCGTGCCGTAGCCGTTGACCAATCCGAAGCCGAGTCCACCGAGCACGAAGGTGGGCCCCACCGCAGATTTGACGCCGGCCATGAACTCCGTCGGCGAGGTCTGTCGATCGAAGCCGGCCGACGGGGTGATTCGTCCGAAGAGCTCGGCGATGACCCGCACCTGATCGCCCACGGGGGCTTCGGCGAAGATCCCCCAGCCAATGGTGTCGTCGATAGCCAGATTCTCCACGGTCGACGCCTGCCGATATTGATAGCCCACATGGGTTCCCACAGAAAAACGGGCGGGAAAGAGGGCCTCGAAAGCGAGCCCCGAGCCCAGCCGGAGGTCGCCGCCGCTCCAAAGGGCTCGCGAGGCGTTCCCCCTGACCCCACTCGATACGTATCAACTCACGACCGCTTATATTAACGCGGAATCGGTAGTTGGTGACTCGCTGTTCGTGGCCCTGTTCGGGTCAGTGCGGCCCGCCAAGATCGAGTGAAGTGGATTTAAGAACTGGAGCGGAGACCGGAGTTCGGAGAGCCGAAAGCGTTCGGCGCCCCGGCCTTCTCAGCTTTTCGGTCTCCGCTCTCCGACCCTCTTCGCCTTCTACTTCAATCACTCGCTGTTCATGGCCTTGTTCGGGTCAGTGCAACCCACCAAGATTGAGTGAATCGGATTTAGTCCACTCGAGCCGTATCAACTCACGACCGCTTAAATTATAGCCGAATCGGCAGTTAGCGACCCCGGCTTGGCCTTGTGCCGCCGGTGAGCAGAGATCTGACAGCTACCAGAGCCAGGCTACCCCTTTTTTGTTGTTGCGGCCTTGCGCCGCTATTGTTGCGACACAAGGTCGCAACAACAGTTGGCCTGCCTTCCCTTGACGTGGATCAAGGAGGCGGGGAAGGTGTCATGGATTTGGTGCGTCCAAGAAGAGTTGTGAGGCCTCCATGGCGAATCGCCGTACGAAGCGAGATATCTTAAATAGTCACCGTCGCCGTAGCGGCGTGGATCCGCGATGGGTGGCAGGGGCATTGGTGGGGCTCGGGATCTTCGGGCTTGTATTCTTTCTCTTCTCCGGTGGAGACGAAGAGGAGGCCCAGGCCGAAGTAGGCGATGATATCGCCCTGGCTTTTGCCGAGGCCTGGACTCGCGTCGACGCCGGGGTGGGCCTGGCTCAGGAATTCGTGGAGAGCGGCCAGGCCGAGGCAGAGCTTCGGGAGCAGCGTCAACAGGAGGCGCTCACCGCCGAATGGGTAGAGGGCCAGGCCGTGCTCATCGCCGGGGAATTAAAGGAGCGAGAGTCGCTCTATCTGGCGTTAATGAATCGAAACGTCCCCGACCCGGCGATCCACCGGGTGGTGACCGCCATCGACGAGGTCTACAACCTTCGTCGCAGCCGCCCCGGCGATAAATGGGAGGCACAGGTCAACGAAGAGGGCGTGGTCGAAGAGCTTCGCTACGAGACCTCTCCGGAAGATATCTTCGTGACCCGTCTTGACGAAGAGGGCGCCTATGTCTCCGAGGAGCTGGAGATCGAGGTGGAGGTGCGTCAACGAAAGATCGCCGGCGACGTGGAGGGCAGCTTCTGGCTGTCCGTCGAGCGCGCCGGCATCAGCGGCGTCGTAGCCCATCGCTTCATGCGGGTCTTCGAATATACGATCGACTTCAATACGGAGACCCGAAACGGCGATACCTTCGCCATGGTCATCGAGGAGATCTATCTCGACGGCGAGTTGCTTCGCTACGGTCGCGTGTTGGGCGCCGTCTATATCGGCGAATACGGTACGCGTCAGGCCTATTATTTCGAGGCCGAAGAGGAGAGCGGCTATTTCGACGAAGAGGGCGACAGCATGCAGCGCATGTTCTTGCGCTCACCACTGTCGGTGACCCGCGTGACCAGCAACTTCGGGCGCCGGGTTCACCCGATCACGGGAGATTCCCGGATGCACCGCGGCGTCGACTACGGCGCCCCCGTGGGCACCCCCGTACAGGCCGTGGCCGACGGACGGGTCCACTTTGCAGGTTGGCGCGGGGGCTACGGAAATCTCTTGATCTTACGCCACAGCGGGGGGTATGAAACGCGCTATGCTCACCTCAATAGTTTTGGCTCCGGCATCCGACAGGGCGCCCGAGTCCGCCAGGGACAGGTAGTGGCCCAATCTGGAAATACGGGAAATACCACAGGACCTCACCTGCATTACGAGATGCTGCGAAACGGCCGTCATATCGACCCCTTACGCGTCGAGGCCACCAGCGGCGACCCCTTGAAGGGCGAAGAATTGAGCACCTTCATGGCGAAGCACGTCGGGCCGCTGTCTGAACAGCTTCGCCAGGTGTTGAGCCAGGAAGTCCCGACAGCGGTGAGCGCCTTCGACGGTCTCGACGACGAAGAAGGCCCGGCGCTTAGCGCCGAAGATTGATCCCCAACGAATTTTCCATACCGAACGAGTAACTGGCCATGGCGACAGAAGAAACCTCCGCTTCCGAACAGAGTCGGATCGTCCGCATCCTGAACCGCGTTGCCGATATCGGCAATAAGCTGCCCGATCCGGTCACCCTCTTCGCCCTCATCGCCCTGGCCGTCGTCGTCGCCTCGGCACTGCTCGCCGGAGCAGAGGCTCAGATGATGGTCGAAGTCGAAGAGGGTGTCTTCGAGATGTCGACCATCACCGTGACCAGCCTGCTCACGGCGGATGGCATCGAGTGGATGTATCTCAACTCCGTACAGAACTTCGTCAACTTCGCCCCTCTGGGGCCGGTGTTGATGGTCATGATCGGTATCGGTATCGCCGAGAGGACGGGCTTAATAGCCGTGGGATTGCGGATGATGGTCATGTCCGTGCCCAAAAATTGGATCACCGCCACCCTGATCTTTGCCTGCGTGATGAGCTCCATGGCCGCCGACGCCGGTTATGTGGTCATGGTGCCGCTGGGGGCGATGCTCTTCGCCGGGCTGGGCCGCCACCCGATGGCCGGTCTGGCCGCCGCCTTCGCCGGTGTGTCCGCCGGATTTAGCGCCAACTTGCTCATCACCGGTCTCGATCCGATGTTGGCCGAAATTACCAACGAGGCCGCCAAGGCGGTGGATCCGAACTACACCGTGCTCGTGACGGCCAACTTCTATTTCCTCGTGGTCTCCGTCTTCCTCGTGACCATCGTGGGCACCATCGTGACCACCAAGGTGGTGGAGCCCATGCTCGGCGAGTGGGATCCGTCGGAGGCGAGCCATCCCATTGAGGAGCCGGAGCTGCCGTCGGCTCAGGAGCGGCGAAATTTCTTCATCGCCATGGGCGTGGCCCTGGTGGTCACAGCCGGTATCGGCCTGCTCGGCTTCTGGGCCGGCTCCCCCCTACGGGATATGAGCAATGAATCGGCGTCGATGCTGGAGACGATGGAGCCCTTCTTCACCCGCCTCGACGTATTGATCATGTTCCTCTTCTTGCTCCCGGGCATCGTCTACGGGGCGCTCAACGGAATGATCAAAAACGACAAGGACGTCGCCGAGATGGCCTCGGACACCATGTCCACCATGGGGGCCTACGTCCTGCTGGCGTTCCCGGCCGGCCAGTTCATCGCCTATTTCTCGCAGACCAACCTCCATATCTATATCGCCGACCTGGGCGTGAGCGTCCTCAACGCCATCGGCGCCCAGGGCATCCCCCTGTTGATCGCCTTCATCATCGTCAGCGCCATCATCAACCTCTTCATCGGCAGCGCCAGCGCCAAGTGGGCCGTCATGGGCCCGGTCTTCGTGCCCATGCTCATGCTCGCTGGACTGAGCCCGGAGGTGGTGCAGGCCAGCTACCGCGTCGGCGATTCGGTGACCAATATCATCACGCCGTTGATGCCCTATCTGCCGATCATCATCGTCTTCGCCAAGCGCTACGTAAAAGACGTAGAGATAGGCACCATCCTGACCGTTATGCTCCCCTATTCGGTGGCTCTAGGCATCGCCTGGACTATCATGCTCATCGTGTGGGTATTCGCCGGCATCCCCATCGGCCCCGGCGCCGAGGCATTTATCGACATACCCGTGATGGAATGATGCGCGGATATAAGCGCCCAGTGGGGTGACCTTGGAGCGCGGACTGCCAGTCCGCAATGCGGCCAAGCTGGCCGCGCTCCAATGTTCAGTACTGGAAGGTCATACTCATCTGGAAGCGCGTGGGCAGGTCCTGACTGGTCTGAGGGAAGGCCCAGTGGCGCGCTTTGTCGACGAA
>SLJM01000285.1 GCA_007135085.1 Myxococcales bacterium
AGAGCGTAGCAGTCCTGGTCGCTGAGACGTTGGCGTACCTGCCGTACGGTCTGCCCACTGTGGTGCCGAGTTTCCGCCGTCACCTCACCGACAAACCAGCGAAAAGCATCAACGCTCATCGAGCCTCCGCTCTCGAAGTGCAGCGTCGGCAATTCGTCGAAATGCTTGTCCACATCTGGATCGAGCGGTCGTGCCGGCAATTCTTTCAGGTGTTCGTCGAGGGCTGCGTCGCCTTGTTTGTCTTTGGTAAATTGCGACAGATCCAGGGACTGAGTAGTGATATGGATAATCGCCTCCTCGATAATCGCCCTGACTTTTTTGGAGCGTTCATTTTCCAGCGCATCTTCGAGAAGCGGTAAATGGCCAGGATTGGCCAGTTTGGCCAGGACTTTTACGGCCGCCTGGCGTTGATTCATTGTCCGTGCGTTGAGGAGGGGGACAATTTCTTCGTCTACATCGAGTCGGTTAGGGTATTGACAGAGAAAGTCCACACATCGCTCGTGAAGGGGCTTACTTTTGTGCTGAAGTCCGGTGAGCGCCGCTTCCCAGGCCTGCTCGGGATGTTCTTCCAAAAGCCAGTACAGCCCGTCTTCGGATTCGAAGGTCCACTTCCACCGCGGAGTCTCTCCAAAGCCAGGGGGGCGGTGAATACGATCCTCGATGAATGCCTGCGCCAGAATTTTTGGTACGTCATCGTTGAGTTTAGTGGCCTGGTTGAGCAGGTCCCGGCCCGGGGCTTTTCCCATGGTTCCGAGAAGCTCCACGATCGTGCGGGACATCACCGGGGAGTCCGAAAAATGCTCCAAAACACTGTAGGTCACCCTCCACTGGGGACTTGTGGTGTACATGAACTCATCGAATATCAACTTCCCGAAGAATACCTTCGCCAGAAAGTCGACGTAGATCTTGAGCAAATTGTCGCCGACATCGACGTATTGCGCCCAGCATTTTCCCTGAGTTTCGAGCAACGCCTCCAGGATTTCCTCGTAGACCTCCGGGTCGACTTCGGCTGGTCCCTGCGAGGCGTTGTCACAGTCAATCGGCCCACTAACATCCTCCAGCACCGAGCGCACATCGGCGACTCTCTCACCTTCGACATACTTCTGTGCCAGTTGGTAGCCCTGATCCGACGGGGGCAGGGCACGCAAAATCTCGGCGGCTGCCAACCGCTGCGCCTTGCGGCTGCCGCCTAATCCTTCGGCCAGATGCTCGAGGGCCACTTGTTCGTCCAGGGCGAGCAGGGCCGTCTTCGCCGCGTCACGAACTCCCTTCGCCCGGTCATCGAGCATCTCGACGAGCGTCGGCGCCGCTCGCTCGTCTTCGTAGGCGCCGAGTGTACGTACGATTGTCTGACGCTGATGCTCCGGGTTCGACTTGAGCACCTCACACAGCGGTGGCACCATCGCCGGCCCCAGTGAAACCCGGGCGACGCGCAGCTCCGTGGCGAAGCTGGGGGGCTCTGACTCTACTTCAGTCAGTTGACGGGCGATCTTTCGACAGACTTCATCGGTTGGCGCCGCGGCGGCCAGCACCCAGGGAAGGTGGTCGGCCTCTACGAAGATCTTGTTCAGCCGCTGTTCGGGAATCACGGATAAGATCTCACGCAACCGCCTGTGGGTTTCCTCAAAGCTGACACCTTTGCCAAAAAGGCTGCGTCTGCGAAACCAGGGCCGAAAGCCACTGATGAAGCGTCTGAACTGCTCATCGAGTTTGGGCGCTGGAGTCCTTCCGGCCTCCTTACACGCCATGCAGTAGGCGATGACGAGAAAATACGCTACGCCCGACTCCTTTACGTTGGTCTCAAAATTCTCCAGGCTCGCTAGCGCCTCTTCTAGTGCGGGGATGAGTGCTTGTCCGTAGCTTACGAATTGCTGGACCGAGTCGAGGGTCCCAGATGCAGGAGACATCTTTTGGAGTACGGCAACCATCTCATCTGGAGATGCCACATCGCCAACGAGGGTCAGCACCGGGTCGGCCTTGATGATTTGCACCTCGTCGGACAGTGCCGCGTTCAACACTGCCTTCTTCCACATTCTCTCTTCCCAGGGCAGATCTTCCCCGCCCCAACGAGCAGAGTTCTGCACCACAAAAGTTCTGGCGAGTTGGTCGAGGAGATCTGTCGACAACTGCTCGGTAGGGATGACTCCGCGATTTGCCAACTTAACTCCCAGCGCCGAGCCGTAGTGAGAGGGAAGCTCACGCCAACTCTCAGCGAGCTGGGTATAAAAGTCATCTTCTCCCTCCTTTGCGCTAAAGAGCCCTTCGAAAGTATTTGGCCAGCCCGGTAGGTCTCGATCGGGATGCCAGGTCCGCTGGAACCGGCCCGAGTGCTGATTTGCAAAGGCCACACTTTCGATGAAACGCAAAAATAAGGCGCCGTCGTAAGCCTCGGGACATTTGACCAATTCGGACCAGCCATTTCCATAGTTGCCCAATTCGATATGGCCCTCGTCAAAGGCCTGCCACAACAGGCGCCCCAGCGTACCCTCTGGCGCTTCCTTGCTCAGCTTTCGCATCTGCCTTAGAGCGCCATAACTGGTACTTTGGCTGCGAGCGAGTTCGACGATATCGTCGACGGTCACACCAGTGGCATCGGACGCCATTTTCCTCTCCTCATATTCGAATTTTCCGGCGGGTAAAGAGCCCTGACTCACCGGTGAATAGTTATGAAACTCATATTTTCGGTGAGTAAATCTGTACCATTTTCCCCTCGTTTTGGGCAACGAATTCGCTTATCCGCTCTAATCAGTTAGCATCTTTCGCGTTCAAGTCCTCAGCGTTTCGCTTTTCCGTTTCTTCGCTGCTCAGCTCTCGTTGGTTGGGACTTCGATTCACAGTGGGAAGCCAAATTGGAGGAGCATCGATGAAATCCTGGGCCATGTCAGAATACGCGCGTGACCGTCTCCAGCGCCTGTCTGAGGCGTCGTCAGCGTCGGAATACCTGGAGATCCTCGAGACCTTTGTCGCCCTCGAAGATGTGGAGGCGGCAATAGGGCTCGTTCTCTTGGGTGAGAAAAAGACGCAGGGGCTGAGGGCGGCGACGATGCGCGTTGTCGATCAGTTGCTGGGAGAGCTACCAGCAGTAGAGTTACCCTCCTTCTCGAAGTGGGTGCGGCGGGGAGTATCTCTCATCACACATGCCTGGGGGAGGAATTGGTACGGGATGTCGCCCCCGAATCTAAGCGCCTTCGAGGAATTAGAGGGCGACGTACCTCGCTTCTGGGGGCTACTGACGATGCACCCCAACGGCTTTGTGCGCGAGGCGTCTCTTCGACGACTCGCCGAAGTCCACTCCGGAGCGGAGATCCCCTTTCTGCTATTGCGTGCCGGTGACTGGGTTCCCGAGATCCAGATCTACGCAGTGGACCTGCTCCGTGCACGGCTTCAGTTGGAATATGCCGATGATTTCGCGGACAATCTGGTATTGGTGATGCGTCTGTTCGATCTGGGCGCTCCGAACGTGGAGGTGCTGGGAAACGATATCGTCGAGTTGCTCTCCTCGGAGGGGGTTGGACCTATCTTGCTCAATCAGATCCGCACCGGTCGTCGACGGGAACGGCGAATCGCTTTTTCTATCGCCCTGAAGTCCTCGAACTCGGTCGCGCGAGCGGCCATCAATGCTGCAGCGCGTTCTGAAGACGACGTACTTCGGACGAAAGCCGTCCGAGCCGCATCGGAGTATCTGTCGCGCGACGAGACACGGGCCTTGCTGGTTCGCCATCGTCGCGATCCGCATCGCGTGGTGCGAAGAGACGTCGCCTGGTGTTTCGTCGACTACTTTCCAGACGAGGCGGAACCCGTCTTGAGAGAGATGCTCTTTGATTCTAGCGCTACGAACCGACACTTCGCCCGTTTTCATCTCCGTCGACGAGGTGACTGGGACTTCCGCGAAATTTATGAAGAACTTCTGGAAGCAGAGGAGTTGAGGCTCCGACTGGCGGGTCTGTGCGGGCTCGGCGACATTGGCGAATCAACGAACGTGGAGCGAATCGTCAGCTTGATCGATGATGAGTCCCCGCGACTGCGCCGAGCCGCGATCGATGCACTTTCTGCCATCGATGCTTGCGCTCACGCGGAGCATTTCTACACGGCTTTAGACGACGAGGTTCGGGCTGTGAGCAGAGCTGCAGCCAAAGGGCTCCGCGGAACCCGTTCTCGGCTGAGCGGCCGGCGGCTATGGTCGAAATATGCAGTTGGATATCCAGGCCACGTCGCAACGAACGCGCTCTTTGCGGCCCGTGCACTTTCGAGCTGGCCGCGGCTCGAGTTCTTGTTTCGCGCTGTGCCTCACACTGAGGACTCTGAGGAACGCGATAGGCTTTTCGCTCTTCTAGATACCTGGTGTGAACGGTCGCGTCGGCTCTTTGTGACACCCTCCGACGATGACGCCGCCAGGATCTGGCGGGTGTTTCATGCCACCCGTGAAATTCTGCCGGAAGCTCTACGCCATCGAATCGGGGAGATTCTAAATCGCAAATTGCCCCCCAGGGCGTAGCTTGACTTTTTTGAGTCGCTGCGGCGGTGATGGTGACGTTGATGAACCCCCAACACAGGCACGAGTAATGGACAACGACACACCCCAAGAATTAGAAAAGTATTTCGAACCGCAATTCGAAGGGGTCTATATGAAGTGCCTCGGCGAGGCATTCATGGAGTCCGACGACCCTATGTCGATCTATCCAAAAAAGAAGGTTTGCTTCGTCGCCACCGACCAAGCACTCCTCATAGAGGTGTTATACGAATTGTCTCAGTTGCCGAGCTGCTTCGGTGTAAAATACTCCACTAAACCCCGGGACGGGATGTACCTGGGCCGCTTCGTCTG
>SLJM01000232.1 GCA_007135085.1 Myxococcales bacterium
CCGGTTGAGACGATGTTGCGACAGGGTTTTTCATGAAAATCGTCACGAACAAATTGAGCTTGGCCGCCCTGGTGATCGCCGCCGTCGGCCTGATGTGGTCGTCTCCGGCGCTGGCTCAGGAGAGCCTCGACGATGAGCTCGAGCAATATTGGGCCACCGAGCGGGAGATGGACGTCCTCCAGAATCGACTCTTCGTTCGCGAGGGGCGTTTCGGGGCGGGGCTGTTCACGGGGCTGCTTTCGTCGGAGCCCTTTTTCTATTATTTCCCCGTGGGACTTCGGGGCACCTACCACCTGTCGAACAATTTCGGCGTGGAGGCCGGGGGAGCATTTATGAATGCTCCGGGAGTGTTGACCCACAACTCGGAACTCACCGACTTTTTGGAGAATTACCTCGGCGAGGCCGGATTTAATTCGGGGACCCACACCAGCGATCGATATCTGTGGCGGGCAAACGCGGTGGCCATGTGGAGCCCCTTTTACGGAAAGTTGGCGGCTCTGCAGCAAAAATTGGTGCACTTCGACCTCAACTTCGCCGCCGGCCTGGGAGTACTGGGTGTGGAGCGTCCCGATCTGGCTCGAGAAAATGTGGAGAGCACGGTCATTCCCGAGGTCGTCCTCGGCCTGGGCGCCCATTTCTTCGTCACTCCCGATATCGTCGTTCGCCTCGACGGCCGGGGGTTTCTGCATATGGGCGCCGAATTACCGACCAATGAAGGTGAATTCTTCGGCCGTTTGAATTTCCCCATGGAGTTCAATCTTGGGGCCACCTATCTGTTCTGAGGCCTCTTCCCTCGGACCTGACGCGAGTAAAGAGAAGCGATGTTACAGCGCAAGCGTAGAGATGGAGCGATGATACCGATGAATCGAGTAACCCGTTGGCTCCTGGCCATGGTGTGCCTGGTCCTGATTGGACTGCCGGCCCATGTGATGGCCCTCGATAAAGACCAGATCGTTCAGATGAGTGAGATGGGCCTGGCCGACTCGGCCATTATGGGTGCCATCGACTCGGCGGGCACGGATTTGCAGCTCGACGACGACGATGTGGAGAACCTGCGCGACCAGGGAGTGAGCGACGCCGTGATCTCTCACCTGCGCCGGCGTGGTCATGTTGTGGGCGATGCCGTCGCCGACGAAGATGATTTCGACGACGACGATCTCGACGCCATCGCTCCGGCCCCGGCCCCGGCCCCGGCCGACGGCGAGGAGACCGAAGAGGAGCGCCTGGAGCGAGAGCGCCTGGAGCAGGAACGGGATGAGGAGATCCGCCGCCGGGCCGAAGAGCTCCGGCAGCAAGAAGAAGAAGAAGAGCGGCGCCGCGCCGAGATGACGCGCGCCGCCCGAGAGATGGATCGGGCCGACGACCTCGTCGATCGGGGCCAGAATATGGAGGCCGCCCGCATTTACCTCGAATTTTTGAATTACGAGCCGGAGCACGACTCCGACGAGTGGTATCAAGCCACCTTCGGCCTGGCGAAAGCGCTTTTCCAGCAGGGCATCTATTCCGGCGCCACCACCCCCCTTATCGACATCTTGATGCAGGGTTCACAGCGGCCTCATTTCCAAGAGGCCTTTATGATGCTCACCGAGTTGACCCGGCGAATCAACTATCAGCCGCCGATTCTGGAGACGCTGACCGGCTTTTATCTCGGTGATTTCAATCCCCGGTTCCGTGAGATCTTCAACTACTATATGGGTAAATTCTTCTACGATTACGGTCGTATGGAGCGAGCCCTGGAGTATTTCGACGAGATCCCCAACAGCGCTCCCGAATACCCGGAGTCGCGCTACCTGGCCGGTGTGGCCCAATTGGCCCCGGAGGTCAACGACATCCCGGCGGCGCTGCGAAACTTCGAGGACGCCATTTTGGCCGCCGAGCGCGCCGACCACGAAGCCGGGGAGGACATCCTGCAGTTGGGCTACCTGGCCCTTGCCCGTGTCTTCTTCGAGGTCGGCTTCTTCGACGTCGCCCTTTATTATTACCAGCAGATCCCTTCGGAGTCGGCTCGCCACGCAGACGCCATGTTCGAATCGGCGTGGAGCTACTTCATGAAGAACGACTTCGAGCGGGCCCTGGGAGCCTTCCACTCCTTGCACAGCCCCTATTATGCGGGCCGCTACTATCCGGAGTTGTATATTCTGGAGGCCACGGCCTATCTGAATATGTGCAATTTTGACAAGAGTCACCGGGCGTTGCGCGAGTTCAGGGAACAATACCTGAACCAGCGCCCGGCGCTTCGAGAATATCTGGACGAGACCATCGAGCCCGAGCAGTTCTGGACCATGATGGAGGAGGCCTATAAGCCCGGGGCCAACCACGAAGTTCCCCGACTCTTTACGAACGCCGTATTGGAGAACCTGGCCTTTTATAACATCTTTCAGGTTGTGCGCGCTCTGCAAGCCGAGCGAGATGCTCTGATGGCCAATATCGACACCCTCGGCGATTTCGGTGAAGAGGTGCTCGAGCGCGTGGAAGAGCAGCTGGAGATGAATATCGTCGAAGGGGGAATTATCGTCCAACAGCACCTGACCGACGTGGATCGAGAGCTACAGGATTGGGAGCGAAGCGCCTTGCAGATCGAATTCGATATCGAAAACGAAGAACGCGAGGAACTGCGACGTCAGATGCAGAATCCGGGCTACGAGCCGCCGGAGCTGCAAGAGGCGGGAACGACGTTGATGGTCGTCGCCGATGATTGGCAGTCCTGGCCATTCGAAGGGGAGTATTGGCTGGACGAGGTCGACAGCTATCGCAGTCAAATGCGAACGGAGTGTATTGAGCCATGAGCGTGAAGATGAATCGAGTTGCCACGAAATTATCGATGGGGGCCCTGGCCCTCTTATTGGCCACCGTGCCGGCGTCGATGGCGCTGGCGCAGGACGTCGAAGGCGGGGGCCGTGCCACCACCGACGAGATCATGCGCGCCGCCGAAGAGCGGATGCAGCGTGAACTCGACGAAGAGGCGGAACGGGAGGTGGAGTCTCAGCTCGAGACCGAAACCGACGTGACCCTCGACCAGGTCGAGGACGCCGACCGGGCTCTGTCGGCGGAAGAGATCGACGCCATTCAGCGCGAGCTCGAAGAGCGCAGCGACCGCATGGTGGGCCAACTCTCGGAGATCATCGAGAGCGACCCCCACGCTCCCCAGCGACCGGATTGGATGTTCCAAAAGGCGGAGATCCTCTGGGAGCTGCGCCACTGGGAATACCTGCGCGCCCGAAACGACTACAACGCTTGTCTCGACGCCGCCTATGGCGGAAGTGGTGAGCCCGAAGATTGCGACGAGCCCGAACCGGAATACGGCGATCCCCAGGCTCTTTACGAAGAGATCTTGCGCGACTTCCCCGACTATCGTCGCCTCGACGAGGTCATCTTCCGCCTTGGAAGCAGCCTCCTCGACGTCGACGAGGGCGCCGAGGCCGTGGGTTATCTCAACCGGCTGGTCAACGACTATCCCAATTCGCGCTACGTCCCCGACGCCCACCTGGCGCTCGGTGATTATTTCTTCGGTCAGCATATGACCGGCGCCGCCAAGGATAATTACGTCGCCGTGTTGGATTACGAGGGCTATCAGAACTACGACTACGCTCTCTATCAACTGGGTTGGACCAATTTCAATATGGGCGAGGGACATCACCGGGCCAGCGCCGACCGCTTCATGCAGGTCATCGAGCGCGCCGACGGCGCCTGGGGCCTTCTTCCCGATCGAGCGGCCAACGACGTATTGTTGGCTCTGGCCGAACTTCCCGACGGATGGATCGAAGCCCGGGAGTATTTCACGGAGCTCGAGGGTATCGAATTCGCCTATGAACAGCTCGAGAAGCTGGCCGGGCACTACGAAGTTCAGGGTAACGAAGAATATGCGGTGGCCGTCTACGACTGGCTGCTAGAAGAACAGCCCAACTCCTCCAGCGCGCCGGACTGGATGGACGCCATCGCCCGATCCCTTCGAGATATCGACTTCGGTCGCTACGAAGAGCGCACCGTGGAGTTCGTCGAATACCTCCACCGCGACGGTATGTGGTTCAACGCCAATCAGGATAACGAGCGCGCGGTGAGCAACGCCGAACTCTTCGTGGAGAGCAATCTCCAGCGCCTGGGTTTCCACTACTATAGCGAGGGCATGGAGCGTGACGACGTCGACGCCTATGGCCAGGCCGCCGAATATTTCCAGATGTTCATCGACCGATACCCGGACCACCGAGTGTCCTTCGACATGAACTTCTTCCTCGGCGAGATCTACCTGTACAGCCTAGAGGAATACGAGTTGGCGGCGCAGCAATACCAATTCGTCGTCGACCTGTACCAAAACGACAATATCCCCGAAGGGGCCGACGAAGAACACGTGGAAGCCCTGGTTCGCGACTCCGCCTATAATACGGTGGTCTCCTATAACTACCTGGTGCGCGAGCACCATCCGGAGAGTGTTCTGGTCGACATGGCCGAGCGCGCCGGTGATGACCCGCAGATGACCGCCCAGGGGATCGACGAAATCACCGACGAAGACGGAGAGACCGAGCCCATCGAGCGACAAGATCTCCTGCGCTACGAAGAGGGCTTCGTGCGGGCCAGTGACCAATTCTCGGACATGTATCCCACTGAGGATATCACGCCCACCGTGGACTACGTGGCCGCCGAGATCTATCGAAGCCGGGGACATTACGACAATTGCATTCCCCGCTACGAGAGCATCATTCAAAATGCTCCCCAGCATACTTACGCCAGCTTCGCCGGTAACTCCCTTCTCGAGGCCAACTATCGGCTGGAGCGATGGGATGAAGTGGAGCGCTGGGCGCGCCACCTGATCGAAAACGAGATCTTCGAGATGACGCCCCGGGAGTCGCTGGAGTCGGCGATTGCCTACGCCATCAACGAGCACGCCCGCGATCTGGAGGCCGACGGAAAAGCTCTGGAAGCAGCCAGCGAGCTGCTGCGCCTGGCCAACGAATTTCCAGAAAGCGAACTTCGCCCCGGCGCCCTGTTCAACGCTGCCGTCTACTACGAGCGAGGCGGTCGGGTAAATGACGCCGTCGAGATTTATCTGCAGGTCGTCAACGAGCACGCCGAGTCCGTTCAAGCGCCGGATGCGCTCTACGTATTGGGCCGAATCCATGAAGCCCGCGCCGACTTTGACCGCGCCGCCGGATTCTTCGAGCGCCTGGGCACCGAGGAGTACCGCGATGCCCCCGATGCTCCCTACGCCGTGTTCAACGCGGCAACTCTGCGGGAAGCCATGGAGCAATGGGATCGAGCCATCGAGACCTACGAGGACTATCTCCACCACTTCGAAGAACACTATACCAACCAGGAAGACGTCGAAGAGGGAGCCGAACTGCCGGAGCGGCAGGACACGGAATATCACCTGGCTTATCTGGAACAGGAGCGGGGTAATTACGAGGATTCCCGCGATCGGCTCCGAGCATATCTGGACACCTACGAAGGGGCGATTCCACTCTACGAATTGGTAGAGATTCACTCCGAATTGGGTCTGCTCGCCGAGCGCCTCAACCCCGACGATTGGGACCTGGCCAACGAGCACTTCACCCTGGTTCACGAGATCTGGACCGACGCCGATCGGTGGGAAGAAGAGTTCGGTGGACTCGACGAGCGTCACGCCAAGCGGCACGAGGCGGCAGAAGCGCGGTTCCGTCAATCGGAACGGGTCTTCCAACGATTCCGAGACGTGACTCTGGAATTCCCGCCGGACCGCCTGCGTGAGTTGGCCAACGAGAAGGCCGATATTCAGCAGGAGGCGGAAGGGATGTATCGCGAGATCATCGAGATGGGCAGCCCCATGTGGATCGCCGCCGCTTCCTATCGACGTGGCCAGAGCTACCAGGAATTTGCCGAGCAATTGCTCGCTCTGCCCATTCCCGAAGGACTGACGATGGAGCAAGAATTCGATTATATCGAATCCATCGAAGACCTGGTGGGACCGCTGGAGCGACAGGCATTGCGAGCCTTTGAGACCGCCCTGGAGTTGGCACGACAAGCGCGGGCCTATAACGAATGGAGCGCCCGATCGGCGGCAGAGATCAGCGAGTTGCAGGCTCAAGCCTTCCCGATCACCAGCCAGGACGGCGTCCATGTCGAGCATAGCCGCACTGAGTTCTTCTCGCCGGCGCCGGTGACCGAATTGAGCGTGGTTCATGAGCGCGGCGTCCCTCGTTGGGAGCGGCTGCGTCCGCCGGAGCCGGAATTCGATATCCATGACCCGGAATTCGATCCCAGTGAACATCCCGACTTCAACCCGGCCGATTATCCGGAGTTCAATCCGGAGGATTACCCGGATTACGAATATAACCCGGAAGCAGCTGAAGAGGCGGGGTCGCAGTCCTAACTAAGTGGACCAAAGAGCTTGAGCGATCGGTAGCGATGATCTGCCCGCCGTCCCGCGGCGGACAACCCTCGAGGAACCAAAGATGAAGAGTTCGAAAAAAGCACTGCGATACGGATGTTGTCTGGTCCTGCTAGTCGGGTTGGCGGCCTCCATGGCTTGCCGTACGGCGCCGGACGTGGAAGACGAGGCGGTCGAAGAACCGGAGCCGACGGAGATCGAGATTGTCTCCATGGAGACCGGCATTCCCGAGGAGGCATTGGAGGCCTTCGTCGAAGGCGTCCATTATCTGGAAGAGGGTCAGTTCTCGTCGGCCGCCGAGGCGTTGGAGTTGGCGATTGAATTGGAGCCCACCTTCGCGGAAGCTCATTATAATCTGGGACTTCTCTACGGGGATATGGAGCGTGCCGAGCGTGCCGTGGAACATATCCAGAAGGCTCGTGAGCTCGATCCCGAGGTCTTTGATTATACGGTGGCCATGGCCAAGGCTTATGCCGAAGCCGAGGACTACGAGAACGCCAAGCGCCTCTTTCTCGAGGTGGTCAACCGCCAGCCGGACAACCTGACGGCCAAAAACAACCTGGCGGTCATCGCCCTTCGTGAGGGCGACGAGGAAGAAGCACTTCGCTATGTCGAAGAAATTCTTCGCGAGGACAACGACGACGTGGGCGCCCTGAGCACGCTGGGCCTGATTTATATGGAGCGTGAGAATATCTCGCTTGCAAAATATGCCCTGGGCCGTGCGCTGGCCGAAGATGACGAGAATGTGGACGTCCTCAACAACCTGGGGCTGGTCTATATGCAGGAAGACGACGTGCCCACTGCGGTACGCCACTTTCGCGACGCCATCGAGATCAACCCCAACTATCTGGAAGCGCGGCTCAACCTGGGCTCGATCCTGATCGAATATCTTGACTATGACTGGGCCTATGAGCAGTTTGAAAACGCGGTGCGCATCGCCCCCGAAAATTGCACGGCCAACCTGGGCAAAGGTGCCACCTCGTTTGCACAGCGAGAATATGAGGATTCACACGGCTATTACGAGTTTTACCTCGATCGTTGCGATCCGGACCATATCCCCAGCTTCGAGCGGCTCGTAGAGCTCAATCAGAATTATCTGAGACGGCCCGAGCGGGCTATCGAGTATTATAAAGAGCTCATTGCCCGTGAGACCGACGAGGATAAGCTGACGCAATACAATGCGGAGGTAAACTTCCTTCAGAGCCAGATCGATCGCCAGGCCGAGCAAGAGGCGGCCCAGGAAGAGGAGATCGCCGAGGAGGAGGACGGGGAGAGTGACGACGAATCAGCGGATGCCGCCGAGGAGTAGGCTCAGCATAGAACCCGAGGTCGAGGCAAGAGCCGCAGCGCAACATTTTGTATCGGTCTGAAGGTAGGCGTTGAATTGACGGTTTTAGTCGGGCTTTGTTACCTTGGGAGTCCGATGCCCGAAGGCATAACCTGAAAACACGACCAAATAGGTGACCGGTCATGATGAAACGAACTCTGTTTGTGGTTTTTTTCGCCCTTAGTCTGGCCTTGAGTGGCCAGGCCTTCGCCCAGGATGACGGCGAAGAGCGAACTCGCTTCTATGACTTTGAAAATATGCTCATCGACGGCGAGTTCGTCTCTCCCGACCTGGAGCATATGCAATCTCAGGGGCGTGCGCAGTTTGATCGACTGCTCAACCTGCAGACCAGCTTTATTCCGAAAGTAGAAGAGAGCGCTGCAGAACCGTCGCTTCGCTGAAAAACCAGGGCGCCCCGGATGGGGCGCGTGTTTTTTTGAGCGCAGGCCGACGGCCGAGGTACTTAGGATGTACGTTTTTAAACCAGGGCAACTGTAAGGAGCGGTTCCACGATGAAAATTATTTGCGACAGTTGTGGAGCGAAATATTCCATCGCCGACGAGAAGGTGCAGGGAAAGGTCTTCAAGATCCGCTGCAAGAAGTGCAGCGAGGTCATCGTCGTCGAGGGGACCAATCAAGCAGGTGCCCAGAGCGGAGGGGACGATTATAGCGCCGCCTACGAAACGGGTGGTGCTGCCGAGTGGTACGTCGTCCTCGACGGCGAACGAGTCGGTCCCATTACCCCCGAGGAGGTGGAGGCCTACTTTACGGCGGGCCAGCTCCACTCGGAGAGCTACGTCTGGAAGGACGGCCTCGATGATTGGGTGATGCTCGAGACCCTCTCGGAATTCGCCCATATCGTCCAGGACGCAGCAGGGCCTGATGAAAAGACGATGATCGCCGATCAGTCCGGACAGGCTGTCAGCGGCGCCGAAGCCCATATGGATCAAGGCTTTGGAGCTCAGGCAGGCTACGGCGACCAGGGTGGTTACGCCGCCGAGGGCGCCCAGGGCGGCGGGTACGACTACGGCGGCAATGACTATGGCGCCGGTGATGATGCCACGGCGGTCATGGATCCCGACCAATTTCGAAATGAGAGTTTCGGCGGCGCCCAGTCCTCACAGGATGCCCAGATTCAGACCGGCGAAGAGGTCAAGCGTGAGAGCGGGGCGTTTGCTGCCGTGGAGAGCGGAAGCTACGACCAACAATCGGGCTCCGGCGGCTACGGCGCAGAGGCGGCCGAAAGTTACGACTCCGGTGGCTATGACGACGGTTATGAGGCCGATGAAGGTGGCATGTTCGCCGCCTTCGATTCCGACTCCGACGACGGAGGTTACGGCGACGACGGGGGCTTCGGCGGTTATGACGAGCCCGACGATTCACCCGATCTCAGTGGTGGCGCCGGTAATGACCTGGTGGGAGCGCGCAATGAAAATAGCGTCCTCTTCAGCTTGAGCAGTGTGGACCAGGTCCAGGCGGTCAATAAGCAAAGCGGTGCTGGCCAGGCCAAAGGCAACGACAAGTCAGGTCTCATCGATATTCAAGCTCTGGCCTCAACCCATGCGGCGATGAAAGACGGCGGCGGCGCCAGCGGTGGGGATGAAGATGAATTTGTGGCCGGCACGATGAGCATGCCCGCCCTTATGCCCAGCGGCAGTCATAAGAGCAATAACGGCCTGATCATCGGTGTCTCTATTGCTGCGGCAGTGCTCGTGCTTGGCCTGGGTGGTGTGATCGCCTTTTTGGTGCTCTCTGACGACGACGAGCCCCAGGAACAGACGGTGATCGTCCAGCAGGAAGCGGCCGATGACGATGAGGAAGACGATACGGCCGCTCAGGAAGCGGAAGCAGCCGCAGCGGCAGCAGCTGCCGAAGCTGAAGAAGAAGAGGCCGACGACGAAGACGAAGAGGTCGCCGAAGAAGAAGAGGAGGCCGAAGAGGAAGAGGCGGTGGCCCGGGCCGACAGCGGGAGCTCGACGCGGCGAAGCCAGCCTCGAAGTCAGCCCCGTCAACAGCGAAGCCAGCCACGTCAGCAAGAGCGTCAACCTTCGCCGAGCCCGCCCTCCAGCTCCGACAGTGGCAGCGGCAGTGGTGGTGGCATTCTCGACCAGATCGACCGACAGGAAGATCGACAGGCCGACGCCCGCAGCGATCTTCCCGAAGATTGGTCGCGTTCGATGATTCAGGGCACGATTCGACGCTATACGGCACAGGTCAATAATTGCTCAAGCAACTCCAACCCCGACGGGCTCAGCGGAAACGCTACGATTCGATTCGTCGTCAGCGGCTCGGGCAACGTCTCCTCGGCGAGCGCCCAGGGCGAATTTTCGGGCACCGAAGTGGGCTCCTGCCTCGAAGGTGTGGTGCGAAGCATGCGCTTTCCCGAGACTCAGCGAGACAGCCGAACCATCAGCTATCCCTTTGTTGTTCGCTAATGCAGAACAGCTCTAGGTGATGTGAGTGAAAAAAGCCGCGGCCAGAGGTCGCGGCTTTTTTATTGCTGATCAATCTCGGTGGCCAGAAGGCGCTGCAGGCGCTCTCCTTCGGCGCGAACGGCGATAGTCGAACCGCCGCCGACGGTGACCAGGCCAGGGGCTGCCCCGGTGGGCTTTCGCACGTGCTTGGCCCGCGTATAGGTCACGTCCACCACGGTGTCGCGGCGGCCTTTGGAGAAAAAGGCGGCCAGGATGGCGGCGTCGATGAGATCTTCACTCTTCGGAGACTCTTTTTTTTCCAGCCTTAGCAGCACGTGGGAGCCGGGCCAGTCTCTGGCGTGGAGCCAGAGATCGCGGCCCCTGGCCACCGCCGTGGTGAGCTCGTCATTATGTTTGGCGCCTCGTCCCACCAGGATCGTAGCGCCGCTCTGCGCTCTGAACTCTCGGTATGGGGGCAGGGCTTGCTGCTGGCGTCGCTTCGAGCCTCTCCTGCGGGCCCGTCGGCGAAGTAACCCCTGGTCATAGAGTTCCTCACGGAAAGCGCTCAACTCTTCATCGTCGTCGATCTCGTCGAGCCTGGACCGGGCTTTTTCGACCTGATCGCGAAGCTCCATAGACTCCAGCAGGCGATTCTCGACTTTGTCTTTGGCCTCGGCGTAGCGGCGATATTGGTGGAAATAGCGCTCGATATTCTTTTGGAGCGATTTCGAAGGATCGAGGGGAATCTCCACCTGAGGCATGCCTTCTCGATAGAAATCGGGGACCCTCACCGATTCAGCGCCTGGTTCGACGGAGCCATAGGCCGTTTGCAGCAGCTCACCGCGGCGTCGGTATTCGTCGGCGTCTTCTATCTTCGACAGATCGCCCTCGATATTCTTGACCCGGCGGCGCAGCTTCTTGGCCCGTCGTTTGAGCTCTGATCTCAAGTCACTGCGAAGCTGCTTTGTCTTCTTTTGGGCCAACGTCGATTCGATTCGATGGGCCAGAGTCTTAGAGCGGCTCCCGTCGGCAGGAATATCATCGAGATCGATACGTGTCTGTTCGTCGTCGGCCCACTCCGGAGGAGGCGGAGGCGGTGTGTAGGGGCTGTCCGGTTCGACCTGGCGGTCGCCGAGAATCTTTCCCGGTCCCCTGCCGATGATGGCGCCCTCTTCGTCGACGAGAAAAAAGTTGGGATGGCGGCCGACCAATTCGGCGATAAGGGTCAGCACCAAGCGCGGAGCCTTTTCATCTTCCGATTGGGGCTCCCAGTCGGGGTCGATGGCCTGAAGGTCGAAAAAGACGATTCGATCCGTGGGCGACATCTCGATGGATTCAATCCAGGCGCCATGGAGCCATTTTCGAAGCTGCATCGTAAATGGCGAGGGGTGATCGGGCTGATCGGGCTTGCCATCGACCAGATAGATCCGGGTGGTCTCGTCCTCGGCAGCCAAAAGGAGATGGAAGGTTTTGCCCGGCGCCCGGAGTTGAAGGACCAGGGTTTTGGGGCTGGCCTCAAAGATCTTCTGGATGCGCGACGGGACAACCAGCGCGTCGAGCTCTTCGACGACCAATTGTACTTCCTGACGGGTGAGATTCATGGAGTACTCAGTTAAGTGAAGGCAATCAGCGATTTATGAGCGGCAAACTTGGAAAATTGGCAGGCCGTGGTAGCCTGTCAACCGCGGAGCGGGGCGGTGAGCAATCAGTAATGCGGAGGACGAGACGGCGATGGCGCAAGTTACGATGACGAAGTGGGTCGGTCTTTTTTTGGCCCTTGGGTTGGCAGCAGTTTTGGGGGGCTGCGCTATCTTTCAGACTACTGAAGAAGAGGAAGCGCTCGAACAGGCCGACTGGCACTACGATATGGGCAACGGCTACTTCGAAGCCAATGAGACGACCCATGCCATTCGCGAGCTGACCAAAGCCCTCGAATATAACCCCGATCATGCGCGGGCTCATTACCTGCTGGGGTTCATCTATATGGGGCGGCGAGATCATACGCGGGCCATGCGCCATTTTCGAGAGACTCTGCGCATCGAGCCCCAATATCATTTCGCCAAAAATAACCTGGGTACGGTCTATCTGGCCATGGAGCGCTGGGACGACGCAGTGGAGGTCTTTGACGAACTCCTGGACGAAACCCTCTATACGACGCCGGAGCTGGCCCATAATAATATTGGCTGGGCCTATTATAATATGGACCGCCACGCCGAGGCGCTCGATCATTTCAGGATGGCCGTCTATCTGTCTCCGGAGATGTGTCTGGCCGAGAATAATAAGGCCCGCACCTACGAGGCCATGGGCAACCGCCGCCACGCCATGCGTCATTATCGACGGGCCATCGAAAAATGCCCGCATAACTACCAGGAACCCCATTTCTACCTGGGTCGTCTGCTCCAGGAGCAGGGCGATGACAATGCGCGGGCCCACTTTAGGCGCTGCATCGAGATCCGTTCTCGAAATGATATGGCCGACCGGTGTCGGCAATATCTGGAGATTCGCTAAGACAGCACATCATAGGGGGGCGGCGTCGACGTCGACGACGAAGGTGAGCTCCTCTTTATTTTTCAAGGTTCCCATGGGGGCGCGATAGGGTTTTAGTCCCAGGTCGCCGTGGGTGAGCTCTACTTCGCCGCGCACGCGCAGGTGGGGTTTGATCTGAATGTCGACGGGGAAGTCGAATTCGAAGCGCTTCTGGCGAATGGTAAGGCTCGCCATGAGGAGCCATTTGCCGTCGTCAGCAGGTCGGGCGCCGTCGACGCGAAAGTCGATATTTCCATGGCGTTTGGCGTCTAGCTGGCCCCTGCCGAGCATATTATCCCGGGTCTGTTTGCGATCTCGAGACGAGACATCGGGGTCTAAGTCGACGCGAACTCGATCGTCGGGCTCGTCGACGGCCATGGCGTCCACGGCAAAGCTGAAGGCAAATCGCATCTGCTCCAGTTGATCCACGTCGAGGGCGATGGTGGAGGTGAACTCCCGGGCGCGCACCACATGGTCATGACCCAGACGCGATAAGAGCTTGCTGTCGTCGTTGCGAACGATGACGGCAGCGAAAGTATTGGTCGCCTGAAGGAGGTAGCGTCGGGTGGTCATGACAGCTCTTGGGCGGAGGTGATTTATTGGGCAGCCTGGGTAATTGGATCGTAGGTGGTCTTGCGGCGACGCAGGCTGGCCATCCCTTCGGTGCACACCAGGGTGCCCCGGGCGTCACGGCCCAGGTTGGCGGCGTTGGCCTCGTCGGTGTCGATATGCATCTCGAGCTTGAAATTCGGGGAGACGCGGACCAGCACGTCGCCGAAGACCAGATCGCGCTCCCCGCCGCTGATCGCCACTTCCACCACGTCTCGGTCGTCGACGCCGAAGTGGGCGGCGTCGTCGGGGGTCATGTGGATATGGCGCCAGGCACAGATCACGCCTTTTTCGAGCTCGACGCGACCTTCGGGGCCCTCGAGGATGATGCCCGGCGTATTGTCCACGTCACCGGAGGCCCGCACCGGGGCGTCGATGCCCAGATGAAATTCGTCGGTGCGCGAGATCTCGAGCTGATCGATCGCTCGGGTGGGCCCCAGGATGCGCACCGAGGCGATCTCGTTTCGCGGACCGATGACGCGCACCGTCTCCTCGGCGGCCCATTGGCCGGGCTGGGAGAGATCGTTTCGAGGGGTGAGCTCATAGCCCTCGCCGAAGAGGGCTTCCACCGTCTCCTGTCGAAGGTGGGCGTGGCGGGCCGAGACGGCGACGGGGATGGGCCGCTCTCCGCTGAGCTGGTCGTGCTCCAGCAAAAGCTGGGAGACGTCGGCGGCGATGGCGTGGCTCTCGTCGGTGCGCACCGCCAGCAGATGAGTACGGCTGGTGGGAGTGGAGATCATGGCCACCGGCTGGTCGTCGTCGACCTGGGTATCCCGGTTTTTGTCCTCGTCCAGATGGGCTCCCAGAAAGTCGAGGCGCTGGGCGACGCGGTGGCGAATAATCGCGCTATTTTCGCCGATCCCGGCGGTGAAGACCACGGCGTCGACGCCGCCCATAACCGCCGCGTAGGCGCCGATATATTTTCGCAGTCGGTGGGAGAAGACCTGAATGGCCAGGCGGCAGCGATCGTCTCCCTGGGCGGCCTGTTCCAGGATGTCGCGCATATCGTTGCCCCGGCCGGAGAGGCCGGCCAGGCCGCTGTCCTGGTTGAGCAGGCGGTCCAGTGAGTCCACATCGTAATCGTGGTTTCGCATCAGATGGATCAAGATTCCCGGGTCCACGTCGCCGGAGCGGGTGCCCATGACCAGGCCCTCCAGGGGCGTCAGGCCCATGCTGGTCTCGATGGAGCGGCCGTATTCCACGGCGCAGACGCTGGCCCCGTTTCCGAGATGGCAGGTGATGAGGCGCAGGTCGCGAAGGTCGGCGCGTAGAAATTCGGCCGCGCGTTGAGCCACATAACCGTGGCTGATGCCGTGGAATCCGTAGCGTCGCAGATCGGCCTGGTCGGCCAACTCTTGTGGCAGAGCGTAGGCTCTGGCCCGGGTGGGTAAGGTGGCATGGAAGGCCGTGTCGAAGACGGCCACGTGCCCCACGTCGGGGAGCACCTTTCGAGCCGCTCGGATCCCGGCCAGGTTGATCGGGTTGTGCAGCGGCGCCAGATCGGAGACGGCCTCGATGGCCTGCTCGACCTCCTCGGTGATCCGCACAGGCCGAGTGAATCGATCGCCGCCGTGAACCACGCGATGGCCCACGCCGCGGATGGTCACGTCGTCGGGCAGGTAATCGAGCAATTTCGGCAGAGCGATGGCCAACGCTTCGCCGTGATCGGTGCCGTCTTCCAGCTCTTCACGGTGCCCGTTAAAGCGAAAGAGGGGGTTCGTTGAGCCCAGCCGCTCGACGTCCATGGAGGCGGCGCGGTGTCCCGAATAATGATCGATCACGTCCGCTTTGATCGATGAGCTGCCGCAGTTGATGACGAGAATATGCATTGGGGCGCCTCTGATACGCGAAGGTTGAATCACTCATTCGCGCTAAGGTTTCCATAGTGCGCGGGGAGAGGCAAGAGGGGGGGAGCGATCACCCCGATCATGCCGGTGATTCATCGAAGCCTCCCCGCAAATTGTAGTTTGGTCACTTAAATAGACGGTGGTTGACTAACCCCGTACATCGATAACGGGAGGGTAACCTCGATTTCGTATCGTATTTGAGGATCGAGGTTTTTCGCCGCGTCGATGGATGACCGGGGTGGTGCCACCATCGTCTATTTGAGAGCCAAACTACAATTTAGGGGGAGGTGGTATCGACCCGGCAGGATTGCATCCAACCAGATCGAACCAAAGTTCCATTTGGCAATTCGGTTGGGATTTTACTAGGTTGGCTGCGAAAACTTGGTTTTGAAATGGCGCTGACACGATACGAGTAAGAAAGCATGGTTAGAAAAGCACTAATCCCCGCCGCCGGTCGCGGCGCACGCCTGGATCGCCCGAATACCCCCAAGCCCCTGGTGACCGTGGGAGGCCGACCCCTTCTGGTGGGTGTTCTCAGTCAGTTGCAGGAGGCCGGCGTCGAAGAGGCGGTGGTGGTCGTCGGATTCGAAGGACGGCATATCGTTCGGGAATTGACCAACCACCCCGACCTCAAGCTGGACGTCACCTTCGTCAACCACGACAAGTGGGAGGAAGGCCTGGCCTCCAGCATTCTCGCCGGGCGAGACCAGCTGGGCGATGAGCCCTTCGCGTTGGCCATGGCCGATCATCGCTACGACCAGGTCCTCCTGGAGCGTCTCTTCGCCGAAGAACTCGGTGATGATCTGGGTGTGATGATCGTCGACCGCGACCTGGACGGGGTCTACGACCGAAAAGCTGCGGTCAAAGTCGGCCTCGACGCCGACAGGGTCACCATGGCGAGCCGGACTCTGGAAGAGCCGGCTGCGGTGGATGCCGGGCTCTTCGTCTTCGCCCCGGCCATCTTTGATGCCCTCGAAAAAGCGAGGGCCCACAACTCCTCGGCGAGCCTGACCGACGGCGTGGATCTGCTCGGCCGTGAGGGGAAGATTCGCGCCCATTTTGCCGATGGCGCGAAATGGCACGATATCGACACGCCCCCGGCGTTGATTCGCGCTGAAATGGAGTATCGCGAGCGGCGGCGAAAGGACGCGGTCACAAAGCCCGAATTTGGCCCCGCCGGCGCCGTCGAGACCTACGCCTACCGATTCACCACGGGCAAACCCAAAGAGACCGACGTCTACGTGCAGCGAGGCTTCGTCCGGAATCCGGACCGCATCCAGCTCATCCCCGACGAGAGCGCGTCGTCGCCGATTTACGTCTTCACCGACACCAGGGTCAACGAGCTCTACGGCGATGATTTCGTGGGCGGCCTAGACCAGATGGGCTACGACGTGCGCCGGGTGGTCATGGCCGAAGGAGAGGAGTCGAAGACCATCGATAATTACGCCGAGATCATCGACCATGTCCTTGGCGAGGGTATCGACGAGCGCTCGGTGATGGTCTCACTCGGTGGGGGAGCGGTCTGCAACGTCGCCGGATTCGTGGCCTCCACTCTGTATCGCGGCATCGGCCTGGTCCACGTGCCGACCACTTTAATGGCTCAATGCGACGCGGCGATCAGCCATAAGCAGGGGATCAACGGGGCCCGCGGCAAGAATCTGGTCGGTTCCTATTACGCCCCCCTGGCGATCGCCGTCGACGTGGAAGTGCTGGCCACCCTGGAGGATTGGCTGATCCCCGACGGGTTGAGCGAGGTCGTCAAACACGCGCTCGGTCAGGACCGGGACTATCTGGATTTCCTCCTCGACTACGACGGGGCCATCGACGACCCGGATTTTCTGGAGCATGTGGTGCGCCGAAATATCGAGCTCAAATGTGAGCTCATGGCCATCGACCCCAAAAGGCTCAGAGAGGGGATGGTCCTTCAATAC
>SLJM01000007.1 GCA_007135085.1 Myxococcales bacterium
ATCTCAGACCGTGTGGGGCAGGGCGATTACGTCAACGCCGTCGATGGTTCGGCCTATCGAGTATATGAAGTTGAGTTGGATGGTGACGAAATGGTCGCCTTCACCGCCACCAGTGGTGAGTTAGCCCCCAGGTTGTCGGTCTATGGTCCCGACGGCACGCTGATTGGGGCCAGTGCGGCTCATCAACTCACTCCTCATGACCATGGTTATCATGGCCACCATGGGTCTCCTCGGGCAACGGTGGTGTTCGAACCCCATCGTCGGGGCTCGTATCTGGTGGTGATCTCCAGCGGAGAATCCGGTCAGTTCGGGGCGTTCGAATTGACGATGGGCACCATTGATGAGCCTGGTACTCTTCGGCCCGGTGAGTCCACAGACTACTATTTTCAGGACGGGATAGCCCAAAATAGGGGTGTGATCCGTCCTGTGATCGCCCATCGGCTCGTGGTCGACGAAGAAGCGATCGTGACCGTCGGTCTCCAGTCCCGAGAGTTCGACGCCTACCTCTACGTCGCCGAAGCCGCCACCGGCCAGGTGCTTGCGGAAAACGACGACTGGGGAGGGACCTCCGATTCCCAGGTGATCGTCGAATTAGCTCCCGGCGAATATGAGATCTGGGCGTCCTCCTTTTCCTTGCCAGCGGCAGGTTCCTATTCGATCTCCGTTGACGAGATGCGCTTTGAGATATCCCGTGAATTTCACCCCGGCCAGCCGTTTGATGGCTTTCTGGGAGCGCAGCGAGAGCCGATTCCCGGATCCAATCGAACTGGCATTCCCCTCGACTTTTCGATCGCTCAAAGCACGACGGTCGATATCGTCATGCACTCCGAGGACCTCGATTCATACCTGGTGCTTGCCGACGGGCGAGGCAATTATATCACTGAGGACGACGATGGCGGCGGTGGCCTCAATGCCCGGGTTCGGCGCGAGTTGGCCGCCGGTGACTATACCCTGTGGGCCACCTCCCATGGCGAACACGAGATGGGCCGCTTCCAGATTGAAAGCGCTCTCGGCGGCGATCAGGTCGTGGTCGAAGGCGGGATGGGACCAGGCGTTGGTGGAATGGGCGTGGGCGGCCAATATATTGAGGCCATTGACTCACTTGGGCTCGGCGAGTCGCTGACGGGACAGCTCACCACGGACTTGCCCGTCACGGGCCCGCGACAGACCTTCGTGGTCTATTACGAGTTGGAATCAGTTGCCGATGCCGTGGTTCAGATCGATCTGACGTCCCGGGACTTCGACACCTATCTGGTCCTGGAAAACCAGGCCGGCCAGGTATTGATGGAAAATGATGATCTGGCTCAAGGCAATACGGATTCTCGGATCACCATTGAACTCGAGGCTGGCACCTATCGCCTCGGCGTCACCAGCTTTGCTCCCGGCGAGGTGGGGGAGTTCGAACTCCAGGTCGAGGAGTTGGTGTTGACCAATCAGCAGGTTCTTTGAGATGGGAGACGATCCAATCGACACATCATCCATCAGCTTCACCGCCCACTATACGGGGCACACCTGGGTGGCGAAGGGGCTATCGGCACCGGAATTTCGCACGACCAGGGGCAGCCTTTATTACCATGCCCTGACACCGCTGGAGGCTATGGCCAGGCTGGCGGTGGGCGATAATTTTCGCATCTTCTTGGAGCAGCGCCATCGTATGATGGACCACCTGCTCCGGGAAGCGATAGGCGTTGGAGGGGTCACCCAGGTGCTCGAGATTGCCTGCGGGCTCACGCCGCGGGGCTGTCGCTTCGTCGAAGAGTTTCCGGAGCTCACCTATGTGGAGGCCGATCTGCCCGCTATGGCAGAGCGAAAGAGACGGCTCTTAGTCGACGTAGATGGTCCGGTGCCCGACGTGGTGGACATCAATATCTTCGCCGAAGAGGGAGAGCTGTCGCTGGGGCATGTGTTGGAGCGCTTCGACCGCAGTGAACCCATCGCGGTCATCACCGAAGGCCTGGCGCTGTATTTTAAACGGGAGACGATGGCCGGCTTCTGGGAAGAGCTGGTTCACAAATTATCGGCCTTTCCCCATGCCACCTACTTGAGCGAGACCTATCTCGTCGATAAGTCGAAGCGACTCAAAGGCCTCATCCAGGTCACGCGCCGCGCCCTGGGAGCGATGGCCCGAAGCCCGGTCTCCTTTCATTTCGACGATGAGGGGCAATGCCGCAGCTTTTTGGCCGAGCTTGGGTTCTCAGAGGTTCAGATCCACGACCCGCGCGATTATTACGAAAAATTGGATCTCCCCCGCAGCGGGGGAGCGCCAATCGTACGTGTCGTGGAGGCCCAGGTTGGGAAGGATTGCTAACCCAGCAGATAGCTCTCCCAGTAGATCAACTCCAGATCACTGAGCAAATCCGGATCGTTGACCGTAATCTCAAAAAAGGTGGAAGTCTCATGGGGAGTCTCGAAGGTCACGTCCGAAATGGCCCCTTTTACGTCCGGCGGCGAGAGGCTGATCGTGTCTTTCCCCAGGAGTTTGGATAGCGCCCCTTTCGGACTTCCTGACTGTTCCCATGCTTCTTCCAGGAACTGGGCTCCAAACTCCTTGCTCGCCCCGTAAACATTTTGTTCATAGACGCTCTTGAACCATCCACGAAGTGTATCGCCGTCGATGGACTCGATCTGTAATTCACCCAATTGTGTGGCCATGCTCGCCTCCCTGGTCAATAAAATGAGGGCCGTTCTCATAAGCCCTCGCGAGTTCAGATGGTTAAGAATAACCACACCGATCAGTCGTCGGGGTTCAAGGGGTAGACTTCTCTGACCTTCTCCATGGTCTCTTCGAAGGGGATTTTCAGATCTTTGAGCAATCCCGTCTTGAGGTCATAGACCCAGCCGTGAACCCGGGGCAATTTGTTGCGCTTGAGATAATGGCGCTGGACCACGGCGGTCTTGATGAGGTTGATGCATTGCTCTTCGACGTTGAGCTCCACCAGCTTTCGCCGCCTGGCTTCCTCGTCTTCAATGGCGTCCAACTCCTCTTTGTGGAGACGATAGACGTCGCGCACCTCTCGCAGCCAGCCGTTGAGGATTCCACGATCTTTGGGCTCCAGGGCGGCGTTGATTCCGCCACACCCGTAATGGCCGCAGACCACGAGATGATCCACTTCTAGATAGTCCACGGCGTAGTGGAGGACGGCGTGAGAGTTGACGTCCGTATTGACCACCAGGTTGGCCACGTTGCGGTGCACGAACACCTCGCCGGGCTCAACTCCCATGATCGACGTGGCGGGCACTCGGCTGTCGGAGCAGCCGATGAAGAGAAATTTGGGGTGTTGTTCTCTGGCCAATTTTTCAAAAAAGCCGGGATCGTCAGCGTTCTTTTCTGCCACCCATTTTCGATTATTCTCAAAGACCTGCTCGTAGATATCCATCGGGGTTTCAAGCTCCGGTTGAAGTCAGTCGGTGTGAACACGCAGACAACTAAAAGGTAGATCGAGGGTGGGCGCAAGAGACTTCTGAAAAGATTTACTCGAAAATCGATCCGTGGGCGCACAATTTTGACCACAGACCGACCGAATTGCTATGGTCTCAATGCCGCGCCAGTGATGTTTTGATCAATATAATGACAGAGGAGCTGTTATGCCCCCCAAATCTCAAACGAAGTTATTCGCCATTGCGATCTTTTTTCTATTCGTGGTTGCCGCTTCCCTCGGTTGTGGTGAGTCGGAATCGACGAATGTGACCGATACCGATAACGACGATTCAAATACGAATCAGATCTCTTGTGAGTGCCCCGACACGGTCGAGCCGGTATGCGGTGTCGACGGGGAAACCTATGACAATAGCTGCCTCGCCGAATGTGAAGACGTCGATGTCGATTACGAGGGTGAGTGTTCGACAGGTGGAGGTTGTGAATGTCCCGATGTCTATGAGCCCGTTTGTGGTGAAGACGGTGAGACCTACGGCAATGATTGTATCGCTGATTGCGCGGGGGTCGACGTTGACCACGACGGAGAGTGTGCCGACGAGGGCAATAACGACGAGCCCTGCGAAGACGATTATGACCCGGTCTGTGGCGAAGACGACGAGACCTACGCCAACGCCTGCCTCGCCGATGAGGCCGGGGTAGCGGTGGCGCACGACGGGGAATGCTCGGACGACGAAGTGTGTCTATGTGATACGGAATATGCCCCGGTCTGCGGTGAGGACGGCGAAACCTACGGCAACGCCTGCCAGGCCGACTGCGCCGAAGTCGATGTGGACTACGATGGAGAGTGCACCGACGGCGAAGAGTGCATCTGCAATACGGAATATGATCCGGTCTGCGGCGAAGATGGCGAGACTTATTCCAACGAATGTCGAGCCGACTGCAAGGGGGTGGACGTCGCTCATCCCGGCGTTTGTCAGCCAGACAACGGTGGCGATTGCATCTGCTTTGGCCTTTATGACCCGGTCTGCGGCGAAGACGGAAATACCTACGGCAACTCCTGCGAGGCCGATTGCGTCGGCGTCGACGTAGTGCATTCCGGCCCCTGTGAGCTGTGACGATAACTCCCGCTAGTGAGCCAGATAACCTCCGTCGACGGGATAATAGCTGCCCGTGACGAAGGAGGAATCGTCGCCGGCCAGGAAAGCGACCAGGTTGGCGACCTCCTCGGGCTCGCCGAAGCGCCCGATCGGGTGGGCTGCCAGCAGACTCTGACTGACCTCCTCGTCGGCCAGAGTTTCGTCGACCATTGGAGTCTTGATGACCCCGGGGCCGATGACGTTGACGCGAATTCCCTGAGCGGAATATTCCAGAGCGGCAGTTCGGGTCAGTCCCACCAGGCCGTGCTTGGAGGCCGTGTA
>SLJM01000365.1 GCA_007135085.1 Myxococcales bacterium
ACCCAAGACCCAAGACCCAGGACTCATCAGTCCAACTGCAGCACCGCCAGAATACAACATAACCAACCGACCATCATGGCCACCCCGCCGATGGGCGTGATCGCCCCCAGACCGCGGGCGCCGGTAAAGACCATCAGGTATAGAGACCCGGAAAAGACCAGAATCCCCGCCGTAAAGCTCCAGCCGGCGACCAGAGCGCTCGTCGCCGTGGTCTGTTGGTAGAGCCAGGCCGCGGCGAAGAGGGCCAGGGCGTGGTACATCTGATAGCGGGCCGCCGTCTCCCAGACCTCGAGCATTCGCGGCTCGAGTTTGTCGGCCATGGCGTGGGCGCCGAAGGCTCCGGCGGCCACGGCGAGGAGGGCGAAGAGACTTCCCAGAAGGGCGAATATTTTCATCGTCAGTCCTGATCGCTTGGGTCGTCCATCGCTTCTAATTCCAACAATTTCTTGCGGGCCTGTCGCTGGCGCTCCGAAGAGGGATGGAGCAAGACCCAATCTCGAGTCTCGACCAAAATCACCTCGGCCAGGTGGCCTGCTCGGGCCTGAGCGTGTTGCTCGGCCACGAGCACTTCGTCCCGTTCATAGGTCTCTTTGTCACAGCCCGTAGCCGGCATCAGGCATAAGACGAGCAGTATAATCGCTATTCGCGAGCTCCTCGCCATGGCACGGCCGGCGGGTTTATCGGGCCGCTTCCTCGAGCAGAAATGCCGCTGCGCGGATTCCGGCATAGAAGTTCTCCACATTAAACTTCTCATTCGGGCTGTGTAACCGGTCGTCATCGAGACCAAACCCCATCAGCACCGTGGGCACCTCCAGGACTTCCGAGAACGTCGCCACCACGGGGATACTTCCGCCACCACGGGTAAAGACGGCTTCTTCGTCCCACACTCGGGTCAGGGCGCGGCAGGCTGCACGAACCGTGGGGTTATCCCTGTCGGTGAGCACCGGCGGCCCGCCGTGAAAGACGCGCACCTCTACCTCTACGGCGTCACTGGCCAGCTCGGCGACCCAATCCTGGGCTTTTTTGGCGATATCGTCGGGATCCTGGTTGGCGACCAGGCGGCAGGAGAATTTGGCATGGGCCCTGGCGGGCAATACCGTCTTCGCTCCTTCGCCGGTGAATCCACCCCAGATTCCGTTGCAGTCCAGAGTGGGCCGGGCCCAGATGCGCTCCAGCGTCGTATAACCCTCTTCACCGACCAATTTCGGTACTCCCGACTCCCGTTGAAATTCCTCCTCGTCGAAGGGCAATTCTGCAAAGGCTCTTCGCTCCTCGTCGTCGAGAGGCACGATATTGTCGTAAAACCCGGGAATGGTCACCCGCCCGGACTCGTCGTGGAGGGCGGCCACGATCTTGCTCAGCTCGTTGATGGGATTGGGCACGGCGCCGCCAAATAACCCGGAGTGCAGATCGTGGCTCGCGCCGCGCACGGTCATCTCTAGATAGGCCAGGCCCCGCAGGCCGTAGACGATGGAGGGGACCCCCTTTGCGAACATCGGCGAGTCCGAGATGACCACGGCGTCGGCGGCCAACTTCTCTTTATTTTCGGCGATAAACGCCGGCAGATGAGCGCTGCCCACCTCTTCTTCACCTTCCAACAGGACCTTGAAGTTGATCGGTAGCTCGCCCACCGTGGACAGCCAGGCGTCGAGCGCTTTTAGATGCGCGAAGAGCTGACCCTTATCGTCGGTGGCGCCGCGGGCATAGATCTTTCCGTCGCGAATCGTGGGGTCGAAGGGGGCCGTCTCCCATTCGTCGAGGGGATCCGGGGGCTGCACGTCGTAGTGGCCGTATAGCAACAGAGTCGGCGCATCTTCTTTTTCCGAGAGCCACTCCGCGTACACCACGGGATGACCCTCCGTGTCGTGGAGTTCCACGGTCTGCATGCCAATATCTTCCAGATGGTCCACCAGCCAGTTCGCGCAGCGGCGCACGTCATCGGCGTAGACCGGATCGGTGGAGATACTGGGAATGCGCAAAAACTCGAAGAGCTGCGCCATAAATTCATCACGATTGGCGTCGATATAGGCTGCGATATCTGCTGTGTTCAAGGTCTTTACTCGTCGTGTTGCGTTATAGCGGGGTTGTCGGAGTATCATCATAATCATCGGGCTCGCCGGGATCGGCCGGCGGCAGGCCTTCCATATCTTCTTCGGTTATCCCCGCCTCGTCGAGTACCGAATCGGCCACGTAGAGGGGAATATCTCTTCCTGCGGCCATGGCGACCGCATCGGAGGGGCGAGCGTCGATCTCGAAGACTTCCGTGGGGCCGATCAAAAAGATGGTGGCATAGAAGGTGCCGTTGCGAAGCTCGTCGATCTGAATCTTGCCGATCTCGCCGTCGAGGCTCTCCATCATATCCTCCACCAGGTCGTGGGTCAGGGGGCGCTGGAAATCCCGACCCTCCCGGCGAAGTTCGATGGCCATGGCCTGCGCCATATTGATGAAGATCGGCAACAGGGCCTCCTTTTCCTCGGAACCCAACAGCAGCACCGGCCCCTCGGGAGCGGCCAAAATGGCCATGATCTCCGCCGACGAATAGCCCTCGGGAGGAGCGCTATAATCGGGCGCCGGCCGCTCCACCACCTCCTGCGCCACCGGCTCCTCCACCGTCGCCGCAGGCGCACATCCCACGGCCGCCCCCAACAACCCCATCAGCGCCGCCCCACAAATAATTCGCCTCATCATAACCATAACCCTTTATGTCCGATTTTCCTTGGCGCCCTTTCGCCGTCCTCCGCGCCCTTTCTCTTCCTCAACTGCCCTCCCAACGTTCACCAACCCCCCAACTCTCCCCAACCTTCAGCGCCCAACCTCACCAACCACCCAGCCCCACCCCCGCCCCGCCCTAACCTTAGAGCCCTCAGCGCCCTTCGTGGTAAAAAATCACTCCCAACCCTCACTCCTCTCCGAGCCCTTGTTTCACGTGAAACACGTGATCACCCGAAGAGCTCCCGCCGCGCCGTGTCCAGCCCGCCCAGGCTATGAATATCCTGGTTGAAATAGGGCACCTGAACGATGGGCGTCTCCGAGGGAAGTTCCTGGCTCATATGGACCACACTACCCGCGTCTTGGTCTGCCCGCAGCTGGAATTGGAGGGCGTTTTCCACCATGGAAGCCGCCATGGCGTCGAAGTCCAAACTCTCAGGGAAGTGGTCCATCCTCTGTGCCAGGGCCTCCAATTTCGCGGCCAATTCCCGTTCTCCTCGGTCCAGAGTGTTTTCGTCGACCCAGCGAGGATGCACTCTGTTGACCACGAACCCGTCCACGTTGAGGGCCTCACTGCCGAGCTGGTCGTGGAAGAAGAGGGCCTCTTCAACGGTAAGCGTATCCGGGGCGGTGACCACTAAAAAACCGACGTCGTCGCTGGCCAGAAGTTTTTGGACCGCCCGGGCCCGCTGCTCGAATCCGTCGAAGAGAGCCGAGAAGGTGCGCAAAAAGACGCTGAGCTCTCGAAGGAGCTCACCGCCCGTAAATTTGCCGAGGGTGCGCATCACATAATTGGTGCCCACCGCCATCAGGCCCCGGCCCGGGCGGCCCGACAACACTCCCGGTTTATAAAGCCATTGAAGAGCCCGCGAGCCCACGGCGTCGGCCAGGCGCTCCGGGGCCTCCAGAAAATCCAGGGCGTGCGTGGTCGGCGGGGTGTCCAACACGATCAGGTCGAAATGGCCCTCCTCGTGGAGGTCGTAGAGGCGCTCCGAGGCGGCGTATTCCTGGGTCCCCGCCAGGCTGGTCGAGAAATAATGGTAGAACCGGTTGTTTAAGATGGCGTCCCGCGTCTCCTCGTCCGGGGCGTCGCGCTGGACCAGGCGATCGAAGGACTCCTTCATGTCGAGCATCATCGCCCACAACTCGCCTTTGGGCTCCAGGCCGATTTCTTGAAAGCGCTCGAGGGGGATCTTCTGGCGCTCGTTGCCGATCTCGTCGATGCCCAGGCTATTGGCCAGCCTCCGCGCCGGATCGATGGTCAGGACCAGGACCCGTTTTCCGGAAAGCGCCGCCTGCAGACCGACGACGGCGCTGGTCGTGGTCTTGCCTACTCCGCCGGAGCCGACGCAGATCAAGATGCGTCGCTTGTCGAGCACTTCCGCAAAGGTTTTGGTGTCGTCGATGGCCATTGTGTTCTAACCCGTGGCCTGGCGCTTGGTCTGGCCAAGGGATTCGCTCAGATCGTTGGCGATTTCGTCGATGATGGCAAAGCTCATGCGATCGAAGAAATAATAGGGGATTTCCATCAGCGGCCAATCGCCGTTGTCCCGCAATAACTCGAGATAGTGTTGCTGCATGGCGACCCGGTCGTTTCGAAATTTGGCGGCTTCTATAAAGCCCCGAAACTCCTGGAGGACGTCCTCGCTTTCCTCATCGCATAGAAAGTCCTGGGCGTCGTCGATCCAATCTCTTTCGTCGTCGGAAAACAGGGGCCGGTAGATGGCGTTGGCGATCACACAGGCGATGGGCAGCTCCATCTCGTCGGTGAGCACCTCGGTGAGCATCAGGGTCTCGTTGACCGGCATATCCTCGGCGAGGGTGACGATGGCGATCCCCGTGCGCGCCGGATCGCGCAATAATTCCAGGATTCGATTGGCCTCCTCGAACATCAACCCCGAGCCGATGAGGTTGGTGATCACCGAGGGAATCTTCAAAAAGAAGATCCCATGTCCCGTCGCCGGCGCGTCGACGATGACCTTATCCCATTTCTGGCGCCCATTCTCGTCGGTCTCCTGGGTGTGGTAATAGGCTTTGCCCAACATCACCAGCTCGTTGAGGCCCGGGATGACCCGCAAAAAGGAGCTGACCACTCGATTCTCGAATACGGCCCGGTAGATAAGTTTAATTTTGAGCACCATCAGGGCGTATTCTTTCATCGCCTCCGCCGGCGTCACCGCCACCCCATACAGATTGTCGTCGATCTCGCGGATCTCTTCATCGATCTCGCCGACGCCGAACAAAGAGCTCGCTTTATTCTTGGCGTCGAGCTCCATCAGCAGCGTACGCTCGCCCCGTCGAGCGCAGCTAAGCGCAAAAGAGGCAGCCAGCGTGGTCTTGCCCACTCCCCCCTTACCGGAGAAGAGTACGAAGCGTCGGTTGTATAGGTCGGGAACGGTCACATTTTGCTCAGCGCCGGTGAGGTGTTGATTCGGCGGGAGGTTTCAGCTTGCGGAATTTAGTCAACGATCGGGGCCAACGCAAGGTAAAGGCTCAAATGAGATTGCTAGACCCGGCGGGGTGGGAGCGCTATAAGGGGGCGATTGCGACCGGAACTGGCGGAGTAGGCCATGGGACGAACGAAGAATCTCAGAGATAGACTCGACGGGCTGGGGGCTCATTGGAGTGAGGAGGCGACCTATGAGGTCGTCGAGCATTACGGCGACCCCCGCGGGGAGTACGATGCTGTGGGCGACGGCGGGCTGGCGATTGTGGAACGCGGTGAGCGCGAGACCCTGGTGGTCTACGGGCCGGACGCGATCCCCTGGTTGCAGGGCTTGGTCACCGGCGATCTCCATGAGTTGGTCGACGAGGGCAACGGTCAGCGAAACGCCTGGGTTAATACGACGGGGCGGTTCGTCGGTGAGGCCCGCCTGTTGCATCTGCCGGAGCTTCTTTTTTTCGATCTCGAGGCCGGCACCCTGGGCAATGGGCTGATGTCTCATCTGAGACGCCATATCATCCTCGAGGATGTGACCCTCGATGATCGCAGTGATGCTTCCGCGCGAATAACCCTGGTGGGAGAGCCCGCTGCGGCCGCGCTGGAAGAGCTCGCAGAGTGGCAGCACGACATCGCTGAGAGACCGCCCTTTTTCGGGACCTGGGGGCGCTGGAAAGGAGAAGATCTGATCCTGCAGCGCCAGGTCTGGAGCGATCTTCCCTGCTTTGATGTCACCTGCGACGTCGCCGCCGCCGAGGCCCTCATCGAGGCCCTTCGCCAACTCGACGACGGCGCCGTCATGATGGGCCGTCAGGCCTTCGAGATCCTTCGCATCGAGGCCGGCGTGCCCCGCTTCGGCGTCGAGCTCCACGAAAAGGTCATCCCCCTGGAGGCGGCATTCGACGACGCCGTGGCCTACGACAAGGGATGTTATCTGGGCCAGGAGATCATCGCCCGCCTCGACACCCTGGGCACGCCGGCGAAATTGCTGCGTCGAGTTATCCTGGAAGGGGATGACGTTCCGGAACCAGAGACCGAGGTTTTTCCTGCCGATGGGAAGGGCCGAAAGATTGGCCACGTCGAAAGCGCTGTCATGTCGCCCCGCTTCGACGCTCCCCTGGCTCTGGCCTTCGTCAAACGTGGCCACAACGACGTCGGCGCCCAGGTGCGTATTGGCGAGGCGAAAGGCCGGCTGGAAGCCCTCAAACAAATCGGCGCACCAGATAGTGAATGAACCTGTAAGATCACGACCATGAGGTAATTTTGATGTCCGAAACCAGACCAGATTTAACGGTCAACGAAGAGTTGCTCGCCACCTATGACGGCCCCATTCCCCGTCATGTGGCGATCATCATGGACGGAAACGGCCGGTGGGCAAAACAGCGGGGGAAGATGCGCATCAAGGGCCATCGCGCCGGGGCTGGCTCCGTGCGGTGCGCCGTCGAGTCCTGCCGTTATCTCGGCGTCGACGTGCTCACCCTCTATGCCTTTAGCACCGAGAATTGGCATCGCCCTCGCGGCGAGGTCTCGGGGCTGATGACCCTCTTTGATGTATATATCAAAAAGGAGCGGCGTCGATTGGTGGAAAACGGCATTCGCCTCCACGTCATCGGCGATCGCAGCCGCCTGTCGAAGAAGCTCCGGAAGGCCATCGCCTCGCTGGAAGAGGAGAGCGCGCAAAACGAGGAGATGATCCTCCAGGTGGCCGTCAGCTACGGCGGCCGCGAGGAGATCTTGCGCGCCACCCGCGAGCTGGGCAATAAGATCGCCGCCGGTGAGATCGACGCCGACGATATCGACGAGGAGCTCTTCTCGTCGGCCCTCTATACGGAAGGTCGCATCGATCCGGAGCTGGTCATTCGCACCAGCGGCGAACAGAGAATCAGCAATTTTCTGCTATGGCAGTTAGCCTACGCCGAGCTCTATTTTACGGAAACCCTGTGGCCAGACTTCGACGAAGCAGCGCTGCTCGAATCCTTTGGTAGCTTCGCTGCCCGGCAGAGGCGATTTGGAAAGACCGGCGAACAGGTCGAGGAAGAATAGCACTATGAGCAATAAAAAGTCCGAGAAGAAGATGCCCGTGGCCCTGACCATCGCCGGAAGTGACAGCGGCGGCGGAGCCGGAATCCAGGCCGACCTCAAGACCTTTGCGGCCTGTCAGGTCTTCGGAACGTCGGTGCTCACCTTGATCACCGCCCAGAATACGCGGGGTGTCCAGGATATCCACGTATTGCAGCCCGAATTGGTGCGCAGCCAATTTAAATCGGTCATCACCGATCTGAAACCGCGGGCGGCCAAGACGGGAGCCCTGGGAAAGGGTGAGATGATCCGCGCCGTGGCTGAGTTGGTGAGCAAAGACGGACCGGAACAGCTCGTGGTCGACCCGGTGATGATCTCCAAACACGGCCATCCTCTGATGGCGGAAGAGGATTTTCGAGTCGTCCGCGACGCCCTCCTGCCCCAGGCCTATCTGGTTACGCCGAACCGCTTTGAGGCCGCCGCCCTGTGCGACGGACGCCCCGTGGAGTCCATCAGCTCCATGAAAGAGGCGGCGAAACAAATCTACGACTTCGGGCCCAGCCAGGTCATCATCAAGGGCGGGCATTTTGAGAAGATCGTGCGCGATATCTACTACGACGGCACGGGCTTTGTGGAATTTGGCGCCGACCGGGTGGACTCCGAGCGGGTCCACGGATCGGGGTGTACCTTCTCGGCGGCCATCACGGCGAGGCTGGCCCATGGCGACACCCTGGTGGAGGCTCTGAGCTTTGCTCGGGAGTTTATCTCGGGAGCCATCGAGGGGGCCCCGGAAATTGGAAAGGGCATTTCTCCTGTTAATCCGTTGTGGAGATTTTAGCTTTCCAGGCCCCTTGATAATTCTATGAACCTATCCCTTCCCGAACTCATATCCTGGCTAGAGGCCACACCGATCGGCGACCACGAGCAGGTGGTCATCAATGACGTGAGCGTCGACTCACGGCAATTGATGGGGCCGAACACCCTCTTTGTGGCCCTTGCGGGGCCTCATTTTGACGGTCATCAATTCGTGGAGGCCGCCTTCGAGGCCGGTGCGGCAGCGGCGTTGGTGAGCCGCCAGTGGGGCGAGGAATATGGGGGCGAAAAGCCCCTGATCGCCGTGGACGACACCCTTCGGGCGCTGCAGGCCTTCGCCGGCGCCTGGCGGGCCCGATTTAATATCCCAGTGGTGGGCATCACCGGCTCCAACGGCAAGACCATCGTCAAGGATATGCTCGCCGCCATCCTGGGCCGGCAGATGACGATCTATAAGAGCCCGGGCAGCTATAATTCCCAGGTCGGCGTGGCCCTGGCCATGCTGGGGATTCGCCAGGAGCACGAGCTCGCCATCATCGAGGCCGGCATCAGCCAGGTCGGGGAGATGGAGTATCTCCAGGAGATGATCCGCCCCACGGACGGGATCTTGACCAATATTGGCCTGGCTCACGTGGCGGGCCTTGGCGACCGAGATACGACGGCCCGGGAGAAGCGAAAGCTCTTCGACCGCCTCACGGGAGCGGTGGTGGTCCCCGCCGACGAGCCGCGGCTGTCGAGCGAGATGTTTCACGTGAAACGGATCGCCGTCGGCGCACCGAATGACCCCGACGGGCCCGGGCCCGATTGTGACCTCGCCATCTGCGACGTGGAAGAGCTCGAGCAGGGATTTCGATTCTTTTTATGTTGGTCCGCAGGTCGTCAGATCCCGGTCTCGCTGGCCGTACCGGGCCGCCACAATATCGAAAACGCGGCGGCCGCGGCGGCCATGGCCGCCCATCTGGGCGCCGACGACCGTGCCATCGCCGAGGGCCTGGCCACCTATTCGTTGGCGGAGATGCGCCTCGAGATGCATACCACCAGCGCCGATATCACCTTGATCAACGACACCTATAACGCCGATCCCACAAGCGTGCGCGCCGCCCTCTCCGTGATGGATCGCTATGCGGGACGGCAGCGTCGGGTCGCCATTTTGGGTGATATGCTCGATCTGGGAAGCCGGGGGCCCTCTGCACACCATCAGATCGGCGCCCATGTGGCTCGCCACCGATTGGACAAACTCTTCTGCGTCGGTGATCTGGCCCGTCATATCGCCGACGGGGCCCGCGCAAGTGGGATGGACGACGAGCGCGTAGAATGTGTGGACGATCTTGAATCGCTCCACGGACGACTCGAATCCTGGCTCGAACCGGGGGACGTGGTGCTCTTTAAGGCCAGCCGGGGAATCGGGCTGGAGCGGGCGGCCCGCCGGCTCATCGAGAGCGTGGCGCCCACCCGCCAATATATCGATCTCGAGGCCATCGGCGAAAATTTCCACACCCTCCGTCGCCATGTCGGCCAGGACGTCAAAGTGATGGCCGTGGTCAAGAGCTTCGGCTACGGAAACGACGCCACCCGCATCTCCCAGACCCTGGTGCGAGAGGGGGTCGACGCATTGGCCGTGGCCTTCCCCGACGAGGCGATTCCCCTGCGGAAACGGGGGATTAAGGTGCCGATCCTGGTCACTAACGCCCGCGCCGAGGAGGCCGATAAATTCGTCAAATACGACCTCCAACCCCTTATCTACAACGAGAAAGTCGCCGCCGCTCTGGCCCGACAATGCCGACGGCGGGGAACCAACCTGGGCGTACACCTTGCGGTGGATACGGGGATGCGCCGCGCCGGATTGCGCGCCGAGGAGGTCGGGGATTTCGTCGATAAATTGAGCTCGTGGCCCAGCCTTTACGTCGCCGGAGTGATGACCCACTTCGCCGCCGCCGACATCCCCGAGGAGGACGACTTTACGGGGCGCCAGATCCAATTATTTAATGACGTCGTCCAGACCCTGAAAAAAAGAGGCGTCGAGCCCCCCCTGGTTCACGCCGCCAATACGGCTGCTGCCTGGCGATTTCCCCAGGCCCGCTTCGATATGGTCCGCATCGGCCTGGGACTCTACGGATTTTCCCCGTCGAAGGCCGTCGGCGAATCGATGGATCCCCAGGTGCGCCCGGCCCTTCGCTTTACGACTCGTATTTTGCATATCCACGACGTCGAACCCGGCGAATCCGTGGGCTATGGCCGCACCTGGAGGGCCGACCAGCCCCGCACTATTGCCACGCTTGCCGCCGGCTATAACGACGGATTTCCCTATTTCTTGTCCAATCGCGGCCAGGTCCTCATCAACGGCCGGCGCTGCCCGGTGGTCGGCTCGGTATGCATGGACGTCACCGTCGTCGACATCACCGACGCCGGTGACGTCGACGTCGGCGACGAAGCCGTCCTCTTCGGCCGTCAGGGCGACGCCGAGATCCACATCGACGAGTGGGCCGAGATCGGCGGAACGATCAATTACGAGTTACTCTGCAATATCTCCCCACGGGTGCGCCGCATCTTCCTCCGGTGAGGGTTGGGAGTGAGATTTCTACCGCAAAGTGCGCGAAGGGCTCTGAGGGGGGATCGAGGTTTTAGCGGAATCTCCCCACGGGTGCGGCGCATCTTCACTTAGGTGAGGGTTGGGAGTGAGATTTCTACCGCAAAGTGCGCGAAGGGCTCTGAGGGGGATCGAGGTTTTAGCGGAGAAGCCTTTGCTTGAGGCGGGGCGGTGCCTATGCTAGGCTTTGCCCAACGTAGAGGCTGGAATAATAGGACCGGGACCAAACGTTTTCTCCCGGATAACCAGTCTTGGATAATCGGTACTTGAGAACCAGTGAACAGGAGGTCTGAGATTTCTAGGAGAAGCCAAGGTCGTAGCGACAACAATGATTCGTCGCATCGGGTAAACCACAATATACGCGCCCATGAAGTGCGCGTCATCGATCCCGACGGGGAACAGCTCGGCATTATGACTCCCGACGAAGCGCGGGAAAAAGCCGAGGAATACGGGCTCGATCTGGTGGAGGTGGCGCCCAAGGCGCGACCGCCGGTATGTCGAATCATGGACTACGGCAAATACCAGTACGAGCAGTCGAAGAAAAAGTCTGCCTCTCGCTCGAATCGTGTCCAACTCAAAACCGTTCAGTTTCGTCCCAATACAGAAGAGCATGATCTAAACGTCAAGCTCAGCCGGGCGAAGCGATTTATCGACGGTGGAAACCAGGTCAAATTCGTGATGCGCATGCGCGGTCGCGAACGGGCCTATTCGGACCGCTGGGTCGAGCGTCTTGGCGAACTCATTGATGAATTCCAGGAGGAGTACGAGGTGACCGTCAAGGTGGTCTCTCGGCCCCGCGCCGAGGGATGGCGAATTACGGCCATCGTCGAACCGGACTCCGCTGCCGCATCCTGACCTTCTGACGTCCCAAATAGGGGCGCCCGAGGAATTTTGAGAGAGCCGCGTCGATCCAAATTAGAGGGTCGGTGCGGCTTTTCTGTTATTGACACCACCGTTGCCCCACGGTGCCTCCCGTCGTATGATGGACAGGCACTGGGTAATTCGGGCAGGAGTACGACCTAAAATGGACCTCAAAGACGAAGTCGACGGACTGCGGCGCCGCTTTCGCTCCCTGGCCAGCGGGGAGATGGCAGAGGTGCCCGGCGCATACGAATTGGCGGCCGGTCTGGAGAAGATGGTCATCCACCTGGGCGGCGGCGACGTCGAGGACGACGAACGGCTCGCCATGGTCGTACAGGGATTGAGAGGGCTGGCCGACTTTTTGGAGTCCGGTGAAGCGACGGAAACACCTGCCAACGGCGCCCCCTCCTCGCCGCCGACGGGGATGGAGCAATTCGTCGAGACCTTCCGCAAAGAGGCCCAGAAGAGACTGCAGGGATTGTCGATCGCCATGATGGGAATCTTCGGTTCCGACGCAAACGATGCGGCGCTGAAGCAATCGGCGGATCACCTCCACGCCATTCGCGGCGGCGCCGCCATGGTGGGGATCAATGGGGTCGCCGATTTGTCGGGGGCTATGGAGGATTTCCTCAAGCGCATGGGCCTTGTGGAGCAAGCGCAACGCCAGTGGCCGACCAAGACGTTGCTTCGAGGCTACGCGGTCCTCGAAAAGGCGGTCCATGCCGAGGAACTTCAAGTCGACAGTGAGGAGGCCGTGGAGATCGTCAAATCTCTGCGCGATGCGGTGGCCCGGCTACAGGCCGACAATGAGGAAGAATCGACGGGCCAAGAGTCATCGGAGCCGGAGACCGACTCCGGCCCTGGACCAATGCAGCCCACGGCGGCGCCGCGACCGGCGCCTGCGCCGGCGCCGGCGGCAGCGACAGCGACGAAGCTGGAGCAGCCAATCCTGATCGTCGACGATATGGAAACCATCGCTGCCAGCGTCGCTTTCATACTCGCCGAATTGGACGTGCCAATCGAGATCGCCTCCCACGGTGAGGAGGCGATGAAATTACTCCAAGATCAACCCTTTTCGCTGGTGGTCTCCGATGTGGACATGCCGCGGATGGACGGGATCGCCCTGACCCGTATGATTCGAGCCACCGACGAGTTGATGCAATTGCCGGTCATCTTATTGACCAGCCTCGATCATCCCGAGGAACGACAGGCCGGACTCGACGCCGGAGCCAACGATTATATCATCAAGGGATCCATCGGCGGCGGAGAGTTAGTGGGGCGAGTCCGGGAATTGCTGGAGGTTGCTCCCGTGGTCCAGCGTGATGTGGCGCCTCAGAAACGCCGAATTCTGGTCGCCGAAGATACGGAGACCGTCGCTGCCTCCATCGCCTTTGTTCTATCTGAAGGCCCCTACGAGATTACTTTGGCCACAGACGGAAAAGACGCCCGCCGCAAACTGGACGCCCATGTCTACGATTTATTGATCACCGATATGCAGATGCCCTATATGAGTGGCATCGAATTGGTCGCCGATTTGCGTGGCGATGAGGAGTTGATGGAACTTCCAGTGGTGATGCTCACCAGCGTCCAGGACGATGAGCTCATCGCCGAGGCCCGCGAGGCCGGAGTTGATCGGTATTTGATCAAGGGCGAGATCGCGGGCGGCAAATTATTGAATATCGTCGAGGATTTACTCGGCACGGGAGCGCAATAGAATGGCAACAGTCCTAATCGTCGAAGACAGTCCCCTTGTAGTGCAGATGTTGACTATGGTCTGCCAGGGAGCAGGTCACGAGGTGACCAGCTTTGAGAGCTTTCAAGGAGCTGCCGCCTACCTGGAGACGACTTTGCCCGATCTGATCGTCACCGATCTCAATCTCCCCGACGTACCCGGCGGCGATACACTTTCTGAGCTGCGCGCCATCGAAGGGGTGGCCGATACGCCGGTGATCATCGTCTCCGGACGGCCTCGACAGGAACTCCAGGAGATCGCCGACGCCAGCGGCGCCCAGGGAGCTCTTTCCAAAGACGACGGGATGCCCGTCATTTCTGCCGAACTTCCAGAGCTCATCGACCAGTTGACCGGTTGAGCAACGCCTCCACCCGCCGCAAGAGTTTGCCGTCGTCGGCGGTAGCCCGGGCTTTCTCCAGTGCTCGTCGGGCTTCCTCGAGACGACCGAGCCGAATGAAGAGCTTTCCAAGGCGAAGCCATAGATCGGCGCGATCGGGCATCCACCGAAGAGCCTGCTCGAAACCCTGCACCGCCCCATCGAGATCGCCCTGTTGCCGACGGGCTTCGCCATAATATAGCCAGCCCATACCATCTCGATTATCGAGGGCGATAAGCCCCCGCGCCAGGGCCTCGGCCTCGGCCAGTCGACCGCGATCGAGGTGCCAATAAGCCAGCCGTGAGATAGTCCATCGCTGGGTCTGGGAGAGTTTTTGGGTCATCGGGGGATCTCCGTGGTTGGGAGTGGGGTGTCACCGCAAAGAGCGCGAAGGACGCCAAGGAAAACATTGGGGTACGGTTAGATTCGGTGTGTTTCACGTGAAGCATGGGGGGTTATTGGTCCTCTAGGCTGTACACGTAGCGCAGGACCTGGGCGACAGGTTCGAAGAATTCCTCGGGGATCTGGGAGTTCAGGCCCACCTCCACTAGCCCTCTGGCCAATTCGACGTCTCGCACCAGGGGGATGCCGTGGCGGCGGGCCAGCTTCTTGATCTTGCGGGCTGTGACCCCTTTTCCACAGGCCATGATCGTCGGCGCCCTCATCTCCGATTCCCGGTAGCGAAGGGCCACCGCCACATGACTGGGGTTGACCACCACGGCGTCGGCGTCTTTGACTTGTTTTAGGCCCGCCCCCTCGATGAGCTCCCGGTGGAATTGCTTTCGCTTCCCCTTGAGCATCGGATCGCCTTCGCTCTCCTTGAACTCCCGCTTGATGTCGTCTTTGCTCATGCGAAGTTTCTTGTCGTGCTGGTAGCGCTGCCAGATCAAGTCGATCACGCCGAAGATCACCAGGCCGGCCACCAAAAAGATCGACAGTTGAAGCGACGCTTTGGCCAGGGCCATCGTGGCGTCCAGCAGATTTCCCCGGGGCGTCAGCGACATGGCCGGCATGAGCTGCCGCAATACCAAAAAGCCGACGGCGCTCATCAAGCTCAGCTTCGTGACGTTCTTGGCCAATTCGAAGAGCTTCTCCGGCGCAAATAACCGCTTTAAGCCCTCCGCAATATTGAGGCGGTTGAAGTCCGGGATCAGAGGCTTGATCGACAAGATGGGCCCCACCTGCACGTAGGTGATGAAGGCGGCGAAGATAAAGGTTACCCCCACCAGTGGACCCATCATCCAGGCCAGGGACAGCATGGCCTCGTACAGAAAGGGCCCCACCGCCGAGCGGCTCAGCTCGGGTCGGGTGGCGACCTCGATGGATTGCAGCATGAACCCCGCCAGCCGCTCGGCGATGAGCAAACCCATGGAGACCATCACGGCGATGGCGGCGAGCATGACCGCCATGCCCGTGAACTCCGCCGATTTGGCGACCTGGCCCTTCTGGCGGGCCTCGCGCTTCTTCTTCGGTGTGGCCTCTTCAGTCTTCTCGCTCATTGGACCCCCGCCATGACGTGCATCAAGTCGATCAACACCTCCAGATCATCGAGAGCCCGCTCCAGAAGCCGCCCCAAAATCACCTCCAGGCTCAACAATACCACCGCGCTCGCCAGCACCGCTTTGAGGGGCATCCCCAGAAAGAAGACGTTGATCTGGGGCGCCGATTTATTGACCAGCGCCAGAAAGAAATTGGTCAGCATAATCGCCGCCACCACGGGAAATGCCATCAACACCCCCAGGGCGATGGCGTCCGCCGTCAGTCGCAACACCACCAGGGCCACCTCGTCCATCCCGTGGCCCAGGGCGATAAATTCATGGGGCGGCAAGATCTGAAATGACTGGGTCAGTGCCCACAAAAAGACCCGATGCCCACCGACGGCGAAGAAGAAGACGATGGCCAACTGATATAGGAAATTCGACGTCGGCGAGATTCGCTCCGGCAATTGGGGCACCATGGTGGTGGCCTGGGTCAACCCCGCCGTATTATCGATGATCTGCCCCGCCATCCGGATCGCCTCGAAGGCCAGGGCACAGACAAACCCCAACATCACCCCCACAAAGACCTCCTTTGTGATCAACAACGCGATCGCAAAGGTCCCGTCGGGAATCGCCATCGCCCCGCCCTGCATCCACACCGCGGGATACACCAAGATCGCCATGGCGATGGCCAACCCCATCTTCACCGTCTGCGGCACCGCCTCGCCACCCATATAGGGAACGATCTGCACCAGCGCCACCATACGGGTGACGACGAGGGCGCCGAGGAGGATCGACTGGTGGATGCCCTGGCGGATTGCTTCGTCTTGGAGGAGGTCTTCGATCATCGGGGGCTCGTGCGGTCATCGAGTGGGGTTTTTACCGCGAAGGGCGCGGAGGGCTCTAAGGGGGGTTGGTGGGTTGATCGCCGCGGGCCGGTTAATCGGGTGGTGGGTGAGGGATGCGGGTCGGGAGCGGGGTTGGTGGGGCATCGAGTGGAGGTTTTTACCGCGAAGGGCGCGGAGGGCTCTAAGGGGACGAGGGGCGCTCGCGGTCGAAATGAATGGGTGATTTGTGGGAACGGGGCGTGATCGGCCGGATTTGGGGTTGATTGGGCATGAGAGTGTTTGGTGGGGCCCGGTGAACTGAAAGGGCTCTGAGGAGTGGGTTGGGTGCTTGGGCATGGTGTGTCCGTCCTTTGGGTATGGGTGGACTGAGAGGGCTCTGAGGTCAGCAGGGGTGGGTGGTTATCGGGGTTGGGTGGTTTGGATGAGGCGTTTGATGCCTTGTTTCATTAAGGGGGCCCGGAAGTTGAGGATCAGGGCCAGGGGGAGGTTGGCCGCTTTGAGGTAGTGAAGCACCTGGGCCTCATGGACCGGATGAAGGCGTTCGACGGCCTTCAGCTCGAGCACCAACTGGTCCTCAATGAGAAAATCCAGCTTTCCCGCCCCGATCTCGACGCCCTTATAACTCACAACCACCGGCCACTCGCTCCGATAACCCACCCCTCGCCGGTCCAACTCCACCTTCATCGCCTTATGATATAACGACTCCCGATACCCGGGCCCCAACCCCCGATGCACCTCAATCGCCGCCCCAATAACCCGCTCCGTCAACCCCTCAGTTTCACGTGAAACACCCATCCTCACCCTCCTCATCACCAACCTCCTTGTCCTATCCAATCTCCGTTATCTTCCTCAGCGCCCTTGTCTATTTGCCTTTCCTTAGCGCCCAAGCCCCCCCAGCGCCCTTGTCAGTTAGCCGTTCCTCAGCGCTCCTGTCTGCTAGCCGTTCCTCAGCGCCCTTGTCAGTTAGCCGTTCCTCAGCGCCCTCGCGCCTCCCTTCGCGCCCTCCAACTAAACTTCGCGCCCATGCCTCAACCACACTCCCAACCCCACCAACCCCCCAACCT
>SLJM01000080.1 GCA_007135085.1 Myxococcales bacterium
GATCATTTGCGACCGGATCATCGGGGTGGTGCGGCCGTATATGTTGAACCGCAATGTCCCAACGGCGCGGTGCGCCGTGAGGCGATAGTCAGAGACCATCGGCCCCACAGGTTTTGTAATACCCGCCCCACAGTGGATTTGAAGGGCCCACCCAAATTCAACGCCACCCGCAAACCCCGGGTCATCGAGATGGGCGGATCGTCTCGAATTTGACCGGGCCATCGAGGTCGTTGCAGCTTCTACAAACAATCCCGCCTACCACTGCCCGCCGACGCCGAGGCCGGCGAAGAGGTAGGGGTAGATGCCGGTCTCCAATTTGATGACCGCGTGGTCGGCGATGGTAAAGCGCATGCCGGCGGTAAGGTTGATCATGGGGACCACGGGGGGGACGGAGTCCTCGATTTCCGGGGATTCGAAGGCGTTTTCGTCGGGCTCACCGTCGGGGGTGAAGCATTCGGGGGGCATAAAGCCCGCCGGGCCGCCCAGGCCGCTCTCGCAGGCGCCGCGGGGCTCGTAATAGGTGATGTCGCCGATGACGAAGCCCGGCCCGATGCCGCCGCCCAGGAAGGGGGTAAACCAGGGGGTGACGTCCCAGAACCAATAGGCGGAGAAGACCACGGAGAAGAGCTGCAGATCGATCTCGGTCCACTCCGCCGATTGGGGATCGTCGCCCTCTTCTTTCCAGAAGGCGCTGGGCATGGTCAGGTCGGCGTAGTCCAGGCCCACGCCGAGCTCAAAATCGTTTCCCCGTCGCCAGACGAATTCGGCGCCGTAGCTAAAATTTCGCTGGTCGTCGGACCAGTGCGAGGCGTGCTCGTCGAAGAATATACCGAGCACGAAATCGGGCACTTTGATGGCCCGCATGCGGGCGGTCATCATAAATTCGTTGGGGTTGAGCTCGTCCTCAAAGCGCACGCTGTCGGAGACGTCGCCGTGCTGGGCCGTCGCCACGGAGGGAAGTGAGAAGATGGCGATCAAGACGAGAAAGGGCAGACAGCGAACAGCCATGATAAAACTCCTTGGGGCCGGCATGGGGCGCGCAGGACGAAAACCAGCGGGAGTATAAAATCAGGACCGTCGAGACACAAGTTTATGGTGCCGGGCCCACCCGCAATTGACGGACCACCTGCGAGGCGTCGGGATCGTTGGTGGAGAAGACGAGGCGGCCCACGACCTCCTGATTGGTATCCAGGGTGGCCCGAAGCTGCAGTTGGTGGCTGAGGCCGGGGCCGACGGTCACCTCCGTGGTATCCGGGTCGACGAGCTCGAAGATCCCGTCGGCGTCGTCGGTGATCTCGATGTCCGAGATCTGAAGATCGGCGGTGGCGCTGCAGTTCTGAAGGGCCAGGCTCTCCGTGGCTTCGGCGCCGTCGGCCAGTTGGCCGAAGTCGATATCGCCGCCGGCCTGCAGGCAGGGTTCGGGGCGGTTGCCGCTGACGCTGATGATATGATCCGAGTGCTCGGGATCGCTATTTTCGACGACGATCTCCGCTCGTCTGGTGCTCTCGTCGCCGGGGCTGAAGGTGACGTCCAGGTATAGAAAATGATTGCGCTGGACGATGGCGGGAAGCTCGGAGGCGCCGATGACCTCGACCTCAAAATCGTCGGGATTGACGCTGTCGCCGCTGACGTAGACGTCGTAGAGCTGCATCGGCAGCAGGCCCCGGTTGTAGATCTCGACGCGCTGGGTGTCGCTCTCGCCAGGCTCGACGGTGCCAAAGGAGATACGCCGCGGCGCCTCCAATTCGGCGTAGGCCGACACGGTCTCGATGCGCACTGTGCTCTCGGGCTGGTCGGTGTCGCTGGAGAAGATTCTCAATTCACCTCGAACCGAACCGGCCACCGTCGGCTCGTAGACCACCTCGAAATCATAAAATGTCAGGGGATCGACGACCATCTCATCGGGCCATCCCTCGCCGGCGATGAGCTGGGCCTCGCCGTCGTGATCGAAGTGCACGATACTCGCATCGAAGATATGGAGCGGGCTCTCTCCGATATTTCGGATGGTGATCGTCTGCGACTCCGATTGGCCGATCTCGACGCCGGAGAAGGTGATATTGGAGGGGCTTACGTCGATGGCCTCCGGACTCGGCGGCGGCACGTCTTCGTCGACGTCCTCCACATCGTCGGCGGCGTTCTGGCCGGCGTCTTCCTGTGTGGATGGGGTAGCCGCGTCTTCGGTGGCCGAACAGGCCAGTGAAACCAGGGCGATCACGGCGACGAGTTGGTAGAGGATATGGCGCATTTCTTACAGAGGTCGGAGGTCGGGGGTGGGGATGTCGAATTTCTCTGTAGTCATTGTTAAGCTGCATCGGCCCCGGGCTCAAGGGGCAACTCAATTGACGGATTGAGGCAACGAGAAGTCGGGGTCGTTTGAGCCGATGCCGAGCTGGCCGTCGCCGTTATTGCCCCAACAATAGGCCTGGCCGCTTCGAGCCAGGGCGCAGCTGTGGGTAGAGCCGGCGGCGAGGCGGTGGATATCGTCGATGCCGCCGACCAGCATGGGCTCGGAGATATAGTCGCTCGTAAAGCCCTGGCCGAGCTGGCCGAAGTTGTTGCGGCCCCAGCAATAGACCTGGCCGTCGGCGGTGGCGGCGCAGGTGTGGAATTGGCCGGTGGCCACGTCGATGACCGGTTCGTTGAGGTCGACCTGCGTCGGTGAATAGCGGTGCTGGGAGGAGCCGTCGCCGATCTGACCGTGGTTGCCTCGGCCCCAGCACCAGAGGTCGCCGCCGGCGGCGATGGCGCAGGTGTGCAAGAAGCCGGCGCTCACGGCGCCCACGGCCTCCATATCGCTGACTTCGTTGGCGTAGGCCGGGGCATCGAAATCGTTTCCCTGGCCGAGTTGGCCCGACGAGTTGAGCCCCCAGCACCACAGCGAGTTGTCCGTGCGCACCGCGCAGGTGTGGCCGCTGCCCAGCGAGATCGCGAAGACATCGTCCAAATCCTCGCCGGTCTGGAGCAGGGCCCGGCGCTTGTCGAAGTCGAAGGTGGGGTTGCTCGATTTCTGGCCCGTCGCCAGCTGCCCCTGCTCGTTATCGCCCCAGCACAGCACTTTTTTCGCCGGTAAAAGAGCACAGCTATGCTCGCCACCGGCGGATACAGCGGTGGCGGTCACGCCCGTGGCGCGTACCGCCGAATCGGCGTCGTCCGTGGTGCCGTCGCCCAGGCGGGCGCTGCCGTTGGAGCCCCAGCAATAGACGTGCTCGTCGGTGCGCACCGAGCAGGAGTGGTTATTTCGACTCGCCAGGGTGGTCGCCGTATTGAGGTCTCGCACCCGATCGGGCTGGGTTGAGCCGTCGGGCATATCGTTATTGCCAAGCTGCCCCGACGAATTGCGGCCCCAGCAGCGCACTTCTCCATTTGGTCGAAGTCCGCAGCTGTGGTTTGAGCCGGAGGCGATGTCGACGTAGCCCTCGCTGGCGGTGCATTGATTATTCATACAGCGATCGATGCCCGAGCATGGGCCGCAGTCGTGCTCCGCGCCGCTCCAGTAGACCGACCCGCATTGAGCGTTGAAGACCTCACATATATCGGGGCAGACGCCGTCGTCGCATTCGCCGGTGGGACAATCGCCGCAGTCGACCTGGTGGCCCTGGAGTTCCCATTGACCACATTGGAGTTGTTGTTCAGCACAGAGGTCGACGCAGATACCGGCCACACATTGCTCATTGCTCTCGCAGTCATCGCAGTCGTCGTCACCGCCGCTATCACCGTCGGTGTCGTCGGGCAGGGCAGCGTCGGCGTCGGGCTCTTCACCGACGTCGGGCTCTTCGCCGACGTCAAAGCGGTGGTTGTCCTCATCGTTGCCCTCCACTTCCGGATCGGAGGTGGCGCAGCCAATGGCGAGCATGGCGACCATAGACAACCAGATTGGGAAGGGGACGAACCGCAACACGACCTCGATGACAAAACGCTAAATTGGTGGGTATCACTTCTGTTCAAGTACAGCGAATTTACCGTCTAAATGCAACATCCTTTGCGATCTCGGCTGTGATCGACGTCGGTTGCTAAGGCTGTCTCTAAAGAGCATCAAATCTCTGGAGTCGTTGGTCTTGAGTCCTGTGTCGTGGGTCTTGAACTGCACCCTGCGATGATTCCGGACATTCGTTTCTTCATCTTCCTGCAGCGGGTGCAGTGTCGTTCAAGACTCAAGACATGTGGCTCCCAAGGTTCGGTGAATTCAAAATGGACGATTATCGATCGAGCTTCGCGCGAGTGCGGTGAATCACAGAGTGAGGGTTTCGTGTTGAGGGACCAATCTGGTATTGAGGTGCGTCCTGTTTTTTGAAGGTCATGGTCTGAGGATGAGCGTCATGAGCGAAGGAGATATGCCGACCGTATTGCGCCCCGAGCCGGGGCGAGAGATGCCCCGTTGGCCGTGGTGGGTCGCCATCTTCGTGATCTCTGTGGTGGGGTTGGCCCTCTTTTCGGGGGAGCGGCTCAGCGAGCCCAGCGAGGATACGCATTTCGTCTATCTCGCCAATACTTACAACTCTATGATCGCCGCGTCTTTTAGCGACGACGCAGCGGAGCGCCGCGAAGGCAAGGTGGCCTTCGAGCTCGATCGGGATCCGCCCCATCGAAATGACTGGGCCAGCTATTGGGAGCTGACCTTGAGCGATGGCGAGGAGATTCGCGGTAACTGGCGAGAGCGCGTGGGCCACGGGCCCTTTCGACTGCTCGGCACGAAGACCGATATGTACCTCGATCCCGGGGACGTTCAGACGTCGACGCGGCGCTATTTCGTGAGCTTTCCGCCGGCGCCGGCCTGGCTGATGATGCC
>SLJM01000484.1 GCA_007135085.1 Myxococcales bacterium
ACAACCAGCACAACCAGCACAACCAGGACGATCAGCACAACCAGGACGATCAGAATATTGGCGAGCCTCAGATCGAGGGTTCGTTTTGTATGCCTACCTGCCAGCAGCCCTCGGATTGCGGCGACGCTGAGGACTGGAATTGTGTCGACGGAATTTGTGCGTGGGACGACGACGATGATGATCAGGAATGGGACCCCTGCCAGAGCGATGAGGAATGCATCGCACTCATGAGTGGGTGGACCGAAGAATGCTCTGACCAACTCGATTGTTCGGAAGGAAGTCATTGCATAGCTGTTGATGGGCAGGGGCTCTGCGCGTTCGCACCGAGCGGCTTTGAATGTAGCGACATCGGAACCCAGGAAGTGACGATGCCCCTTTACGGAGAGTCGGGAGATCAAACCGTATGTGGAAACCCCGTTTCAGAATGCCATGACGCCGGGTATTGCACTCACTGCGCCAGTGATGCCGACTGCCAGGCATTCGACTGGGATGGATTCGATACCTGCTACGACGGATTGTGTGGCTGTGCAAACGACAATTCCTGTACCCAGGGAGACGTCTGCCACGACGTATCCTTCTAATAGTTAAAATCAAAACGCCCCCGGACAAAACCGGGGGCGTTTTTTGGATCAGCTATAAATCACTGAGCCAACTCCAAATCCTCTCGGATCAGAAGTCGATGGTGAGGCTTTCGCAGGCCTGGTCTTCACCACAGGAATTGTCGTCGGCGCAGCCGCAAATTCCGTCGTAGCAGGTATCCCAGCCTTCCAATCCGAACTCTTCGCAGTCAGCGTCGGTGCTGCACATGGTGCAGAATCCTTCGCTGTGGCATTCCGTATTGGTGTTGCCGCAAACCGTGGCTTCTTCTTCTCCATCATCAGCCAGCGGAAGGTCGAGCGCTTCGAAGCCCATGTCGTCACAGACGACAAATTCAGTCTCTTCGAGGGCGCAGTAGCCTTGCCCTTCGAATTCGACGCAGGCATGGGTTTCACCACAGTCGGCTTGCTCATCGCAGGTATCCTGCCAGCCGCTCATCGTGGCAACACATTCGGCGTCGCTCTCGCAGGGATCGAATTCTTCGACCTCACCTTCGTCGTCGTCTTCCCACTCGCAGATCCCGTCATTGCAGGCCCACTCTTCTTCTTCGCCGCAATCGGAGGCTTCTTCACAGGTGTTGACGCAGGACTGGAGGGTGAATCCGCCGGTGTCGTTGTTGCCGTTATCACCGTTGTCACCGTTTTCGTCTTCGCCACAGCCAATCGCGACCAGGGCCAGACAACAAACGAGGACCATCAAACTCTTAAATGCTTTCATGTCGTGTTCGTCTCCTCTCAAAGAAACTTTCTGTATTACGTGGACCATATCAGTGGTCCCCACTGAGCCGTCATTCATTGAGCACGGCCCTTCTAGACCGCCTTGATTACATATATTAAGGGTCAGTTACAAGTTATCTGGTACTTCATTACCCGAATTTTTGTATTTTTTTGTAAATATTCATTTTCCGATCATTTCCCTGGCGCCCGGCCAGCTTGGCCGCATTGCGGACTGGCAGTCCGCGCGCCAAAGAACTGAGCTCCAGCGGTGACGAGCAATCATGGATCCCATCGCACATACATTGGCCGGGGCCACTCTGGCCCAGACCAGGCTCGGCAAGACCACCCCTTTGGCCACGGCCACCCTGGTCATCGGCGCAAACCTGCCCGATATCGACGCGGTCACCACCTTCCTGGGCTCCGACACGTCGCTCTATCTTCGACGGGGCGTGACTCACGGCGTGGCGGCCATGGTCATCCTGCCCCTATTGCTCACCGCCGGGGTCATGGCCTTTGATCGCTTCATTCGTCGACGTCGCGCCCCCGACAAGGAGCCGATCCGCCCGGCGGCGGTGCTGGGCCTGTCCTATCTGGGCGTCTTGAGCCACCCATTTCTGGACTGGCTCAACACCTATGGTGTGCGCCTGCTGATGCCCTTCGATGGTCGTTGGTTTTACGGCGACACCCTCTTTATCATCGACCCCTGGGTCTGGCTCCTACTGGGGGCTACCGTCGTCTTCTCCTATTCACGCACCAAATTGAGCAAGACGGCCTGGATCTTATTCGCCCTCGGCGCCTCCGCGCTGGTCACCCTGGTTCCCATCGTCCCCCTGGCGGCAAAGGTCCTGTGGTGGATCGGAGTGGCCGTCGTCGTCGCCCTTCGCCTGCGCGGCGTCGACGAGCGAGAAAACCAGATCCTGGCCGTGGTCTGCGTCGCTGCATTCTGCGTGTATCTGGCGGCCATGATGGCCGGCAATGATCTGGCCCGACAGGGCGTACAGGACTATCTGGATGACCAGGACGCTCTGGCCACGGAACTGATGACCGGGCCCTTACCGGCCAACCCATTTGCCCGGGAAGTCCTGGCCGTCACGGACACCCACTACCACGGCATTCGCGTGCGCCTGGTCGGCGAGCCCCGCTTCGAACCCATCTACGACCCCGTACCGATCGAGCCCCCGGACGAGATCGTCAGCCGCGCGCTGGTCCACGACGGCGTGCGGGGGTTCGTCAATTGGGTGCGCTTTCCCACCTACGAAGTTCGAGAGCTCGACCAGGGCTACCAGGTCATCATCCGTGACCTGCGCTACGTTCGCCCCGACGCCGAGCCCGGGCAGGCCATCGGCATCGCCACCGTACTGATTCCCGACGAATAATTCGAAATGCTCGACAGATTCAGGCATAAAAGTATAGCTTCTGGGAAAGCATTTCACTCCTGATGAGGTCTCGTATGTATCGCCCACTGCCACTTCTCGTTTTAATTGGATTTTTCGCCGCCGCCTGCGGAGATGAACCGGTCGATAACTCGAGCCAAAACGACCCGAACACCAACGCGTTCAACGTCGACAATCCACCGCAGTGGCAAGACGCCTCGGACCTTCCGAACGCCATGAACCGCGCCGGCCATGATCTGTTGCCCTGGCCGGCCGACCAATATATGAATTTCGGCGATGACGGTCCGACGCTTCGGGTCGACGCCAGCCTGCTCCCCCCGGCGATGACCCCGTCGTTGATATCGGGCTCCGGCGTCAGCCGAGTCACCCCCATCGTCACCCGCCTTCCCGGCGGCGTCGATCCGCGCACCCTTCCCGATCCCGACGATTGGGGCGCCACCCTCGACGAAGACAGCCCGGTGCGGGTCATCGTCCTTCAGGACGACGCCGAGCCCACAGCCTGGCCGGTGCTGGCCGAGCTGGACGCCACCGAAAGTGATCCCACCGCGGCGAGCCTCCTCATTCGTCCCCATCGGCCGTTTCCTGCCGGCTCTCGTGTGGCCGTGGGCCTGCGCACCGATCTTCGCACCTTCGGATGTTACGCCCAGGATCATCCCGACCAATTCGACGACGCCGACGACCATCACTGTGACGACCACCAGCCCGCCGATGCCCTCCCCGAGCTATTAGGCGGTTATCCCGAAGATCGCGCCCTCCAGGGTTGGCTCGGAGAACCGGCCGACGCCTTATCAGATGCCCTCCCTTATCTTGGTCCCCAGGCCGCCGACCTGGTCCAGGCCTGGACCTTCACGGTGCGCAGCAAAGAAGAGGTCATCGACCCTCTGGTGGCCATGCAGCAGATCGCCGCCGAGGCCGATCCCTCCTCCTTTGAAGTCGAAACCGTCGAATACCAGGACAATCGCGCCCTGGTCTACGGCACGGTCGACGTCCCCTGGTTTCTCGATGATGACGACGAGCTGGTCCTCGACGACCAGGGCGCCCCGGTGGTCCAACAGACTCGCCCCGTCCCATTTTTGGTGACCATCCCCGATACGGTCACCGAACCGAGACCGGTCGTCTTATTCGGCCACGGATTTTTCAGTTCCATCGAGGAGTCGACTTGGGGCAACCTCTTTAACGGCCTTCAACGATGGGAGATGGCGGCGATCACCACGCGATTTTACGGCTTCTCCGAGCCCGACTTGCCCCGCGCCGCCGAGGCTCTCGGTGGCGAAACCCTGGAGGGAATGACGGCTATTATCGATATGCAGCGCCAGTCGCAGGCCAATTTTACGGTGGTCCACAATATGGTGCGAGATCACCTGGCCGAAGAATTAACCCTGGACTTCGGCGACGGCGAATTCTCACCGCTAAACCCGGACGAAATCCCCTATATGGGCATCAGCAACGGCGGCACCCAGGGATTGGTCATGATGAGCACCTCACCGGTGTTGGAGCGGGGCGCCCTGGTGGTCCCCGGCGGCGGTTGGTCCCATATGCTTCAGCGCGCCGCTCAGTGGACCTCGCTCGGCATCTTCTTCTCCAACCGGTTTAACGACAACGACGATCTCCAACTGGCGATGGCCATGCTCCAGCAGGTCTTCGACCCCGTCGATTCCCTCAACTATGTGGAGCACCTGGTCCAGGATCGCCTCCCGGGCCTCCCCGAAGCCCCGCCCATTCTGGTCGTGGAGGCGGTCAACGACTCTCAGGTGGCCAACCTGGTCACCCGCTGGGTCGTAGGCACCGCCGGCGTGCCCACCATCGTTCCCTCCGTAGCAGAAGTATGGGACAACCCCACCGTCGACGCCTCGGCCCCCGACGGCGCCCCCGGCGGCGTGGGCTTTGAATCCTTCGATCTTGGCGTGCCCGACAACCCGCCGGGAAATATCTCCCCCGAAGAAAACGGGGTCCACGACGACGTGCGCCGCCTCGACGCGTATCGTGAGCAGATGGGGATCTTTTTGGAAGATGGCCGCGTCCTGCGCACCTGCGATGGCCCCTGCGACCCGGAATGAGCCCCGGGCCAG
>SLJM01000042.1 GCA_007135085.1 Myxococcales bacterium
GACGAGGCGCGGATCCTCCTCGACCCGCCAGAAGATCTGGCTCCCACGCTGGCCGACCTGGTGGCGCTGATCCAACTTGGCCGCGACCTGCTCCTGCCCCGTCATTTCTATGGCGAGCGCGCCTTCGAGGCCATCAAGGAAGCTCGGGCCGAACTGTTCAGCGGCGCAAACGACGAGGTATACGTCCAGCTTCTATGCCTGCGTCACGGCGACCCGAAAAAACAGGGCCTCCACACCTCGGCCCTTCGCGAAGGACGGCGAATCGCCACGAGCCTTCGCTCACTTGTCGACGCCACGCCATCGGAGCCCACAGCCGATCAAGAGGCTCTTCCCGACCCATCGCGATTGGCCCAATACCTCCTGGAGCGAATCCCGGAATCGGCCTTCGTGGCCCGAAATAGGGCCCTGAAGCGCCGCCACAACGGACAAGCCCGACCGGGCAAATCCGAGCCCTGGGGAAACGGTGAGATCGAATTGTCGATCTGGCCCTTCAACCCGCCTCGGCCGAGAGGCAAAAGCAAATCACCGGACCATCCCGTAGCGGGCCTGGTCCTGGACCACTTCTGGCTCGGCGACGGCGCCACCGGCGTGCGAGGTACGGGCCGAATGGTCCTCCCCTGCACCTACGATCAACTCCTGGAAGCCGAGCTCGTCGACGAAGAGATCAGCGAGATCCGCGCCGGCTCCCGCGGTGGGACACCTTACGTTCGCGGCATCGTCGAGCGCAGCCTGGCGGGGGTGGTCCTCGACAGCGGGGAGCGTGGATTGCGGGGAGCGGCGCTCCACGAAGCGGCGGCAAAGGCAATCCTCGAGGGCCGAATCCTCGGCGACGCGGGACGGCAGGTCCTCGACGCCCTTCACGTCTGGAACCTCATGGCCCAATTTCCCTCCCGTGACCGAACCTGGCCCGACTGTGATCCGCCACCGCCGCCCGCTCAGTACCTGACCTCCCGACTGGCCGATCTCGGCGTCAAAACAGACGCAGATCTGATGCTCGTCGAGACCGAAGACCTCCGCCCGAACGTCGCAAAAGAAGTGGGCGCCTACGCCTATGATGTGGAGACTCTAGCCGAGGAATTTCCCCGGCTATGGGAGCACCAGGGCAGGAGCTATACGTGCCGGGTCATCCCCAAACGCCAGAAGGTCATCCTCGAGCCGGCCGACAAAAAAACGGCCCGCGCCGACGACCCGAAAGCCCGCTACCTCCCCCGCTTTCGGGGCTTTCGAGTGGTCTTCAAAAATACGAGCCGCACCGTACCCATTCGCTCGTAGAGAGAAGCGGAACAGCTAAGAAGCGGAGAGCGGAAGATTCAAACGGATGTGAGCGAAAAAGCGGAGGTATGAGTCGTCGTGGTACTCCGACGGACCCTTCGAGATACCCCGATGGACAGGATATCCGCTCCTCCGCTGTAATCCGTTCGAATCTTCCGCTTTCCGTGTCTCAGCTTCTTCGCTGTTCCGCTACTTCGCTTGTCCGCTTCTTCGCTTCTCAGATCTTTAGCTCCCGGCGTTGAGGACGCCGAGGACGAAGGCCGTGGCCTCTGCCATATCTAGATCGTCGTGCAGATAGGGCAGCAGCTCGTCGCGCTTTGCCCGCACGTCCCGGGCAAATTGCTCGTACTCCTCTTCGGGCACGTCCAGAAGATGCGCCAGGTCGTCCAGGGCTTGCCCGCCGCCCATCAGCACTCCTTCGCTCAATTGCCGATTATTTTCCCGCAGGTAGGCCGTCATCTCGGCGCTGACCATCAGCCCGCGAAAGACGCCCCGCGTGGAGGTCATCAAAGAGGCGGTCATCGACGAAAAGGACGTCGACATTCCGCCGGTGGTCGTCAAAAAGGTGGTCCCAATCATCAGGCCCGGCGCAAAGATCACCGTGGTTCGCGTGGTCGAGTCCGTGCCGTCATGGCTGGCATAACCACCGGCGAAAGCAGTCGTGGGCAACGCCACCATCCCTGCGATTATTACTGCCAATAAAATGATTCGATTCATCTCGTCCGACTCCGGTCAAGGGGGGGTTCCTTCGTCACAACCCTTTGGTCGAGATGGGAGTCGACTTTTATGCAAAAAACTCAAAATTTCCGTGAAGATGTCGAAATTTACCAGGGCATGAGGACATTCCCAAAAACCTCCGCCCCCGACTATGACCACATCAATCGCCCCCCATGAGCAGGAGCAGGACGATGCTTCGCCCGAGGAGCTTCGCGAGCAGGCGGGAGCAGAGTTTATGGGACCCGGCTTCGACCGGGGTCTGTCCGACGCTCCCTGGAAACGTCGAGCCTACCAATTCTGGTATCACCCCTTTACGGACCTGGCGATCTTCGCCCTGATCCTCATCTCCGTTGGCCTATTGCTATTCGAGATCGCATCGCCCACGGAGCGCGCCGTGGGGTGGATGGGTGGCCTGGCCACGGGGACTGCGGAGGGATGGGTATTCTGGGTCGACGGCGGGATCACCTTATTCTTCGTCATCGAATATGCCAGCAAGCTCTGGATCGCCCCCTCGGGCAGAAAGTTGTTCTTCGTGCGCAATAGTTGGATCGAATTATTGGCGCTTCTGCCGGTGCTGCGTGTCTTTCGATTATTTCGAATCTTTCGAATCACTCGTATCTTTAGAGTCTTTCGAGTCTTTCGCTCCCTGCGCCTGGTCCGGTCGAGCACTGGGATCAATAAGATCTTTAATCGCTTCGGTGCCGAAGCCAGCGAGAGCCGAACCCTCAATATCATCGTCTTTACCTATTTTGTGCTGGCCATGGTCTTCGGAACCACAGGGATTATGGTCTTCGAGCGAGACGCCGGCAACGGCTTTGATACCCTGGGCGATGCTCTGTGGTGGTGCGTGGTCACGATCAGCACCGTTGGATACGGCGATATCGTGCCCGAGACCCCGGGTGGGCGAATCGTGGCCAGCGGGGTCGTCCTGGCCGGGCTCGGGTTCTGGAGCCTGGTCACCGGCGTCTTCGCCTCGGCCCTGATCCGACGAAGCAGGCGCCGCAAAACGATGGGACTCGACATCCTCGGCATTCGAGGTCATGTGGTCATTATGGGATGGAATGAAAACGGACGACGTCTGATCGCTGATCTGCGTCCCCGCAATCCCACCCGCCATCTGGTGATCGTCACCGAAGAAGAGCACCTACGCATCAGACCGGACGCTCGACTTCACCACCTTCGGGGCGATCCCACTGAATATGAGGTGCTTATCGAGGCTCAGGTCGATCGAGCTCGTGCAGCGGTTGTCCTCGCCGATGCCGGCCCATCCTCGGTCGACGCCGACGGAGATATTGACGCCGACGCCGACATCGACGCCCGTACGATCATGACCTGCATGGCCCTGCGCCGATCCAGCGAAGAACTGCGGATCATCGCCGAACTTCGCGACGCCGCCAACTACGACCAGGCCCGTCGCGCCGGCGCCGACGAGACCATCGTGACCCACAACTATACGGGGGCTCTCCTATCTCAATCGGTTCAATCGCCGGGGGTCAACCGGGCCTACTCCGAGCTCTTCGATATCGGAGGCGGTTCGGTCTTCGCCGAGATAAGTTTTCCCGACGAATCAATCGGAAGCGCCTTCGCAGAGGCGGCCGAACACCTCTACGAATCACGAGGCCTCGCCCTCATCGGACTCAGGCGTGGCAGCAAATTGCGCGTCGCCCCCGGTGATGGGCCATCTATCAAGCCCGGTGATCAGGCGGTGGTCATTCAACCTTTAGACGAAGACAAACGCAAATGAACGACCAGCCGTTGGAAGACCACTTCGTCGTTTGCGGATGGAACGCGCAGGGCTCGCGCATGATCGACGATTTACTCAGCGTCAGGCCGCCCCTGAGGGTCGCCATCGTCTGTCGACGACCAGCCGAGGCTATCGCCGCCCTTCCCGACCATCCCAATTTTAGCTTCTGGCGAGGTGACCCCTCCCATCCGGCGACGCTCCAGAAGGTCAACGTGGCCTCCGCCAGGGCGGTGGTCATCCTCGCCGAACGAGGCGAGAAGAGCCGAACTCAGACCGTCGACGCTCGTACGATCTTGACCGCCCTCTCGATTCGCAGGCTCAGCGAGAATATCTTCATCCTCGCCGAGTTGCGCCGGAAGGAAAACCTCGATCTGGTGCTCGATGCCGGTGTCGACGAATGGGTCATGGCCGATCATTTCTCAGGTGCAATGCTCTCCCAATCCGTGCAGAGTCCGGGCTTATCGGAACTCTTCACCAAACTCTTCGAAACCGGCGCGGGCTACGTCTTGAGCGCTCAACCGGTCCCGGACCGCCTCCTGGGCCAATACTTCTCAAGAGCCCTCCCACAGACCATCGAGATGGGACTGGGAGCCCTGGCCGGGTTGCAGCGAGATGGCGAGCTCTTCCTGCCCCCTGCCGAGGACCTTCTGCTGGGAACCAAAGACCAACTTCTTCTGGTCCGGCCTATCTCATCGCGCTGAGGGTCTTTATAGATGCAAAAAACTTCAACTTTCCTTGCCTCGATGTACACTGAGCGGGCAATGAATTGTTGAAATATTTCCCAACCTTAAGTTTCACTGCCGATGCAAGAATCAAACGACCCCAGGGGTAGCGGGGAGGAAGTTCCCTCGGCACAAGATCTGCGCGAGGATGCGGGTTCCCAATTCATGGGTCCCGGATTTATCAGGCAGCTGACCGATGCGCCGGCCAAACGTCGGGCTTATGAATTCTGGTATCACCCCTATACGGAGTTGGCGATCTTCACGATCATCATCGTCTCCGTTTCCATGTTGCTCATCGA
>SLJM01000401.1 GCA_007135085.1 Myxococcales bacterium
ACGCTTTCCGATTCCCGGTTCACTTTTTTGTTTTCTGACCGATGCCGCAGAATATGCAGGGGGCGGTATCTTTAACGACAACGCCAACCTGGGGAATGCCGACCGACAGACCCGCATAGACAGTTGAGTCCCGATAATTGTGTAAACCGCCTTCATCAAGGAATGGGAATGGAGTGCCGACCGACAGACCCGCATAAACCTTTTATTTCACTGTAGAACGCCGATCCGGCCAATTCATTTTGCCTTGATTTGACGGATACGGGGTGTCGTCTCTCGGTCACTGTTACTTGGTCGGTCTTTCTTTGGAAAATTACTCGAGGAATTCGACGCTTTCTAGTAATGCCGGAATGAAGTCCTCAGGAGCGCGGATCAAATCCCAGCTTGTCCGACCCTCGGGACTGTCGATTGTACATCCCGACACGGGACGTAATGGGGTTCCCAGGTCATCGAAATTGTCGACTGTCTGTCGGTAATGATCTCCCGTTGAGGATGCATCGTAAGGTGTAGCCGGTCGCTCTATGAGACTGCGACCCTCGCCGATGTCGGTGATGTTGGGCATGGCGGTAACATTGGCCGGGACGACAAGAATACCAACCACTGCCAGGTACAGGACAACGAATTTTTCGGAAGGGAGCTTTTTGCCTGGAGCGCGATCGCTGTATCGCACCGTGAGCAATAGAGCGTGAGCATCGTCAGGTTTCATAATGGTCTCGTTGTCGTCGATGCGGATGAAGCCGTCGTCCTCGGCGGAGACACCGGCGATGCATTCGCCATCGGCGCTGAGCTGCGTCCAGGTCCAGCCGGTCCCGTCTTCGAGTTTAAGGCCGGAGTCCGTTTTAGTCTAACTCCAACTCCCGATGACTATTGCCAAGGCAACTCACCGTATTAGGGGCAGTTGGCCTGGACCAAAGCGCCTTTTTGGGCTCCTCAGGAGTGCCCTCGTCGAGGCCCTCCCAGACCGACCAGTCTGGTTCCTCACCGGGCTTAAGGCAGTGCAGACCGCTCTGCCAGGGGCCGATGATATAGGTGTGGCCGGCAGCACGACAGTTGAAGAAGTCCGTCCATTCTCTGCCGAAGCGATGCCCCGCCTCGGCCCCGAAGGTCTCGCAGGTTCGAAACCACCACAACGCCTGGGGCCCAACCAGACGGTCGCGAATGGTCGCCAAAAGCCGATGATATTTGTGGTCCGGACGAAGGGCCGACACGTCGAGTTTCTCCCCATCGATGCGAGCGTTGCCCCATTTCCCATGACCCCAGAACTGGATCTGCTCGATCGGTCGCTCCCGCTCCACCGTGGCCAGCCACCTCAATCCCTCCTCCCAACTGCGCGCCCCCTGCGCCCGGTCCAGCCGCCCCAGCCCGCGGTACAAAACCCAACCGGCGATCCAGCTATGGGTCAGCCCCGGCACCAAGGCGTGGCGGCCCCGGCAGGTATCATCGAAGAGCAATAATTTTAGTGGTTTTGCATCGGTCATCGATCTCCTCCTGTCGTCCAAAACAGAAACAAATCACGGTGGAGCAGAAGTCCCGTCGCCGAGGTTAGACAGGCGATCGAATCATCTCTCTGGTGCGATCGTCGATCCCGGCGTTCCCGTTGGTCACACCGGGTTACAAAGGGTCGCTGGACTGCGCGCCCGGCGCGTAGACTACAAGCACGCGCAACTGCTCTTTAAGCGTCCGCACCATCGTGGTGGTTCGAATCACCCCCCTGATACACGAGATGCCCGGGAGGTCGACTCCACTGAGTTTTTTCCAATAATACCAACCGACAGTCCCGCGGGGGCCTTAAAAGACAGGCCCAATCGTAAATCTTGGGGGGTCAAATATTCGCAATTTTACCCACTTATGGCGATTTACCGATCGCGGTGGGAAAACCGCTATATCGCCGGCGACTTCCCCTTTTATCTGTCCATCGATCTCCTCGCCGAATACCGGCAGGTTCTGCTTCGGCAGAAAATTCAGCTTCTGCACGGACTATCTGACGAGAACAGCGATAGGCTTTTGGAGGTGATTGTCGCAAACGGAATCCTTCGAGAGCCGACGCCGGCCCGCCAGGAATCGCCTGACCCGGATGACCAATTCCTGTGGAATTTGCTCGAATTTCAACCACGAGCTCTACTCGTAACCGGCGACAAAGCACTGCTCGAAGACTCCCGAAAGACAAACTCAGTAATATCGCCGTCTTCCTATCTGCAGCTTGGAGATTCGTAGAGAGTTGGGCGGAGAAGACCGGGACTACCGACCACCTGCTGTGGGTGATCCACGACGGTCGGGATGACTTCCGGAATAGGGGTGAAAGAATTTTCACTGGTGGCGACCTGCGCGAGGATTGACAATGAGGAATCTGAGATGGCGTTCCTCGGCGGGTGGAGAGCGAAGATGAAGAGGGAATTGAAGGTCGGTAGGGTCGTGGAAAATCGTAGCTGCTCTGCAAGGGGTAAGGGGCGATGGCTCATGGCATTGCTCTTACTCGCCATGGGGTTGATGGCGTGCAGCGGCGGCGGGCCGTCGACGGATAGCGAGACCCATTGGATGCAGACCTGTACGTCCGACGCCGATTGTGGCGCCGATCTCAGTTGTATCTGCGAGGTCTGCACCGTGGAATGCGACGGCGACTGTTCGGCCGTCGGTGAGATAGCGAGTTGTGGAGAAGCTCCGGATTGGTGTGATGACGCGTCCGGGGAGTTGTGTCTGATCGAATGTGATGATGCCGACGACTGCGACAGCGGTGTGAGTTGTGACGGTGGTTTATGCGTCAGCGACGGTGGATTCGACATCGGAGAGCCCGAGTGTCAGGAAGAATACCCGTTTTATTGCGAGGGCGCCGATTGTTGTCCGGGGGAGTGTTATTCGCTCAGTGATTCCCTGATCGACATCGACGAAGCCTGTCGACTCGAAGAAGGCGAAGCCCATTACTGCATCTCACCGGAGGTCCTCGCCGAAGAGGAACTACAAATGAGCGGCGAAGCGGAGGATTGTTACGTGGATTCCGCCAGGGGAATGGCCTTCGTATTGCCCACGCAAACCCCGGGCATGCCCACTGGGGGGGAGTCGCCGCTGCAGTCCTGTGGCAGCGAGATCGAAGATGTGATCTACGGACCGCAACTTCCCGAATGCGATGACCAAGAGCAGCAGGAGCCCTTTGAAATCGAGCCTACCGACGAGCATCGGCAATGTGTGGAGCACGACGAGTGCGTTTGGATCTACGCTGACTGCGGCCGGTCCTGTGCATGCGATGCGGTCCATGAGGACTACCAGCAGATGTACGATGACATGCTCGACGACTGCCCCGATTGCTGTTTTGGTGAATGCGACTACGAATGCCGGGGGGAGAATTTCCAGGAGGTGAGTCGGTGCGAAGATGGCATGTGCGTGCGCTTTCGGTCGGGCGCCGAGGAGTTCTGGATCGATCGGGTCGATCTGGACGACGATTATACGATCGGTGTGGCGGCCTATCTCGATGAAGATAGCGGACTGAATGAGGAGGAGACGTCATTTTCGCTGGAGAGCCTGGTCGACGATTCTCGCCTGTACTACGACGACGCCGCCGAACGAGAGGAATTCGACGGGCTTCCCGAGACCCATCTATATGCCGAGTCGCGGGATCTGACGTTCGATAACGGGCTGGTGGGCAGGTTGTTCTATGAGGAAGACCAGGCGGTCGCCGTGATCGGCAAGGATGGCGAGTATCGAGAAGTGGTTTTTGTGCAGGGAGATATCGTGGGCTGGGCAAATATGGCGGCGCTGAGGGTGTTGGTACAGACGATCGAGGAGAAGTAGGAAGCCGTCGAAACAGTCGATGAACGGAGGTCGACGACAGCCCCCTCAGTCTCGCTTCGCTCGACAGCTCCCCACTGCGCAAACCTTGTGGGGAGCATCAGTAGTGCTACCCACCACGCAGGCCTCCTACGATCCGCCGCCGTACCTCCGCAAATCTCCCATGGGGGGCACACCACCTGATCCTCCCCGTATTCCGGGGGAGGCGCCGAGCGCGCCGTTTGCGCGAGGCGGAGGGGTCGACACAACCATCGTCAGGCCGGCAGATCAGCTTCGGGCTCCAGACGCATCTCGGTGTCCGCGCCCCGCTGCGGGTCCCGGAACCGGATCGTCAATCCCCCGCCGGCGAATGCCCCGGCGTCGCTCTGGATCTTCCGAATCAATTCGTCGAAAGACTCCTTCCACTCGTAGACGTTGCGCGAGGGATGCACGTAGTCGACGACCCTTAAGGTTCCGTCGATCACTCTTAGATCATGGAAGTCATCGGCCATCGTCGAAAGCCCCTGGCGGGCCCGCGAGCTCAGGCGCACAGAGAGCACCTGCCCATTGGCGAGCAGCTCAGGCGGAAGGCTCACGTCGTCGCTGCCCTCCTGATTGGGAGAATCAGAGCGGATGAACTTGCGCACTGTCACCCCTCGCCAGGGGAAGGGAAGTTCGACACGAGCGCTGATCCGACACCGCACGGTGGCCGGATTGATCGCCTCCGGGTCGGGAGAGCGCCCGCCCCTTCGCTGCAACGCCATATCGATTTCGGCGGGCAGGCCGCGCAGCCGCCCCTTTAACCGGGGGGCATCCAGATCACCGCCAGTGGGCATCGACTCCAGCCCCACGGCCCCGCCGGCGGCCTCCCAGGCAGCGAAATAGCGGTGGGCCGGATGGGCGTTGGTGCTTTTGGGCCCGTCGCCCATCCCATGCCGGGCTTCGCGCCACATCTTGCGCAGATGAGACAACGCGGCGAGCGCCAAAAT
>SLJM01000241.1 GCA_007135085.1 Myxococcales bacterium
CATGATTTCCCGGCTCGCGGAGTTGTTGCGTCATACCTCTCTGTCGCCAGCACGCCGCATCTTTGCCATGCAAAAGATTCTCGAACGCGCCACTGAGGCGGGACGTGTCGATCTCTGCCAACGAATCCTCCCGTTGATGGAACAAGAGCTACTTCGGCTTCGGCACCAGCATCCACTGGCCATTATGGACCACCAGATCCAGGCATCCAACGAAGATTGCCAGACCGCCTTCGTGACGGTGATCACCGATATCGCGGCCAATGACCCGACGCCCCAGATCGCCCACCTGCTGGAACCAGTATTTCACCAACTCCTCCGACTTCGAGACTTCCGGGAGCGCTCTTTTTCCTCAACTGCCTCGGGAGAGCTCGTCGCCCAGGACCTCGTCGAGGCTCTTTAAGGCTATCTCCAGGGCATCGACTTCCTTCTCCGTATCCTCGAGCCTTTGTTCTCTGGCCCTGTCCTCCAGTCTGCGGGCTAACTCCGCGACCGCCACGGCGCCAATCGTATCGGCGCCGCCCTTGATGGTATGGGCAAGGCGCTCCGCTTGACCGGCATCGCCCTCGTCGATGGCGCTTCGAAGTCCGCCCAGCCAACGGGGCCACTCCTCGCGAAAGCTGACCAGCAATTCCCGGAGCAATCCCTCGTCGCCGGCCATTCGCATCAGAGCCGCCTCACGATCATAGATATTGTGTTGTGCCATCTCTGTCTCCCCCTCTGGTATTTGCCCTTCGCTATTTGACTGAGCGACGATCTCTTCCGCCTCCTGGGGCCGCCACTTCTCGACCATCCGATATAGGTCGTCGGCTTGGATGGGCTTTGCCAGATAATCGTCCATCCCCTCCTGGAGCATGCGCTCTCGATCGCCTTTCATGGCATGGGCGGTCAGGGCGATGATCGGGATCGGAGGCTCTCCCCGTTCTTCCCACTGACGGATCGCCCGAGTGGCCTCGAATCCATCCATATGGGGCATCTGAATATCCATGAGTATCAGGTCGTAGTCCTGGGGCGCCTGCCTGTAGATGGCTACTGCTTGTGCTCCGTCTTCGGCGACCCGCACCTGATAGCCCTGACGCTCCAATAGACCGACGGCTACCTTCTGATTGACCGGGCTGTCTTCGGCCAGAAGGATACGGACCTCTTCGGTGCGCTCCACACCCTTTGCTTCCGCACCGCTGGCCCAGCCTGATTTCTCGTCGAGGCCCGTGCAATTGATCAGCGCGTCGAGCAGATCCGATGGCTTGACCGGTTTGGGCAGCCAGGCGGCCACCTCACTGGCGCCGTCAAAAGCTCCCCGTCCATCCTCGGTGGAGGTCAGCCCCACCACGGGGATAGCCTCCTCCTGGTCGGCGCTGAGTACCCGCTCGATAATCGGACGCCCTCCCTCATCGCGCACCGCCATATCGATGATGATCACCTCAAAATTGCTCTCCCCCCCCTCCCACCCCCCTACGATCTGCTCCACTTCTTCCGGCTCGAAGACCACGGTGGGTTCGAGATTCCAGGCGGTGAGCAGATGCTCTAAAAGAGCGGCGTCGACCTGGTTGTCCTCCACCACCAACACCCTGGTCTGCTCGAGCTTGCGAGCCGATTTGGAGGCGTCGAGGCGTCGGGCCTTCTCCTGTCGAAATTGCAGGGTAAAGTGAAAGGTACTTCCCTTCCCCAGCTCGCTGTCCAACCACAGATTTCCCCCCATCAGCTTGACCAGCTGCGACGAGATGGCCAGCCCCAACCCGGTGCCCTCATAGAGCCGCCGCCCCGGGCGGCTTGCCTGTTGGAAGGCCTCGAAGATCCGCGCTCGCTCCTGCTCGGGAATTCCGATGCCCGTATCACTGACCTTGAAGTGGGCCATCACCTTATCGTCGCGTACTTCCTCGACTTCGGCCTCCACACAGATCTGGCCCTGGTCGGTAAATTTGATGGCGTTGCCCACCAGGTTCAGCAAGATCTGTCGCAGCCGGTCCGGATCGCCCTCCACCGTATAGGGGAGATCGGGGCTCAGATCATAGACCAGATTCAGCCCCTTCTTATGCGCCCTGGGAGCGATGACCTGTAATGTCTCGCCCACGGCGTCGGCCAGCGAGAACTCCCGTTCGTCGAGCACCAGTTGTTCGGCCTCGATCTTGGAGAAGTCCAAGATATCATTGAGCAATGCCAGCAAGCCCCGCGCCGAGCGCTCCAACAGGGTCAGGTATTCCTCCTGTTCGTCGTCCAGAGAGGTGCTGGCCAGCAGCTCTGCCATGCCGATGATCCCGTTCATGGGGGTGCGAATTTCATGGCTCATATTGGCCAAAAAACTGCTCTTGGCGCGGTTGGCCTCCTCGGCCTGATGCCGGGCCCGCGCCATCTGCACGGCGATGGTCTGGATGCGCTCTTTATGACGCCGAAGGTCGGCGGTCTTGCGATCCACCTCTTCTTGGACCCGCCGCGATCGGCCGAGCATCATCTGCAGCAAGAGAGTGCTGAACACCGTCAATAGCAGGCCGCCCACCAAAAATAGAGGAGGAGCTGCGCTGCGTCGGGCCATCACATATGCGGGGGTACTTCTGGCTTCCAGACGCCACTGCTGCCCCGGAAGCTCCAGGGGTTGCGAATACACCAGTTGCTGCTGGGCGGTGAATATTACGGGAAGCCGACTGGGGATGGCCGCCGCACCGCCCCCGTCAAACCCGTAGACCTCAAGCCCCGTTTCATCGTCGATGAGCTCGAAGTCGATGGCCACGTCGGGAAAACGAACCAACATCTCCTCGCTGGCCTGGTGCAGATCGAAGAGGGCGACCATAAAGCCCTCGACCGTCAACTCTTCATCTCCGTAGACCGGCCCGAAGACCCCGTATATCAAAGGCTCATCATTATTGGCTTCACCACCGCTGTTTAGGGGCCCCCCGAATTTTGGCTCTTCCCGATCGACGGCCATTTCAAGGATCTCCCCCACAATGTCGATCGTGGCCAGATCGAAGCCGGGATAAAATCGCTCCGTCACCGGCACGGAATAGAGCACGGGCAGGAGCATGAGAGGGTCCGTGGCTTGCGGCTCAGGAACAATCTCAAATTGTTCGCCCCAGACCCGGCGACCCAACGCCTGAACTTCAACCACCTCCCCCGGGTCTACCAGCGGGGCCCAGACCAGGGCGGTCACCTCCACCTCCTGCTCCAGATAGCTCATGGAGAAGAGTTCGAAATCCTCGTAATCCAGCTGGCTGCTGCCCTCATAAAATGCGCTCAGAGCGTGGACCGCCTCGAGCCTGTTCTGGAGGCGTCGCTCGAACATATCGATGCGCTGTTCCACGTCGCGCTCGAAGCTGGCCTCCACGAAGGTATCTTCTCGCAAGTCGAGCCAGCGCCACCCCAGGGCGGTCAAGCTCAGCCCTATCAGGACCACCAGGAGCAACAGGCCGCGATGCCGCCAGCGAACGGGCATCGTCCCCGCCGTCTGCTCCGCGCCCTCGGAGCGCATCTCCCCTTCCAGACCCTCTTCGCGGATCCGGTCGACTATCTCTTCCCGTACGTTGACCACCCACAACCCCGCGATATCCGCCTCATACAGAAACTTACCCCCCATGAAGCTAAACACCGCCGTTTCCCCCACCATAAATGTCATATCTTCTAAAAAGCCCGATGATTTTCAGGCTCTGGTGGCCTGTCTATTCTACCTTGCTTTTTGGTCCAGCCAGGCCGACAGGGTGGGGGCCTGGCTGGTCGTCACGTAGATGGGCCGCCAGATTCGAATGGCGTCATAATGCTCGGGCACCAGATTAAACGACCACAGATTCAACTCGAAGCCTCGCGATTCGTAGGCCTGAATATCGATGTCGCGGGTCCAGTGGGGATGAGCGGAGATGAGATCGATGCCGATATCGTCGGGAAAGGCGTCGAGGGGTTCGGTCTGAATATCCAGGGGTCGGGGAAGTCCGTGGAGCGCCGACAGGCGAACCCCCTGCTGGCGCTGGCGCAGGGCGTCGAAGCCCTCGACCTCGCTGAGGGCCTTCAATAGGGGAGGGGCAAAGGACATAAAGACCACCTCTGCGCTGTAGCCGGCGTCGTCGGCGCCGTCCATGAAGAGCTGGGCCATCTCCACCGCGCATTCCGCATGCTGACGGCGCTGTTCGGGGTTGTGATGGGCCTCTTTGGGAGGCTCGACGTGCCCCTTGAGTTCGATGAGTAACGTAAAGTGCTCGCCACTGCGCGTGATGGCCTCCCCCCGGCTCATTCGGTCGCTCAGCGCCTCATGGACCGCCTCCACCGCCTCCACGGCGTCCACGGCACGCTCCGGATGATCCAGATCGTGGGCCATCAGGCATCGTTCCTCGTCGCCCCACCAGAAGGTGTCGATCTCCAGGCCGTCAAACGGCGGCGTGCCCCGCTCCTCGTCGAAGAGCGCCATCGACGCCTCCAACGTCTCCAGAGTGCTGTCATCTTCGGGATTGGCCGGCTCCAGACAATTGGCGTTATGGCAGATAATGAGCGGCTCGTAATCGTCACCGCAGGCCGTCGCAGCGAGGGCCGCCACCGTCGCCGCCATCCACACCACCCGCCTGATCCCTCGATTCCAATTGGCGTGACTCATCACCGAATCTCCAGATTGTAGTGAAAGCGAGCGAACATCCCGAAATTGACGAGATCGATATAATGGCGCCCAGAGTCGAAACGGATCGCATTGGCCTCCACCCCGCCGCCATGTTTGTAGAGCATCATCGCCAGTTCGATGCCCCACTGCCCTCCCACACGGCCACCGAAGAATTCGGGGAAGCGAAGGGCCGTCCCCAGCAATAGATTGTGCTGGGACTGCGAGCCCTCCAACAGGCGCACTCTGTTGAGGCGCCACCCGACAAAAGGCTCGAAGCCGTCGGTGCGCCACATGGCCAATACATCGGTGCTGGACTTACCGTCGAGCCAGAACAGGGGATCGAGAACGACCATCCCCCGCACCCGATCGGTGCTCCAGGCGGCGTCCAGACGCATCACATGGACCCCGAAGTCGGTCCGAATATTGGTCCCCAACTCCAGCGTGTGGGACCACTGGCTTTCTTCGGCGCCAACCTGAGGCGTCACGGCCTCGTCGGCCCAGGCTCTGTCCATATGAACGGCGGACACCGCCAACAAAACCACTGCCGCCAGAAGGTACTTCGAAAACCACCTGATCTTCATTTCTCAAAATCCTCGGCTCTAACCGTCAACTCATGGGCGCGCTGGCATCAGATATAACTTCGGACGCCCCCTTGCTGCCAGGGTGCGCATTTTTTGCTTGCCAGATATCATACCCTTTACTATCGTCAAAATTGTAGATCCACCATTCTGGGATTGTTGAGGACATCGTGACACCTCATGCCGATTTGTCAGGTTGCCACCCACATGGGAAGCGCGAACTTGAAGAGGTGTTTAAATCCCATAAAAAAAGGCGATGCGTCATCCGCATCGCCTTTGAAGTGGGCGTACCTGGACTTGAACCAGGGACTTCTTCCGTGTGAGGGAAGCACTCTCCCACTGAGTTATACGCCCAATTGTCAGGCCATTTTGGTAACACGAGGCGATGAGGCTGACAACCCCCATTTTGGAAAATAGGACTGAATTGGAGAATACTTTCGTGAACACACAGACAATGGTCATTGTCGGCGCGGGCTACACGGGCATGGAGTTAGCTCGCCAGGCCATAGAAGCGGACTTTGAGGTCATCGGCACCACCCGCGATCCAGAGAAAGCCAAACGCCTGGAAGCCATGGGCGTCACGCCGATCCTGTGGGACGTCAACGACGAGCTCGCGGCGGTGGAGGCCTATCTGACCGACCAGGCGCAGGTGGTCTACTCCCTTCCCACTCTCTTCAAATCCTATGAAGCCGGCGGTGCCCAGGCCCGACATGTGGCGCCCGTCAGGCGCCTGGTCGAGGCCTGTCAAGATGGGGGAGTGCGTCGATTTATCTACCTCTCTTCCACGTCGGTCTACGGCGACCACAGCGGTGAATGGGTCGATGAGAGCACCGATCTGTGGCCCAACTCCTCCTACGGTAAGATGCGCGCCGACATCGAGGCCTTTTTGATGGGCTGCGACGTCGACTTTCCGATCACCATCGCCCGACTGGGCGGGATCTACGGCCCGGGCCGAACTCTGGCCGATTTTATGCGCAAAGGCCGTTATACCCTCATCGACGGCGGCAAAAAAGTCACCAACCGAATCCACGTCCACGACATCGCCCGGGCCATTCTGACCGTCGTTGAAAAGGGCCCCAAAGAACATCGCATCTTTAACTTCACCGACGGCCACCCCCAGCCGGCGCGCGACGTGGTGGAGTTTGTCTGCGAGCAGACTTCTCTGGAGTGGCCCCCCGAAGAGACTCTGGAAGAATACGCCCGGCGCACGGAAGACCCCAACCGGCTGGCCCGGCGAACCAACGCCATACGAGTCCTCAACGAGCGGCTGCGCCGAGAATTAGACTTCGAACTTATTTATCCCGATGTCTTTTCCGGCTATCAGGCCATCCTCCAACAAGAAGATGACTCGGCCGAAGAGACCACTGCAGCCCCTCCGGCCTGAGGTCCGGCTAAGCCCCCCGCTTTATTTGCTCTTCAGATAACTCTCCAACCCGCGGTTGACCTGGGTCAGGTTGGGCGTGATGAGCTTGACGACAAAGCTCTCGATGACCCTTCCGATTTTGCCGGCCCCAAGCCGCGGCACCCCTGGAATCTTGGCGGCATCGACCTCCAGCGTTCCCTCGATGACCACCTCCGTGATCCCCTCACCCTTTTCCAGATAACGGTTCGTCCCCTCACAGGTGACGGCATCGCTCAAAAATCCGACCTCCATGCGCCAATCGCATTCCCAGGCGTCTTCTCGCCAGGTGGCGTAATCGGTCCACTTGAGCATCTCGGGCTTGATGAACGACCGGGCCAGCCGGGGGATCTCCTCGGCCTCGGCTTTCCAGAGGTTGACCACCTTGACCGTATTGTCGTCGACCTCCTCCCGATCCTTGACCTCGATATCCTTGATATCCGGAAGATGGGGAATGAGCTCGGTCAACTCGTCGCGAAAGGTCTTGAAGACCTTCTCCCGGCCATGGGCCACACTGTCTTTGATATTGATATCGGCCATCTTGCACACTCCGAAAAAAATTTAGGTGAACTAGCGGTGCAGCGGGGCAAATTAAAACACAATTCCCAACTCTTCCAACTCCGCCTCGGCCTGCCTGGCCCACCCGCGGTTGGCCTTGGGACTGGCCGGGCTGGGATGGAGGACTCGGCCCACCGTGCCCTGAAAAGAAGTGGGCTTCAAGGCGTTTCGAACCTGCTTTTCCGCATAATTTCCCACCCCTACCACAAATTGAGGCTCGAAATAGTCCACCAGGGCTCGAAGGGCCTCGTCACAGGGCGGCAGGACCTGGGCTTTTTCTGCTTTGCGGAGTTTTGGGGGCGTGCGATTGGTGCCGCTGTCCTCGTAGATGAGCAGGGGACAATAATTATGCACGAAGAATTGCTCGAAAAAGGCCTCCGGCGACCCAAAGCGCTCTTTCGCCCAGCCCCATAGACGGCTGCCGCTGACTTCGTTTCGACTGCAATCAAAGCCGTCGACCGGCCGCTTGGGATGCAATTTGGGGGGTTGTTCCACCGGCGCTTCGATGCCCATCCAATCGCGGACCATTTCGATGGCGCCAAAGGGCACCCCCACCTGCCCCATCCCCCAGGGGCCGGGGTTCATGCCCACCATCAACACCTGGCGGGGCCGCCGGGTCCCGTACTTCTCCAGATATTGGACATAGGGCTCCCAGGCGTAATCCAGGGGCTGGTAGACATGCGTAATGGGCGGCTCGAAGCCGACGCCTTCCAGGTCGTCTCGAAGGCGTCGGCTAATTGATAGAGGGTCCATCATACTGATACTGCTCCCTTCCGTGGGGTATTACCTAAAATTGTCGACGATCAATCGTCCCAGTCGGCGTCGAGGACCACATTAACCGTGGACCACACTCCTCCACAATAGACGGTGATCGCCGCCGCACCGCCGTCGGCGCCGGAGAGGCTGCCGTCTTGAGTGACGGCAATCTCATCTTCATTGCTCGACGCCCAAAGAGGCGTGCAGGCCTCAAAGGGCTCCGTTCCGTAGAGAACGTCCACCTGAAGTTTGCCTTCATCCGGATCGGCCACGAAATCGATATTCGGATTGCCTGACGTAGTACATTGTTCTTCGCAGCTGACCACCACCGACGTGGGTTCGGCGGCGATCTCGACGGTCACCGAATCGCTTATGCCGGCACAGGAGACCGAGATGCCCAGGGTATCTCCGTTATCTCCACCGACGATGGCCAGCGTTCCGTCGGAGCCCACCACTGCTCGGGAGGTATCGCTGGTCGCCCACATAAGGGGCTCCTCACATTCTGTGGAGGGATCGCCGTCGATGAGGGCCTCTAAATTCGCCGTCTCCCCGACGGCCAAAAAGGTGGGCTCACCATCGGTCCAGACCACCTCCACCGAATCGGGCTCGTAGGGCTCTTCTGCCGCTGGTTCCTCGACGGTCACCGTCGCCGCCGCGCTGGCCTGACCGCAATGGACCGAGACCTGAGCGGTGCCCGCCGAAAGAGCGGCCACTTTGCCCGCGTTGTCGACGACGGCCACATTGCTGTCATCGGAGCTCCACCAGCTCGTTACGGGACAACCGGCGCCGCTGTCGATATCGGCGCTCAACATGGTCGTCTCTCCAACCTCGAGGGTGACCTCGTCGGGAGTGACCGAAATATCGGCCGTATCATAATCGACGACGTCGACCAGAACCGACGCCACCTGACCTTCGTAGAAGGCAAAGACTTCCACCTGTGAGGCGGGAGCCAATCCAACCAGCCCTCCGTTACTGCCGACCCCTAATTTATCGGGCTCCGAGGTCCACCAATGGGCGCTGACCGTCTCCGTATCGCCACCTCGCATCTGCGCCAGTGCCTCGAGAAATACCTTCTCCGTGCCGACCATGACCTCGCCGCTCCAGCTCGTGTCGTCCACCGGCTGGACCACCAGCCCGTCGACGGGCTCGGCGGCGACCATCACAAAGGCCCGGCCCACCGCTTCCTCGCCGGCCCCGTCGGCGGCAGCCTCCACCAGCGCGTCACCGGCGGCCTGGGCCTCGACCTGAGCGGACTGAGCGCCCGTCGAGGTCAGATTCGCCACGCCCGCCGGCGAAATATCAAAGCTCAACGTGCGGTCGCCGTCGGCGCCGTTGGTCGTAAAGACCTCGGCCGTAATCGACGCCGCCTCCTGGGTATCATCTCCCATGACGAGCTCGATGATGGCCGGCGACAGGGCCACGTTGATCACCGGCGCCGCGTTGATCGTCATCGCCGCTTCGCCGGTGACGTCACTGTCGGCGTCGGCGACGGCTCGAATCGAAACCGCACCTGCCTCCTGAGCAGTCACCACACCATCGGCACTGACCTGGGCCAGCTCGCTCGTACAACCGTTCCAATCGCCGTCGGCCAGTGCCGAGCCATCGCAGACCTCCCAACTCACCGTCGCACCGGGGACGCTGCGGCCGTCACCGGCGATGACCGCGGCCGACAATTGAAAGCTCTGGCCTTCTTTGAGGGAGAAATCCGTGGGTGTCACCACCACATGGTCCAGAGCGAGTGGTTCGACGGTGACGTCCACCGGCGCCGTCTGTCCCTCCACGTCTGCGCTCACCGTGGTGGTGCCCACGCTATGACCGAAGATAAACGCTCCCAGCTCACCGTCGGGGTTGACCGTGGCCACCGCCGGATCGTCGCTGCTCCAGATCACGTCGCGGTCGCCCGGGTCTTCGCCGGAGCCCACGATGACCGTCGCCTCAACAGCCTGGTCGGCCCCTTCGGCCATCGTCACCGCCAGGGGGCTGACCTGAACGTCGGTGACCGACTCGGCCACGACCGTCACAAAGGCTGAGGCCATCAACTCGCCGTCATATACGGCGGTAATCTCCGCCGTACCCAACCCGAGGGCTTCCACCTCGACATCGCCATTTTCCACACTTATGGCGACCACATTTTCATCGCTGGACTCCCAGCTCACCATCTGGTCACCGCCGTCGATGGCCTCCCCCTCCTCAGACAGAACTTGAGCGGAGAATCCGTGGTAGAGCTGAAATTGCTCCAGCAAAATGCCCGACGGCGACACCGCCACGGCGGCCACACTCAAGGGGCGGATATTGACTATTGCCTGAGCCACCATTCCCTCCACTTCGGCCTCGAGGGTCACCGAGGTCTGAGCCTCCACGGGCTGGGCGCGCAGAAATAATTGGCCCTCTTCATCGTCGATCAGAAGGGCCGACTCGTCGCTGCTCGACCACTGGACCTGGCGCTCCAATCGGGCGCCGCGGTCGTCGAAGGCCTGAGCAAAAACGCCGGCCCCATCATCGAGCACCATCGAGGTCTGCTCGGTCATGGTGAATTCGCCGGGGATGATCTCCACTGCCGACACCGCACGCTCCTGGACCTCGACCGCCACAGATGCCTGAGCCTCTTCGCTCTGGACCTGAAGGGTCGCCGTGCCCACACCGGTGGCATAAATAACTGCCGTGCCGTCACCGCGAGCGCTGACCTCGGCGACGCTCTCATCGTCGCTGTTCCATTCGACGACTCGACCACTCAAGGACTCCCCGGAAGCATCGAGCACATCGACGGCCACAAAGCCGTGACGGCCCTCTTCAAGGGCGATCGCTGTGACCTCGGGCACCACCGCATCGACGGGCACGTCGCTGACCATCACCGCTGCTGAAGCGCTGCGATCACCGACAGAAGCAGTGATCAACGCCGTTCCCACCTCCAGCGCCTCTACAGTGCCCTCCTGGTCGACCTGGGCAATAGTGTCGTCAGAGCTCTCCCAATGGATATCTTCTTCTTCGAGAATCTCACCATTGGTGTCGTAGACCTCGGCCTGGAAACTCACCGTCTGCCCTGCGGTCACCGTCCGGGTATGGGTGTCTAACCGAATCTGCGCCACTGCCGGTCGGGCCACGCAATAGCCGCCCTCGCAATAGGCGCCATCCTCGCATTCTTCGTCAGTATCACACTCCAGTTGTCCCAGAGCGCTCTCGTACTGACATCCCATAAGCCCCGCCATCAAAAGCAGGGCCATAACGCTCAGGGCAATCCACCATCGGTGATTGCCCCCTGATGAAGTCGAGCGGTGAATTGGAGAGGTCTGCTGGACTGCATATGCGTTCATCTAGGGCGCTCCTTGGTATCGTCGTCGCTGCCTCGATACGTACTCAGCACTGGCGCCGACGAAGTGAAAACAGCGAAACATATTTCGCTTTGTTACATATAACATGGCAGCAGGCGGGGGCCAAATCGCGGCGCCTCAACCCCCAAAACCACCGCTATATCGCCCCAACAGGCCATCTCATGGCCCTCTCGGTGCGAGCTTTCTCGAGTCTCGCCTGCTTTTGACACCTCCCGCCTTCCAAGGCTACACTCTTGCCGATGGGCACTTACTATGTAGTCGACGAGGCATTGACGATGCTGCTGAGCTTTTGTTCCAACGCCTGGTAATCACCTCTCTTTCTATTCTTGATATAGCTGTACCTCGGGGGCTTTTTCTCCATTCCTTACCCATCCAAGCCCATCGAACTACGGGCTCGTTGAGTCGTTCGCTCTTCAAGGAGGGCGCTTTGCGCACCATCAAGATTCTCATCATCGATGACGACAAAGATATCTGCGAATATATGCATCTCTTGCTGTCGCAGAGTGGCTACGACGTCGTCACCGAGACCAGCCCCAGCAAGGGATTGGAGCTGCTCAGAGAGGAAGAATTCCACGTCGTCGTCCTCGACATTATGATGCCCGAGCTCAACGGCATGGAGGTCCTGGAGGAGATCCGCACCTTCGACAGCGACATCGCCATCATCATCTTCACCGGGTTCCCCTCGGTGGACACGGCGGTGACCTCCATGAAGTACAATGTATCGGACTATATTAAAAAGCCCTTCGACGTCGATGAATTCAACTCCACCCTGGAAAAAATACTCCGCCAGCGGGGGCTGCTCACCGACCCTGAGGAGCAATTATTGAACACCATCGGGCGAAATATTCGTTCCGCCCGAAAAGATCGAAAGCTGACCTTAAAGCAGATGTCGCGACGCACGGGCCTTTCGGTCAGCCTCTTGTCCCAGATCGAGCGCGCCGAATCGAGCGCTTCCGTATCCAGCCTCTATAAGCTGGCTCAGGCGTTGGATTGTTCGCTCACAGAATTTTTCGGCGATTATTGATCGATCGGCCTCTACGAAAGCAGATGGGGCGCTCACTTCCCTGCACTGATTGCTCGAGATCTCAGCACTGCTCGATGGCAGCGAGCACATCGTCGACCAGAGTGTGGAGATCGTCTATGCCAAAGGGCTTATAGAGCACCGGATTGTCCACTCCATCTACAAAGGCCTGGTCTTCTGCCGTAAAAGCCCCTCCCGTGACGAAGATCACACGCCCCGTTTCATACCCCTTGGCTTCCAAACCTTGATAAAACTCGACCCCAGACATGACGGGCATGTTGAGGTCGCAGAGGATGAGATCAAAGGTCTGTTCTTCGACAAGATCCAGCGCCTCCACGCCGGTCGTGGTCGACGTCACCTCTCCACGTTCACCCAATAGACGTTCGAAGATCCGCCCCATCCCCGCTTCGTCATCGACCACCAATATCTTCCTCATTTCAAAAAAACTCCCACTACACGCCGCGATTACAACAACTTTTTCACGGCGCGTTAAAGCTTAAATGGCGGAGCGCTGTCAATATCCAAAACCTCAATCTTTGTCGGTGACCTTGGATTCAACCTGAAAGACCTCTTGATCCTCGCGCCTCACAGCCGTCAGGGCACCACCCCAACGACAACCTGTGTCGAGAGCGATAATTCGGTCATTTCTAAAGAATCCCAGAGCTGACCAATGACCGCAATAGATTTGTTCTCCCAACCAGCGGGGCCGGTCGGCGTCAAACCAGGCCATTCGATCGTCGGGGATTTCATCGTAAGTCGATTTATAACCGAAATCGAGGGCCCCGTCGCGCCGAAGGACTCGCATACGGGTCAGGGCATTGATGATCATCCGCCACCGTCCCTCCACGGTTTTTACGTCTCGCAATCGAGCCGGCCGATTGCCGTACATCTGACCCAGGACCTGCTCGGGCCGCGAAGATCTCAACATTTCCTCGATCTCTTTTGCCCCCTCTTCAGCCTGGTCGACCGACCACTGCGGCAATAGCCCGGCGTGGACCAACAGATGCTCCCCGTGGCGCACCATCAGTGGCTGATGACGCAGCCAGTCGATGAGCTCGGCCGCGTCCGAGGCGGCGAGGATATCGTCGAAATTATCGCGATCGCTTTTGGTCTGCACCCCGCGAGCGACGGCTAGCAGATGAAGATCGTGGTTTCCCAGCACCGTGGTCGCCACCTCCTGGTGCTCCATAAACCAGCGCAGAGTGGCCTCCGAACAGGGCCCGCCGTTGACCAGATCCCCCGTATGCCACAGCCGATCCGTGCCGGGATCGAAGTCGATCCTCTCCAGCAGACGCTGGAATTCCTCGTAACAGCCGTGAATATCTCCGATCACATAGGTCGCCATCGTCGGCTCCTGAAAAGATGATAACTAAACGGGAATCTCATCGGCCTCTCCCACTGTTGTAGGGGACAGCATCGACCACCGTGCACCGTCGTCGCTTCGTAATCCCTTGTCCCGTCGGCCACCTCGGTGCTACCAACGTCTGCGTATGCCGTACTTCATCTGGCCGATCAATTACCGCTGACCCGACGGGAGCCCGCTATGAATGCAGCCAAAAACGTCCTGGAAGCCATTGGTAACACCCCACTGGTTCTGAGCCACACCCTGGCCAGCCACGTGGACTCGAACATCTACCTCAAGCTCGAATACGTCAATCCCGGCTCCAGCGTAAAAGATAGACCGGCCCTCCAGATCGTGGAAGATGCCGAAGAAAGCGGCGAGCTCGTCGCCGGTGGCACCATCGTCGAGGCCACCAGCGGCAACACCGGCATGGGCCTGGCCATGGCGGCTGCCGTCAAGGGCTATAAATGCATCTTCGTCATGCCCGACAAGATGAGCGACGAAAAGATCAAGGCCCTTCGCGCCTTCGGCGCCAAAGTGGTGGTCTGCCCCACCGCCGTCGAGCCCGATGACCCGCGCTCCTACTACTCGGTGGCCCGTCGGTTGGCCGAGGAAACACCGGGCGGATTTCTGGCAAACCAATATCATAACCCCTCCAACCCTCGCGCCCACTACCTGAAGACGGGCCCCGAATTGTGGGAACAGACCGATGGTGAGATCGACGTCTTCGTATCCACCATGGGCACGGGGGGCACCATTTCGGGCACTGCGAAATACCTCAAGGAGCAAAATCCCGATGTCCAGATCGTGGGCATCGACCCCATCGGCTCTATCTATTACGACTATTTCAAGACCGGTAAGATGACCGATGCCCACTCCTATCTGGTCGAGGGTTTTGGCGAGGATATCCTGCCGACGACCATGAAATTTGACTATGTCGACGAAGTGGTCCGCGTCTCCGACAGGGAATGTTTCCAATTTACTCGCCGGCTGGTGCGGGAAGAGGGAATTTTTGCCGGCGGGTCCTCGGGCGGCGCCGTGGCAGGAGCCATCAAATACGCCGAGCGACTCGACAAACCGGCCAATATCGTGGTGCTCCTTCCCGATTCGGGCTCCCGCTATATGTCGAAGATCTTCGACGACGACTGGATGCGTGAAAACGGCTTTCTCGAAGATCGCTGGGGACAGGCCACGGTGGCTGACTTGTTGAGCACCAAAGAGGACAGCGGAAAACTCTTTACGGCAAGCCCCGACGAATCGGTGGCCCACGTCATCGAGCGGATGAAGACCCACGGCATCAGCCAGCTCCCCGTGATCGACGACTCGAAGGTAGTGGGCATCGTCAACGAGACGGACGTCCTCGATCACCTCCTGGGCGACGGCGGTCACGACGCGCCGGTGGACACCATCGCCCGCCCCAACTTCGCCGTCATCGAGTCCACCGACCGTATCGGCATGATGGGCAGCCTCTTTGGCGATGGGCGAGTGCTGATCGTCATCGACGACGGACAACTGGTGGGCATTATCACCAAGATCGACTTTATCGACTTTGTGACCAACCATTTCTGAGCGAGCTCAAACCATGCTTTCATGCTCCCCCCCATGCCGGGGCCTATCCCGCGCGGTGACCCTGATGGTCGCTGCCCTCCTGGGCCTGCTGGTCCTTTCTGTGACCGACGTCCAGGAGGCTTCGGCGCGAAGTAACCGGGTCGACTTTACGGTCACCGTCGCCCCCCTTGACGATGACCAATCGGACTCCGATCGACGGGTGCGCCGCCATCGCGAGATGGCCCGCGAGGCCGCCCGCCGCATCGAAATTCGCCTGGAGGCCATGGATCTCAAAAACTCCCGAGTCCGCCTCGACGACGATCATAATATCAAGATCACAGTCTACGGCAGCCACTCCGCCCAGGCCCTCAAAAGTGCGGTCATCCCGGCGGGCCGGCTGGAGGTCAGACCGGTCATCGACGACGCCAGTCCCTGGCTCGACATCGCCGACTCTCTTCCCGAAGGGGTGGAGTTGCGCTCGCCGGCAGGCTCCTTTCAGTCTGACCGCCTCTTCCTCTATGCCGCCTCACCGGGACCGCTTCATGATGTCTTGGACCGCGTCGCACTGGGCTCGACTCAGGTTGAGATCTATCCCCACGACGACGGGTGGCGCACCATTAATCTCGGTCCCTCCGTGGCCGACCAGGGCGATGTGACGTCGGTTCAGCTCGAGCGCACTCCTTCGGGCATTCCCTTCGTATCGATCACCTTCGACGCCGACGCCGCTCAGACGACCAGAGGACAGGCATCGACTCGCCAGGCCACCCATCTGGCCTTCGTCCTCGACGGCGAAGTGGTCGGCCTCCATCGGTTTAGCTCCCGTCAATTCTCCGACACCCTCGCTTTGGACCCACCGGAGCATCTTCGATCTCGCCAGGCACGCCAACATTGGTCGATCCAGGTCGCCGGTCGACTGGCGGCGCCCATCCCGGTCCAGCTCATCGAACTCCAGGAGTAATTTATGGTCCCCTCGCGACCTCTGCCCGAGGCCGTCCGCGGTTGCTGGTACTTTTTCGCCAGTGACAGCGCCCCCGAGGAAGCCCGAAAAAAAGGCAGCCTCCAGGTCCTCTCTTTTGCCGTCGACGGCACCTATAGCCGCTATAAGCTCAAGGAAAATAGCCGCAAGCTCAGCGAGAGTGGCGAATATACCTTCGACGGAAATTTCCTGATCTTGAGAGGACGCCGCACCCTGACCTTTCGGGTGCGTCGCTCCACCTTCTGGCACTGGCAATTAGAGGACAAAAAAAAGTCCTATATATTGGTGCGGGGCTTGCTCGCAGATGAGCAGCGCCCAACCCTGCCCGACGATCAGCGACGCGATATCCGGCTATTGCCCCTGCGGGCCCGTATCGAGGCCGATTACGACGGCGACGGCGGCGACGTCATCCACCGCATCGTCTACGAAGTCGAAGATCAGGGGCGTCGGCTTCTGGCGACCTTTTTTGTGGAAGCCGGCGACGACCAACGCCTCATCGGGCTCACCCCGCTGGTCGAAGGAGTGGAGCCTCGCACCTGGGAGCGGATCATCCGTGAATCCTATGTGGATCTATTTCTGGGGTCCCCGAAGAACCTGGGCCAGGTCATATTGATGGTCCTCGACGGCGACGAACCCCAACAACTCCCCCTGAGCGCCACCTCACGCTAGTATTGAGCCTGCACCTGGGCCTCCATCTGGTGAAGGACCTCCAATAGGTCAGCCAG
>SLJM01000158.1 GCA_007135085.1 Myxococcales bacterium
ACGTCGTCTATGGCGTCGCTCATCGCCAGACCTCGGGATATTTGAAGTCCATCGGATCTTGGCGTTCATAGACGCTGAGAAGGGGGACTCCGTCGATGTCGACCACATAGGACGGCGCCATCGTGCCGTATTCCTCCCACACCGGAAGTTGCTGAAACATAAACGCCTTCTGGTGATGGTAGAGGGCGTAGTCGCTTGCGCGAAGGGAGGAGGCGCGAAGATCGGGGCGGGCCAGCCCCTCTTGTTGATAGGCTCGCCAGGCCATGCCGATCGTATTGTGGTGCCAGACACGGGCATCTTCTTCGGCGTGTTCGTTTAGCCAGGGGAGGGCGTGACGGGAGGAATAGCCCCAGAATTGTCGAAACATCTGGGCGTCGGCGGCGCCCCGATGGGAGCCCATCAATTCGTTATAATAGGACGTGCCGTGGGGGTGATTGTGGGCCGTGGCGTAGACGGCGGGACCGATGACCGCCGCGGCGAGGATGAGCGCCATGGCCGGGGCGGCGATGAGCTCGAGTCGCCCGAAGACGGAGCGCAAATCGCGGCGAAGTCCCTCGTAAATTGCGGCCACGCCGAGCCCGGCGACGATGGCCAAAAAGGGCATGGCTGGCATCCAATGTTTGGTGCCGCCGAAGATCGGCGTATCGGGCATGGAGATGAGGAGGATGGGGAAGATGATGTTGATCGTCAGCAAGAATCCCGTCCCCTTCGGATCGGCGCTCTCATCGCGGCCCGGCCACTGCTTATTTCGCAATGAACGAAAGATCTCCCGCCATCGCACCACTTGTCCGCTGTTGACGAAATAGACCACGGCGCCGATGGCGAAGGCCAAAAGAATCGTCATCGGCACGGTCACCAGGGTCATCACCCAGGGATAGCTGACAGGGAAGGGGGGGATCTGCAGATTCTGGCCGAAGTAGTAGACCATATAATGCTCGTGCCCCAGGTGGAAATCCATATACCACTTGATGCGCGAGAAGGTCTCGAACCAGTGCCGGGGCCAGAGGGCGTAGAATAGGAGGGGGCCCAGCACGAGCATGGCCCAGAAGGCTCTGGGGATGGGAGGCAAAGTGATGGTTGGCGTATCACCTCCGCGCTCAAATCGCAGATCGCGCCATCGCGTCAGCGCCCAATGACCGACGAGGACGATAGGCAAGAAGAAGGCGTTTAGTTTTACGGACAGTGCCAGGCCGAATAGGAGGCCCGCCGCCAGGGCCCAGCCTCGGGATTCGTAGCTCTTCCAATAGGCGTAGACCACCCAGAACCAGAAGGCCGTGATCGGTACGTCGAAGACGGCCAGGTGGGCGTGAAAGAAGAAGCGCGGCTGAAAGAGCAGAGCTCCGGCGGCGATAAAGCCCGCCAGGCGGCCGCCAAGATCGCGGGCGAAGAGGTAGACCCCCGAGACAAGGGCCGCGGCGGTGATCATCGCCGGAAATCGCCAGGCCGTCGACGGGCTCATGACGCCCAGGATATCGTGGAAGAATTTGTGAGACAGAGCGAAGGAGGCCTTCATCAACACCGGATGTTCCGGGTTGTAGGACCAATGCTGGTCGATATTGGCCTGGGTGAAGCTGGTGGCCAGGTCGCCGGCCCAGAAATTAGCCCATAATTCCTCGAACCAACCCACGTAGAGAGAGGCGGCGTGGAAATAAAACCCCTCGTCGCGGGTAAACCCGATATTCGTCGTTGCGAGCAATAGCGCCAGCGTCGCCGCAAAGAGCACGCCGGCGATGACCAGATCGATAAAGCGCTTTGAAGGGAGAAGTTTCATCACTCGTCATCGAGCAAATCGGGGCGGCGCTCGCGGGTGCGTTGAAGGGCTTTTTCCCGTCGCCAATTCTCGATATTTTCGTGGTGGCCGCTCAAAAGAATATCCGGTACGTCGTGGCCGCGAAAGGAACGGGGTCGGGTATATTGCGGATATTCGAGCATGCCCTCGGAGAAGCTCTCCTCCGTGACCGACTCCTGATTGCCCAAAACGCCGGGCAGGTGGCGCATCACGGAGTCGACGACGACCAGGGCGGCGACTTCACCGCCGGTGAGAACATAATCGCCGATCGAGATCTCTCGGTCGATCCAATTCTGGCGCACCCGCTCGTCGATCCCCTCGTAGCGACCGCAGACCAGGATCAGCCCCGCCTCATCTGCCAGGCTGACCGAAGTGGCCTGCTCGAAGGGCTCGCCCTGTGGGGTGAGCAGGATTCTCGGCGCATCGGGCAGAGCTTCTCTGGCGTCCTCCAGCGCAGCCACCAGGGGCTCGGGCTTCATCACCATCCCGGCGCCGCCGCCGTAGGGGATATCGTCGCATTTTCGATGCTTGTCGGTGGCGAAGTCGCGGATGTCGACGAGTTCTACTTCCAGGTGTCCCCGCTCAATGGCCTTGCCGGTGAGGCTCGTCGACAGAGGGCTGTCGAAGAATTCGGGGAAGAGAGTCAAAATTCGGATTTTGAAGGACTGGCTCATCGGATCTGTGACCTGGGGGGGATCAAATTGGCAGGGTCAGGCAGGCGTCCAGATCTCCAACGGCTGGAGGATGACCAGATAATCCTCGACGTCCAGAAGGGATATAGCGTGCTCGACGACGGGCACGAGAAGCTCGCTTCCGTCTTCTCGGCGCACGACCATCACGTCGTTGGCCCCGCCGGTGTCGAAGAATCGCTCCACCTCACCGATGGACTCGCCACTTTCGGGGAGGTCGCCGTCTTCTTCGTCGGCCACGTAGACCGGGGCGCCCAATAATTCAACCTGATAGAATTGGTCGTCGTCGAGCTCGGGAAGATCGTCGGGGTCGACCTCGAGGATGGCGTGCTTGAACTCGTCGATGGCCTGTCGGCCGTCGATCCCCTTGAATTTCACGATTACGAATTTGGCGGCGTAGCGCGCCTTTTCGACTTCCACGGCAACTTCAGAGCCCCGTTCGGGGCATAAGAATGCGTTCAGTCCGGGATGGACCGTCTCCGAGGTCGGATTGAAGAGGAAAAGCCTGGCCTCACCGCGCACCCCGTGAGGGCGCCCGATCTTGCCGATGGCTACGCGGGGGAGGTCGTCGCTCATCAGTCGACGATGTCGAGCACCACCGGATCATGGTAGGCGATGCCGGAATTGTCGATGAGGGTACGCATGGCGCGGGCAATGCGGCCACCGCGGCCAATCACTCGGCCGCGGTGCTCTTCCGGGACGTGAAGATCGATGCGCCAGGGATCGCGGTCGGCGTGTCCGCGAACCTCGATCTCCACATCGTCTTCCAAAAGGGAGCTCGCCATAAACTGTACGAGTTCCACGTATTCGTCGAGTATTTCGTCCCGTTGTTCCGCCATGCCTACGCCTCGTCGAGAAGAGTCAAGAGTGAGAAAAACTCACGAAGAGATCACTCTTCGTCTTTTTTCTCTTCTTCTTTGGCTTCTTCGGCGTCGTCGGAAGCCTCTTCTTCTTTGGCTTCTTCAGCTTCTTCAGCTTCGGCGGCCTTGGCAGCTTCTTCTTCAGCCTTTTTGGCTTCTTCTTCAGCTTTCTTGGCTTCTTCCTCGGCCTTGGCTTCCTCGGCAGCCTTTTTTGCGGCGTCGGCGGCGGCCTTACGAGCTTCGTCGCGGGCCTTCTTGCGGGCCGCGGCGCGAGCGGCGCGAGCAGCTTCCTCGGCGCCTTCTTCGCTCAGGTCGACACCCAATTCCCCGCGCTTGAGCTTGAGGATAAGGGATCGGACCGTGTCGCTGGGCTGGGCTCCGTTTTCGAGCCAGTAGTCCACGCGCTCACCGTTGAGGCGAACGTCCGGGGGATCGGGAAGGGGATCGTAGGTTCCCAGCATTTCAATAAAGCGCCCGTCGCGGGGAGCTCGCTGGTCGGCGGCTACGATTCGGAAGAAGGGGCGCTTTTTAGCGCCTTTGCGCTGCAGTCGAAGTCGGACAGTCATGTGAACTCTTTCTCCACTTACCTAAGCGTGTGTCGTGTCGCTTTCGATTCAAAAAAAGAAGACGGCAACGGGGCCGTCTTGGCCTAAAAATATGCTCGAGCCATAGTGGTGCTGGCCCTGAAGCTGGCAGAACGTAGAGATTGCCGCCTGCTCTGTCAAGACCAGCCGTCACTTGCGATCTACCCCTGGTCTACAAACTAAGACCAGAGTCAGTTGGTGGCGTCTTCGATGAGGGCGGCGAGCTCGCCTTTTTCGTGCATCTGCATCAGGATGTCGGAGCCGCCCAAAAATTCACCGCCGATATAGATCTGGGGGATCGTCGGCCAGTTGGAGAAATCCTTGATGCCCTGACGCTTTTCCTGGTCCTGCAGGATATTGACGGCGTAGAAGGGCTTTCCGTAGCTGGCCAGGATGGCAGCGGCCCGCGCCGAGAATCCGCACATCGGCTGCTGGGGCACGCCCTTCATGTAGATGACGATATCGTTCTCCGATACCTCACGGGCGATCTCACTCTGGATATCACCGCCTTCTTCACGAGTCTTGGGCGCCTCGGCGCTCTCCTCGGTGTTGGCAATCGGCAGGGAGATCGATTTTTTTTCTTCGTCGCTCATCTCAAATTCCTCTGTGTGTGGTGGAGCCTCAAATTGGTCGGCCGCAGTGGGCCGGATATGGGCCAAACGCGCGACCTGCAGGGGCGATTCCCCTCAGACTCGAAAAATCAGCCCTCTTCGGCGGCCCACTCCTCGGGAGTGAAGACCTCGAGGGTCAGGGCGTGAATCGGCCCCTTCATCTCTTCGGCCAGGGCGCCGTAGACCAGACGATGGCGGGCCACCAA
>SLJM01000106.1 GCA_007135085.1 Myxococcales bacterium
GCCATGTCCCTGGCGCTGTGACTGAAGATTCATTCATGGGAATGATGTTTTCTGACTGGCTGGTCATTCATGTTCTGTATGAATCTTCATTCAGTAAACATGAAAAAACTATATAATTTTTTCTCTTGAAATATGCATATTTGTTGGTTTAGTTGGTGGCCAATCGCGAAGTAGTGAATGACTTTTTTGAGGAGCTGCGCAAATGGCTCAGACTAAATCCCACCAGATTTTCGTTTATTTGCCGAAGATAAGAGGGCTGGAAGGTGCGGCGGCGGCCGCTCGCCAGGCCGGGGCATCCGTCGTATGGCCCGCTGGGCAGCCGGCCGGCCAGAAGGAAGACTATCTGCGCCTCGCCCCGGGCGATGAGTTCGGGGCAGCAGAGGTCGCGACGGGGGTAATTCTCGAGGCGTCGCACGCCATGGATGAGGCAGGGCTGCAGGAGCGTATCAAAGCGCTCCGTAGTGCTGGAGCCACAGTCTGGGTCGAGGTGATCAGCGCCGAGTTGGGCCAAAAATGCGAAGAGTGGGGCGCCAGCGGCCTGGTGGCCTGTGGTTTCGAGGGCGGCGGCTTCGTCGGCGAGGAGTCGGGGCTGGTCTTGTTGCGAAGACTCTGTGGCCAGACGGGATTGCCCGTGGTGGTGCGCGGGGCAATCGGCCCTGACTCGGCGGCGGCCGCCGTCGCCGCCGGTGCGACGGGCTACGTTCTCGAAGAGCAGACCTGGCTCTGCCCTGAGGTTCCGGTGAGCGAGAAAGTGGCGCGCCGCCTGGAGAATTTCAATCCCACGGACACGCGATGTCTGGGGATGACCCTGGGCTTCCGCTACCGGGTCTTCGCTATGATCGCCACTCGCCGGCCCAAAGAATTGGCGGAGCGGGAAGTGGAGATTCTCGACGGCGGCGGCACGGCGGGCGATCTGATCAGCGAGATTCGCCGGGCTGAGCCGACAGACCGGCTCGACTTCGATCTTCGCTGTGACCTGTGGCCCCTTGGACAGGGCGCCGGATTGGCCGCGCCCCTTCGAGACCGCTTCGAGACTATGGGCGGTGTCATCTCCGGAATCAGCGCTCACGTCGACGACGTGCTCGCCAACCTGGTCGACGACTTCCCGCTGGCCGAAGGTCGGGGCATCGCCGAGGTCAACGGCACGAGACTTCCCATCCATCAGGGGCCGATGGCCCAGGTGAGCGACACGCCGGCCTTTGCAAAGGCCATCGCCGACGACGGGGCACTCCCCTGGCTTGCCCTGGGCAATATGCCCACGGAGGTCGCCGAGGAGATCGTGGTCAACACGGGTGAAATGCTGGGCCAACAGCCCTTCGGGGCGGGCATCATCGGCCTCGACGCCAATCGCTTTCGCGACGGCCATATGGAGATGATGAAAGAGCAGCGCCAGAAGCGCCATCTTCTGGGGTTGGTCGCCGCCGGCACGGCGGAGCAGGCCATGCAATTCGAGTCGGCCAATATCTCGAGCTATCTCCACACGCCCACGCCCGGTGTGCTTCGGGCTGCCCTGCGCTCGGGACACCGAAAATTCTTGCTCGAGGGCTCCGAGGCCGGAGGCCACGTTGGAACTCTGGGCGGATTGGCGCTGTGGCAATACGCGGTCATTGAGGTGGAAGAGGCGTTGGCCGACGGCGTCGATCCGAAGGAGCTGGCCATCGTGCCCGCCGGTGGAATCGGCGACGCTCCCTCGGCGGCCGCGGCGGCGGCCCTCTTCTTTCCCCTCCACCGACGGGGCGTTCGCTTCGGTATCCAGATGGGCACGGCCTATCTGATGACCCGCGAGGCCGTCGACACCGGCGCTCTGAGCCCGACCTATCAGGAAGTGGCCCGCTCCTCGAAGGGCACGGTGATTATGGGGGAGTCCGTCAATACGCCGACGCGGGTGCTCTATAATCGAGCCGCCGATCGGGTGCTGGCCAGCGAAAAAGAGCGGCTCGCCACGGGGGTGGAGCTCAAGGAGCGAAAGCACGAATACGAGAAGGATAACCTCGGCGGACTTCGCGCTGCAGCCAAGGCGCAGCGAATCGCCGAGATCGATCCCGAAAAGGGCGCTATTTTCCAAGCTCTCTCAAAAGAGGAACAACTGGACCAGGGGCTCTTTCACTGCGGACAGGGCGTGGCGCTCTGCGAGCCCGATATGACCATCGCCGATCTGCATCGGCAGGTCACCGACGGCGCGAAGCGCTGGGTACGCGACGTGGAAGAGGGGAATGTGAAGCGGGGGCATATTGCCCCCACTGCGGGCTGGCAGCCCGCGCTCCGGACGGAGATCATCGACGGCGACCAGGCCGTGGCCATCATCGGCATCGGCGCCAAGATGCCCGGCGCGCTCAGCGCCGGAGAGTTCTGGCAAAATATCGTCGCCGGCAAATCAGCGATTCAGCCCGTGCCCACAGATCGCTGGGATCCGGCGATGTATTACGATCCCGACCGAAGCGCGCCGGATAAGACCTATAGCAAGATCGGCGGCTGGATTCAGGGCTTTGAATTCGACCGCCGCGCCTTTCGACTGCCGCCGAAGGTGGTGGAGAGCATCGATCCGACGCAGCTTCTATGCCTGGAGGCGGTCCGAGAAGCTCTGGAAGACGCCGGTTATCTGGATGCCGACTTCGATCGCGACCGCTGCGCCGTCATCCTGGGCAACGCCCTGGGCGGCGACCTTCGGGACACCACCAACCTTCGCATTATGTATCCAGAGATGGACCAGGTCCTTCGCGGAGCGCTCATGGAGCTCGCCGCGGGCAAGATCGACGGCGCTGCTCGCGAAGAATTGCTCGCCGAAGTGGAGGCCCGTTTCAAAGAGAAGATCGTCGGCATCAGCGAGGACTCCATGGCCGGGGAGCTGGCCAACGTCATCGCCGGACGAGTTGCTCAGAGCTTCGATCTGCGTGGGCCGAACTTCATCACCGACGCCGCCTGCGCGTCGAGCCTGGCGGCGGTGGAAGCGGCGGTGCGCGGCATCCGCGCCGGTCAATTCGATATGGCCGTCACCGGCGGGGCCGACCGCTCCATGGGACCGCCCAGTTATGTGAAATTCTCCAAGATCGGCGCCCTCTCGCCAGACGGTTCGCGCCCCTTCGATGCCGACGCCAACGGCTTCGTCATGGGCGAAGGGGCTGGGATCTTGATCCTCAAACGTCTGAGTGCGGCCATCGAAGACGGCGACTCCATCTACGCCGTCATCCGAGGCGTCGGTGGGTCGAGCGACGGCCGTGGAAAGGCGATCACCGCCCCCAATCCAGAGGGCCAGAAATTGGCGGTGCGCCGTGCCTATAAGGACGCCGGGTTTGGGCCGAAGACGATCTCTCTCATCGAGGCTCACGGCACGAGCACCCCCGTGGGCGACCCGGCGGAGGTGGCGAGCCTGCAGGCCGTGCTCGACGAGGATAATTCGAGCCTCGCTGCCAAAAAGATCGCTCTTGGAAGCGTTAAATCCAATATTGGCCACCTCAAATCGGCGGCCGGCGCGGCGGGGATGATCAAGGCCGCCATGGCCCTCAAGCACGGCGTGCTTCCGCCGACGCTCAACGTGAAGCGACAAAACCCGAAGCTCGCCATCGACGGCGGGCCCATCGAGATTCAGCGACATACCGAGGATTGGGAGGTGCGAGACGGCGCCGCGCGCCGAGCCGGCGTGAGCGCCTTCGGCTTCGGCGGCACCAATTTCCATGTGGCCCTCGAGGAATATCTGCCCGGCGGCGGGTCGGGAAAAAATCGAAATTATTTTGGAGGAATTGAGTCGATGAGTTCAGCAAATGGAAGCGGCGCCCTTGTATCGAGCGTCCCCGACGGTGAGGGAATTATCGCCCTCTCCGGCGACGATGAGAAGAGCCTGCACGGCGAATTCAATCGCTTCGTCGCGGCCTTCAATGGTGGCGGTGAGCCGGCGGTCGACCAGTGGAAGTTGAGCCTCGTTGGTGGCGAAAAGGATGTCCCGACCGGCGCGGTCCGCCTGGCGATCGCCTACGCCGACGCCGATGAATTGGCGGCGAAGATCGTCAAAGCCGAGCGCGCCCTCTCGGGCCGCATGAGCTGGCGCGTGCTGGCCAACCAGGGCGTCATCTACTGCGACGACGCCATCGAGGGCGATACGGCCATGCTCTTTCCCGGCCAGGGCACCCAATATCTGGGCATGCTCTCCGACCTTCGCGAGCGCTTCCAGGTCGTGGAAGACACATTTGTCGAGGCCGACCAGATCATGGAGCCCATCCTGGGCCGCAAATTAAGCGAGATCATCGATCCCGACTTGAGCAAGGTCGACGAGAACGAGGCCTTCCGCGCCCTGACTCAAACGGAGATCACCCAGCCCGCCGTGCTCACCGCCGATATCGCCATTTATCGACTGCTCGGCACGCTGGGGATCGAGCCCGATATGGTGGCCGGTCATAGCCTGGGTGAATACGGCGCCTGTGTGGCCGCCGGGGTCATGAGCTTTGCCGACGCGTTGAAGACCGTGGCCGCTCGCGGCACGGAGATGTCGCGCACGACGCCGATGAACGGCGATTGCGGCCTGATGGCCGGCATCGGCGCACCCATCGAGGTGGTCCAGCCCGTGCTCGACGAGATCGACGGCTATGTGGTCTGCGCCAATATCAATTGCCCGAGCCAGACGATCATCGCCGGGCTGACCGACGCGGTGCAGGAGGCGGCGAAGCGCTTCGAGGAGATGGGCTATCAGGTACCGTTTTTGCCCGTGAGCCACGCATTTCACTCCGAGGTCGTCGC
>SLJM01000345.1 GCA_007135085.1 Myxococcales bacterium
ACCCACCGCTTCGGCATCGCCTCTGGCTCGCATATGGCGCCGATGAGATTGCCCGCCATGGCGGCTGTGCTGTCCGTGTCGCCGTCGTGGCGGGCGGCCAGCCATAGGGCCTGGCGGACTCCGTCGGCGCTCGAGAGATCAGCGGCGCGCGCTACGGCCAGGGCAATCGCCAGGGCTTCTTCGCCGACCCAGCCCTCGCCGAGGGTTATCATCTCCTCAAAGCTCAGGGAGCCGTCGTCGGTGACCCCTTTGGCGGCGGCGACTGCCTGTTGGGTTTCTTCGGCGTCCTCTTCCCGAGCCAGGAGTTGGTCGGCCACTTCCATGGCGGCGTCAAACTCGGTGCCCTGGGCCAATTCGAAGATCAGGGCCGCGAAATAGGCGGCCGACAGGTAGCCGCTGGGATGGCAGTGGGTGAGCACACCGGCGTCGCGGGCCCAGCGGAACGCCTCGTCGGCGGTGTCGGCCCACAGGCCGTAGGGGGCAGATCGCATCACGGCGCCGCAGCCCTTGCTATCGTTGATGCGATTGTCCAGATCGGGGAGCGCCCCACCGCGGTGGATATATCGGCAGCTCGACATACACGTATTTCCCGGCGCTCGTTGTACGTGCAGGTCTTTCACGTCGAGGAGAGCGCTGTCTTCTGCATCATCGATTTCAGTCAACACCGATCGATCCTGAGTAGCCAACCAATGCACGAGAGAGCGAGCCGCCTCCCGGCGGAATCCGTCGCGGTCTCGGGCCACGCCGCGCCGAAGCGCCCGTTTTAAGCCCTCCGCCATGAATAGCGTCATCTGCGTATCGTCCGTAAACCGCGCCGGTGGATCGTCGGCGTAGGCCAGGTCCTGTGGTGGCTCGATGCCGAAGGTGGCCTCGATAGTCTGCGCCTTGTGAAATTCCACGGGAGCGCCCAGAGCGTCGCCAATGGCGCCCAGTAGAAGCGTCGATTCAATTCGCCTGTCATTGATCTTGGTCATCCATCTCTCCTGCTCGACACCCTCGAACGCCAATACTCCCCGACACAATCTCTGCTTGCCCAAAAGCGTAGGTCGTCGCCGAAAGGGCCGTCAACCATCAACACGCTGTTGATTCACACAGATACGATCATTCCGACTTTGCGATCACCCTTACTGTACAATAATACCCCCCTTTTCAATCGCCGGTGATTTGATAATACTCCTCCTATCATTCGGCCATATTTCTCACCCCCGCCGATATTCGTCGGCGACCGCCACAGGAGCGATCATGTTCAGTCAGGATTTTCCGACGTTGCTCGACGAGTATTGGGACGGACCGGCCTTCGACGTCATCGAACACCACGACCTGGATCTGGAGTACTATCCGGATTGGAAAGGTGTGTGGGATAATATCGAACCCGATGCGGCCGGCAGATTGGGCGCCTTTGCCCAGGAGGGCACGGGGGGAATGATCTGCGTCTGGACCTACGACGACCAGGACGTGATGGAGGCCCCGGTGGTGCATCTGGGCTCGGAGGGCGAGTGCGTGGTGCTGGCGGCGAATATCGGTGAATTTTTGGCGATGAACGCCCTGGGCTGGGGGCCTTTTGCGCTGGCCGACCGAGAGGAAAGCCCCTGGAGTGACCAACCACCTCACGAGGAAGGACTCGAATTCCTCGCCGCCCGGGGCATTACGCCGCCCGAATCAGTACCGGATGCAATCCGGGCGGCCACCGATAGTCATCCCGACTTTGAAGAATGGGTCTACGCTCGATTGACGGACTGAGCCGCGGGGGAACTGAGGGCTCCGCAAGTCTCGGCAAACCCGATCTCTATTAATCGAAGCTGCCGCCCTGTTGGGGTTGGACCGCCGCCGGTTGCTGGTCCTGGGGCTGCTGATCGTCGGAGTTGAAATTATCGTAGGCCCAGATGGCAGCCAGGATAATCAGAGTGATGATAATACTCTGAGGTGTCAGGCGTCGTCGGCGCCGACCGAAGCCGCGTCGGCGACCTCTCGACGCTGCGCGAATGGCCGTCTTCCAGGGAAAATTCGAATTGAGTTGCTCTCGCATTTCTCAAACCTCGGTGCAATTTATTCAAATGACTAAAAGTGATTATCCAACCTCGATGAAGTAGTTAACCCGCGGCGCAGTCCAGCCGCTCCATCCCGGGCCCGCAAGGGCCCTCCACCCCGCGCCGAAGGCGCTCCACCCCGGGCGCGCAAGCGCCCTTCACCCCGGCGCGCGAGCGAAGCGCAGCGCGCCCGTGCCCCAGGTCAAACCGCTGCCAAAGGCAGCCAGCAGCGCCACGTCACCGTCCTCGATCATTCCATCATCGAGCGCAGAGTGTAGCGCCATGGGTATGCTCGCCGCCGTGGTATTGCCGTATTGGTCGATGGTGTGGACCACCCGTTGGGGGTCGATACCGAGCCGCTGGGCGACCATCTCGTTGATCTTCTTATTCGACTGATGGGGCACGAAGACGATCTTCGAGGCCGGCAGGTCGAGCCTGTCCATGGCGGCCTTCGTCTCCCGGGTGAGCATCTCGACGGCGCGGCGAAAGACGGTGCGCCCTTCCATCTTCGGGAAGTGGTGGCCTGCTTCGATATCGGCGGCGCTCAGAGATGGGTGAAATTGAGCGCCCGGCCGCTCGCAGCGCAATAGATGAGCCCCCGAGCCGTCGGCACCGAGGGCGACGTCCAATACGCGCCCGCCGCGCCGGTCGTCTTCGTCGACGGCCTCCACGATGGCCGCCCCGGCGCCGTCGCCGAAGAGGACGGCCACGTCGCGGCCCCGCTCGGTCAGATCGAGCCCGGTGGAGTGAATCTCGCTGCCCACGAGCAGGACCCGTCGATAGGAACCGGCGCGAATCCAAGCGTCGGCCACGGACAAGCCGTACAAAAATCCGGAGCATTGATTGCGAACGTCCAGGGCCGGGATTTCGTCGGCACCCAGAGCGTCCTGCAGCATTACTCCCGAGCCGGGAAATGCCATATCGGGCGACAAGGTGGCGTAGACGATGGCGTCCAGATCATTTGCTTCCAGGCCGGCGGTGGCCAGCGCCTGTTGGCTGGCCTCCAGCGCCAGTCCCCAGTTGGTCTGACCGTCTTCGACGAAATAGCGGGCTTCGATGCCCGTGCGCTTTCGGATCCACTCGTCAGAGGAGTTGACGATGGCGCCGAGCTCGTCATTTTCTACACGACGGGCGCCAAGGGCGATGCCCGTTGCCGTTATGGCACTGTGAATTCCCATCAGATCGCCTTGCGCCGCCGCGTTGCGGGTGCGAGGTTTAGCTGCGAGGTTGTAGTCTCAATTGAGTCTAACGCCTCTGCGTCCTCAGAACCACTACCGCACGGAAATTCATGTCAGAGCCAGACATCGAAATCGCCTATCGCACCACCGTGGAGGTCCCGCGAACAGGCCCGGTGGGCCGCTCTTTGCGCTGGATTGGCGAGCATCCCGTCGTAGGCGGGTTGCTAAGCGGTGCCGTCGTGGTGGCGATCGCCGTGCTCTCCAGGCCCGGGGGTGTAGCCAACGAGCCGGTGACGGCGGCCATCCTCTCGGCGATCGTCATCGCCACCTGGATGGTGCTCTTCTTCTTAATGCGCGGCTTCTTCAAAGCCCAGAGCTTCGCCGCCGTAAAAGTGCTGCGTCAGATCCTGGTCGACGGCGAGTGCGCGAGATGGTTGCAGCAAAAAGAACCGCTAAAAGAGATAGATAATCCCCGCCTTCGAATCACGACCAACCCCGTCCCCGAGGGCATCGGCGACGGAAGCCGCCCGGGAAGCCCCACGGCCTGGCCAATATGGATCGTCATCGAAAATAAGGAAGAGCCAGAGCAACGCCTGATCTTCGAGACCCGCGACGACGCTGCCCGCGCCCGAGATTACGACGAGGTCACCGACCAGATCATCGAGGGCGTCGACGAGCGACTTCCTCGAGCTATCGCGGCGCCTCTATTAAAATAACCATCGAGTGTTAGATTTACCGCAAAGGGCGCAGAGAACTCAAAGGGGGACAGATTCGTGCAATAGAGACGATCGAGATTACTCCCAACTAAACCTTAGAGTCCTCTGTGACCTTCGTGGTGAATATTGTTTCCGGTTCACCCCGCTCCCTCAATCCCTTCCTCGAGTGCGGTGAAGAACCCCTCCCACTGCTCATCGGTCACCATAAATGGCGGTGAGAGAGCCAGGACCTGGCCGTGGCGGCCAGAGGGCAGCACCAGGTAGCCCCGGCGGCGGCAGTGGTCCATAAGTGCCATCGAGAGTTGGGTGTTGGGGTCGCGGCTCTTTCGGTCGTTGATGAGCTCCAGACCCAACATCAGCCCTCGACCTCGGACGCGACCGATCTTTTCGGGGAAGCGTCTGGCGAGCACTTCCAGGCGCTTTCGGATCTGCTCTCCCCTTCTGGCAACTCTAGCCGGCCAATCCTCTTCGACCAGGGTGTCGATGACGGCGCAGCCCATGGCGCAGCCCAGGGGATTGCCCAGAAATGTCGAGGTGTGGACCGCCTCTCCAGAGGACAGGCCCCAGGAGGCCATGACCTCTTCGCGACCGATGGCCGCCGACAGGGGAAAGCCGCCACCCATGGCCTTTCCCACACATAGAATATCGGGCGTCACCTCTTCGTATTCACAGGCGAACATGGTGCCCGTGCGCCCGAAGCCGGTGTAGATCTCGTCGAAGATCAGGACCAACTCGAAGTCGTCGCAGATCTCTCGCAGGCCGGCCAGAAAGCCGGGCGGCGGCACAATCTCACCACCGCGGCCCTGGATGGGCTCGATGATCACAGCACCAATGCCCTCGCCGGCGGTGGCCGGTCCGGTGAGCATCTGGCGCAGATGGCTCAATACGGCGTGGCTGACCTCGTCGGGGGAGACGTCGCGGCTCATCCCGAAGGGCGGACGGAAGGTGTCCGGAAAGGGAATATGGTGAACCGCGCCGTTTAGCTGCGACAGGAAAGGACGACGAAAATTTTCGCGATAAGCCGTGGCGCTCAGAGCTCCGTAGCTCAGGCCGTGATAGCCGCCCCAGAAGGCGATGGCCCCCGGTTTTCCCGTATGAACTGCCGCCGTCTTCAGCGCCGCTTCCACGGCGCTCGCGCCGGACAGCCCCAAAATGGAGTGGGTCAACGGCTCGGGCGTCACCTTCGCCAGGCGTTGAATCAACTCGATCTTGGCCTCGCCGGGATAGACGTCGCCCATGGCGTGGATGAGCTGTTCCGACTGCCTCTGTGCGGCTTCCACGATCTTGGGATGACCGTGCCCGAGACCGGCCACGGCGAAGGCGCCGGTGAGATCGACGAAGACATTTCCATCGACGTCCTCCACATTTGCCCCTTTTGCACGTCGCCAGACGATGGGGTCTTGAGACACCCCGGTTTCGCGGCTCCTGCGGGCCCGCCGGGCGGTGATGGCCGGGCATTCCGAGCGCGCCAGATCATCGACGCGGCGCTCCGACTCCGGGCCGGGGATCGCCGTGACGATCTTCGGCATCTGTTTCCCGTCGAATTTCATCGGCTGCTCCGTTGAGCAAAATTCTTCGTTCAGCGCGACGATCCGCCGAAATTGGCGGCCAGGGCGAAATAGGGGAGCAATTGCGCTCCGCCGCCGTAGTTGGTGAAATGCATCGCCGTCTGGGCTGCCACCGGCCCGAATCGCCAGGTCGTGCCCAGCCCCAGCGTCAGCAGTCCGAAGGGGCCAAGGCCGGCGCTCCAACTCGTATCCTCGACCAGGTCGCGCTCCCTGGAATAACTCAAATCGGGATCGAGTGCCGATTCGATGGCGAAGAAATTTGACTGCGATGCTCCCGTGAAAAGCTCGACGTTGAGGATGAGCCAGTCGCGCACGAAATGATTGACGCTTCCATGAAGTGCCACCCAATAGCCGGAGGTGGGCATAAATCGCCGCAGCTCCGAGACCTCCCCGCATTGTCCTTCCGCCCATTCGCGGCGGTTGTCGCAGCCCGAGAGATCGACGTCCTCCACGAATCGATAGACCGGGATATTGGTCGAGACCCCGGCGCTCCATGTCGTATTGTCGGAGGCGATGACGTCGAAGACGGCGTGCAGCCCCAGGCCGGCATCGGCGGTACCGGGGAGCAAGTTAGTCCGCCGATATCGGCCCTGCAGGCCGACGGCCAGATTCCAGGAGTCACCCTCTCCCAAGATCATCTGCCCGCCGGCGCTCATATAGGTCTGACTGCTAAAGGGCAAAAATACAGAGGCCGAGATCTGAGATTTGTCGGTGGGGGCAAAGCCAAGTCGCTGCCCGAGGGCGAGCTGGTTGGCGATGGTGACCGTTCCCCGCGGTGGGTTATAGCCGGTGGTCCAGCTGATTCCCCGATCGGCCAGAGGGTTTAGTTCAGAGCGTCGATCGGCGCGGCCCCGCATCCCCTGGGGCGGCAAGAAACGAGCATCCTCGGGGATTTCATACTCCCCATAACCCAGATCGGGCGGCGGGGAGTCGACGGTCGGCCCCTCGTCGGCGACAGCAAGGGACGCCACGAGGCAGACGACCAGAGTCGCCACCGCCGCCGACCCAAATTTGCTAAATCTCCTGGAAAACACTTTCCACTCTCCTCCGACCCACACTCTGAATCTTATTGTTCACAGCCCCCCGCCCCAACGTCAACACGAAACCTCCCCACGGTTGTGATCGGTGTTGGTCGGTTGTCCTACACATTCCAGCATCCTACCTCGGTGATGACACGGGAGCGGTCTTGAATCACACTCCCCACCCGCATATGGGCGGTGAGCGCCTGCCCCGGGGGAATATTGGGAGGCAAAATCGACGGGTAGCCCCCTTCAACGCAACACATCTAATAGGTTGGCGTAGTCGTCGGTCCAGAGGGCCACATCGTCGGGGGGGTCGACGAGATACCAGTTGGGATGGGAGCTCAAGGCGCCAAAATCGTCGTCGTCGCGGGCCATGAGCAGCCAGTCCGATCGATCGGCCAAAAATGTATGAGGAAAAGGGGTGCCAAGCGATGCGTCGGGCCGAAACCTCACGGCGTATCCCAACTCGTCGGCGATTCGTGTCAACAGGGGCTCCAGGTCCAGATGGCGATTGGAGATATGAAAAGCGATAAACCCTCGTGGGTGGAGTTTGTCGAAATACATCTCGATGGCCTCGCGGGTCAGAAGGTGGACCGGGATCGCCGTGGAGCTATAGGCGTCCATGACGAGCATCATATAGCGCCCCTCTTCCGCCAGCTGTAGCTGAAGTCGCCCGTCGCCGACAATGACCTGACACCGCTGCCCACAGAAGTGGAGATAGGTGAAATAGTCCGTATTTCGGGCAATCCTGACCACGGCGGGATCGATCTCATAGAAGTCGAACTTAAAGGGGCGGTCGATCCGGCTATAAGCTGAGATGCCCCCGGTGCCCAGGCCCACCACACCGATAGGATATTCGTATCCCCGTCGATCGAGCTCTTCGAAGACATCGCCCAGCGGGCCTTCCGGTGCGTAATAGGAAATAGGCTGGAGCTGAAGCTGACTGTCCGTATATTGCGTGCCGTGCATCGTCGTGCCGTGATAGAGGGCCAGATAGGAGTGGGTCCCGCTGAGCGCTGCCGGGATATGATGAACCCGATGAGTGCCGAAAAAACTTCGCTCCTGATGGACTGCGAATGGACCGACACGGCCGTGCTGATAGGTGGCCACCATGGTCAATAGAGCCAGACCTATCGGAACCCACCGCGGTCGCAGGGCGGTGGCCACGGCGGCGCCGATGAATAAGACGACGGCCGTCCACACAATCTCTGACTCCACGACTCCTTCGAGGCGATCTGTCCATTGAGCGACGTATACGACATATGCCGCGCCGCCCACCAACGCGCCCCCCGTAACCCAACGGGCCCAGGGGCTGCGAAATACGGCCACCGGAAATAGAATCGCCGCCAATATGAGCACGACCGAATATTCCAATAATTGGTCAAAGATGACCGGTGCCAAAAGAGCGTTGAAGCTGCCGCCGAGGACGCCGCCGACGGACATCCAGAGGTAGAACTCCGTGAGCCCCTCGGTGTCCGGCCGATCGGCGGCCAACAACCCGTGGAAGACCATGCAGAAGATCAACAAGCCACCAAAGTTGATCGCCGTGATGGCCCACAACGGAGAGGTGGTCTCCGTTATCTGCAGGGCGACCAACGCCAAAAGTGCCACCGGAAAGAGAGCGGTCCAAAACCCGGCCGGGACAATCGTTCGTCGGGCGAAGACGATGACGAATGACAATAGGTAGACCGCCAGGGGTGGGATCCACAGCAGCGGCATCGGTGCCACGTCGGTGGTGATGAACGTGGTCACGCCGAGCATCATGCTCGATGGGACGAAGGCCCACAATATCCACCGCCCCCGCCGTCGCCAGGTCAAGGGCACGGCGCTGGCCGGTGGGCGCTCATCGCGCCTGTCGTCGACTCTGCGCACCGGAGATCGCCACAGAATTATCGCGCAGACCAGCAGGCTGGCGCAGAGAATCCCGTAGGCGACGGCCCACAACGTCGTCTGCATTCCCAGCCCGATTCGCGGCTCGATCAGAAACGGATAGGCCAACAGGGCGGCAAAACTTCCAACGTTACTCGCCGCATAGAGATGATAGGGATCGGCAGCCCGCCGGTGATCGATGGTGGAGAACCACTTCTGCAGAAGGGGAGCGCTGGTCGAAATGACGAAAAATGGCCACCCCACCCCGATGAGCAATGTCCCGAGCAACCACAGGATTGGCGCTTGCAGCGTCGCCGGATCGCCGGGTGGCTCAAAGCCTATGGGCAAGAAGAGCAGCCCAATGGCGAGGACCACCATATGCAGGACGGCCTGGCGCCTGGTCCCCAGCCACTTCGTCGTCAGGTGAGCGTAGAGATATCCCCCGAGCAATAGGGCCTGGAAGAAGACCATCGCCGTATTCCACACCGCGGGGGTCCCCCCGAGCACGGGCTGCACTAACTTTGCTACCATCGGCTGGACGACGAAGAGCAGCGACGAGCTGATGAGCAGTGTCAGAGCGTAGAGGACGTAATGCATGAAATACTGATGCAACCTCCAGAATCAGAACTGTAAGATTGCCTGGAGTCCGAGGTAAGGGGAGATCTGGCCGCGATTGGGATGATCCAAGAAGACGCCGCCAAACCCGGACAATGCCGGGTCCCCCCACTCCATCACAGTGGGCGGAATCTTCCAATTAAATACCACCCCGACCGTGTCTCGCACCACCTCCGTGTTGCGCACGGCCACCCTCTCCCAGCGAGCACCGAGCATCAGATAGCTCACCGACAGATCGCTGCCGATCAAATAACCCAGGGTGGGACGAGTGACCCAGAAGGTATCGGTGGGGGCAAAAAACAGGTCATAAATCGGCTCGTAATAATGATCGTCGACGTCCATTCGCATCCAACTAAAAGCCGACGGCGCCTGAAAGACCACTCGCCCCACCCTCATCTGGGGGGTGGCCTGAGCTTCGATGAGAAGGCCCGTCGCCGACTGACCCAATCCCTGGTCGGCCGACTCGTCGAGGGCATCCAGGCTCCACTCTCGGTCGGCACCGTCGGGCACATAGAGAAAGCCGAAATTACCGAAATAACTCATAAATTGAGCTGTAAAGCGAAGGTTCAGAACTGCCAGCGGCAACACCTCTACGTAGGGCCCGGCCCAGAACGCGGCCGGACTTAGTGAGGTGGAAATCCCGGTGTCAACATAGGTATTGGCAAATAACAATTCTTCACTGTCGAAGAGAGGTATTCTGTAGCCCCCCTGGGTCCGAAGGCTCACACCGATAGGAAAGGGCCGAATCTGGAGTGCTGACTGAAGGTGAAAACCGCCGATGCCGTCGTCGTCTTCAGATGATTCGGGCTGGGGTTGCTCCTGTTTTTGAACCAGGCCGTCTTCACCCCCCTCGTCAACAAGCTCTTCTGCCGTCGCCGACAATGAGTAGCTCGATACCGCCACAACTATAACCAGAGCGGGCCAAAATCTTCGAATATTCATCACAAATCTCCATAACAAAGCTTTCACATTCTAAGTCCGTCCGCACCCTGATTCATCGAGACACTTCGCGTAAAGAACTCCTATTGAGCACGTTCGGTGTGACCGATGACCTACGAAATAAATTGCCCATAAGCAACTCCAATAATAAGTTATCTTCACCGCAATATGATCCACATCATGTTGTATTTGGACTAAAAATCAAATATCAGGGTTCGCGGGTACCACCGAAGACATTGTTTTGGCTAACCTATTTTTATAACGAGTCGTTCTTCTATCATGGCAAAATATATCGATTATTTTATTCCTGACCACCTCAAAGAAGAATCAGGGATTGAGTTCAGGCGAGCCCAGATCGGCGTCAAGACGACATTTACGGTTGTGTTCTGGGCTTTTCTGGCAGCCTCGATCTCCTGGACAGGGGGATCTCACCAGGCAGCGATCTCCCTCGTACTCTGTGGTACGGCGGTGGGCACGGCACCACTGCTGTTGCGTGCCACGGGCAGAATGGACTGGGTCGGGCATGTGATTGTAGTTCCGATCTACGTGCTGCTCTTCTGGCTAATCCATCAAAATGGAGGGCTGCTGGCGCCGGCGATCGTCTGGCCGGCGGTGATTCCCCTTTTGGCCAACCTCTTTCAGGGCAGGCGTACGGCCAAGATCTGGTTGGTGGTGATCGTCCTCAGTTGGCTGGCCGTTTTGGCGGCCACCTTGATGAACTATCCATTCCCCACCCAGCTGCCGCCCACGGTGGCTACAGTCCAGCAAGGAATCAGCTTGATCGGTATGGCTGTGACCGCCCACGTGGTCCTCCAACTCAAAGACGATCTACAGAGCTGGCTCACCGACGAAGTGCGGGCTCGTGAAGCCGAAACTCGGGCGGTCCTCGACACCGCTCCCGACGGGATCGTCACCGTCGACACCGACGGCCAGGTGCTGACCGCCAACGAGGCGGCGGCGCGGATTTTCGAATCCGGCGTCGAAGAGATGATCGGCCAAGATATCGGCGACCTGGTCATTTCTCTAGATTCCCAGATATTTGGCGAGTCCACGTCCTCCCAGGAATTCGGCGAGTCCGTCGAATATGTCGGCAAGCGAGGCTCCAGCGAATTCCCCGCCGAGATCGCCTTCGGTCGTCTCGACGACCGGATTATCCTGGTCCTGCGCGACATCACCGAGCGTAAGGAAGCGGAACATGAAATCCGCCAGGCCCGCGACGAAGCTATCGAAGCCAACCGGGCCAAGAGCGCATTTTTGGCCAATATGAGCCACGAATTGCGCACGCCCCTTAACGCTGTGATCGGCTATTCGGAGATGATCATCGAAGAGATCGACTTCATGCAGGTCGACGACATCGACGGCGCCGAGACGGCCGCTGAATTCCTCCCCGATCTGACGAGGATCCGCACCGCCGGCACCCATCTATTGGCCCTGATCAACGACATTCTCGATCTGTCGAAGATCGAGGCCGGCAAGATGAACGTCCACGTCGAAATGTTTGAGGTCAGTGAATTGGTGGAGGATATTCGCGCCACTGTGGTTCCCCTGGCCGACAAAAACAACAATACCCTCCACGTCGAGGTCAGCGACGAGCTGGGCTATATGAATTCCGACGCCACCAAGATGCGTCAGATCTTATTCAATTTACTGAGCAACGCCTGCAAATTCACCTCCAACGGGTCGATCACCATGTCTGTGCGCCCCGACGAGACCTACAGCCAGGTCATCTGCCAGGTCGAAGACACCGGCGTGGGTATGAGCCAGGAGCAGCTGGATAAGATCTTTGAGGCCTTCACCCAGGCCGACTCGTCGACCACGCGTGAATTCGGGGGCACCGGCCTTGGGTTGACCATCACCCGTCATTTCTGTGAGTTGCTCGGTGGCACTATCGAAGCAGATGCCACGCCTGGCGAAGGCAGCACCTTTACGGTCCGTCTAGCCACCAACCTCCAGGCCGACGATAAGATTGAAGAAGAGACCCCCTGCAGCCAAAAACTGACAGCCCTTGATGGCTCCCAGGATTGTCAGACCGTCCTGGTCATCGACGACGACGCCACCATGCGCGACCTGTTGCGTCGAGTCCTGGAACGGGAGGGGTTTGCCGTGGCCACCGCCGCCAGCGGCTCCGAGGGGTTGGTCCTGGCCGAACAGCTCAAACCGGACGCCATCACCCTGGACGTGATGATGCCCTCCATGGATGGCTGGACCTTATTGCCCAAACTCAAAGAGCATCCCGAATTGGCAGACACTCCGGTGATCATGGTCACCATGGTCGATGAGAGCGCACGGGGCTACGCACTGGGTGCCGACGACTACCTGGTCAAGCCGATTGACCGCAAGCAATTGGTGGCAACCCTCAACTCCTATCGCAGTCCCGACGTCGATTCCGGTGATATCCTGCTTGTCGAAGATGATGAGCCCACTCGCTCGCTGCTTCGCCGCACCCTGGAAGATGACGGATGGACCGTCGTAGAAGCAGAAGACGGCCAGATCGGACTTCAGAAATTAGAAGATTTTGCACCGGATCTGGTCCTCCTCGATCTGATGATGCCCAACCTCGACGGGTTTGAGTTCCTGCGTCAATTCCGGCGCCACGACATCTTTCGACAGGTGCCGGTCATCGTCGTCACCGCCCGCGAGTTGTCACCGCAGGAAGAGGCGCAATTGCGCAAAGGGACAAGCGAAATTCTCACCAAAGGGGACTCCCCCGGCATCGGTGAGCATCGCAACCAACTTCTCGCTCAAGTGCGACATCAGGTGCGCGATATCATCTCCAGAAACGGAGAAAACAGGACCCCAAAACAGGTCGCTGAGATTGACTAGTCAAGTGGCAAAATACTGAGCCCCGGGATTTGCAGGCCGCTCTGCGGTACTCTAAGCTTTTCTTGTCAATAAGTGCCGGCATCATTTGGAGCCGGGTTATTTTGATAGGGAGAGTGAATAATGATGAAAGTAGTGCCTGGACGCATTAATCGTTGGATTGCCCTTCTGGCAACAGGAGTCTTTATTCTTACCGCATGCGGCGAAGAGGACTCCCCGTCCTCAGAGGTAGCACAGGCTGGGCTGGCCAAAGCTTCATCCTCTGTCGATCAAGCTTATAATCTGAGTACACTGACCACCGGTGCCGATCTAAACGCCACCAACGGCATCCAGGTCGGCCCCGACGGCAACCTCTACGTGGCCAGTGTCCTGTCCCGCGGTATTGGGGTGGTCGATCCTGACTCCGGTGAAATCCTCGACCTCATCGGACCTGAGCGAGGTGTCGATGCACCAGATGACCTGGTCTTTGGCCCTGACGGCTCCTTGTACTGGACGGCCTTTCTGACCGGTGAAGTGGGTCGTCTGACTCCCGACGGGGTCAAAGAAACGGTGGCCCAGTTGGTGCCCGGGGTAAACGCCATTGCCATGTCCGACGATGGGCGTTTATTCGTCACCCTCGTCTTCCTGGGCGACGCCCTCTATGAGCTGGATCCAGAAGGCGTGGAGCCCCCGCGACTGGTGGGCACCGGTTATGCCGGCCTCAACGGCATGGAATTCGGTCCCGACGGCTATCTCTACGGTCCCCGCTGGTTCGCCGGAGAGGTGGCCCGCGTCGATGTGGAGACCGGAGAGTTCACGACGGTCCTCGACGGGCTGCAGGTGCCGGCGGCGCTCAAATTCAACTCCCAGGGAATCCTCCATGTGGTCGACCAGCAGGCCGGCCAGGTCATCGCTCTCGATCTGGACAGCGATGAAACCGAAGTGGTCGCTCAGGTCGACGAAGTGGGCGCCGACAACCTGGCCTTCGACGCCAACGACGATATCTTCATCACCAACGCTCATGACGGTTGGGTACGTAAGGTCCTTCCCAACGGCAAAACGCGAAGCCTGACCAACGAGGGACTTGTCTCCCCCGGCGGCGTTGCGGTCGTCCCCTTTGAAGGCAAACAGACCGTCTTCGTCGCCGATGCGCTCTCCATGAAGGGTTTCGCGCCCATCTCCGGTAAGAAGAGGACCTCTGTTTCCTCGGTGATCGGCATCTCCGAGCTGGCCACTCCGATTTCGGCCACCGCCGACAACGGTCGAGTGCTGACCACTTCCTGGTTTGCCAATGTTGTTCAGGTCTGGGATCCCAACCTGGAGGCCGTGGTCGAGAGCCACGGTGATTTTGCAGCACCCCTCAACGCCCTTCGCTACCAGGATGACCTGATCGTGGCGGAGCTGGCGACCAATCGCGTCGTTCGCCGTCCGGCGGGCACCACTGATACCCTGGCCATCGCTCAAATACCGATGCCCACCGGCCTGGCCACCGATGGCGATTCCCTCTGGGTCGCCGATTGGATCACGGGCAATATCTTTCAAATCGCCGAGGACGGCCAATACCTGGAGTCGCCGCAGCAGGTAGCCCAGGGATTGTCCTTCCCCGAGGGAATGGCCGTCGACGTCGACGGAACCCTGCTGGTCGTTGAGACCGGCGCCGATCAGATCACTCGTATCGATCCCTCAACCGGCGAGAAGTCGGCTCTGGCCACGGGCCTACCGATCGGCATGGAGGGACCTCCCGGCATGCCCCCGACCTATGTGTTCAACGGGATTGCCATCGACGACTGCGGCATGGTCTACGTCACCGTGGACAGTGAGCGCTCAGTGCTGCGGTTGACCCCGAAAGGAACGGGCGCCCCGGCCTGCATCAACAACGCCAACTGAAGTCATCTTCGGTGGTCCCCACGAGCTCGGCGCCTCATCGGCTCCTTGCTCTTGGGGACCCTCGTCAGAACTGAAAGATGAATTGAAGTCCCAGATATGGCGAGACCTGGCCGCGGTTGGGATGATTGAGAAAGACGCCTCCGAAACCGGAGAATGCCGGATCCCCCCACTCCATCAAGGTGGGCGGAATCTTCCAATTAAATACCACCCCGACCGTATCTCGCACCACCTCGGTGGTGTTCACGGCCACTCGCTCCCAGCGGGCGCCGAGGAGCAGATAGCTATGCGACAGGTCGCGGCCCAACAGATAACCCAGGGTGGGCCGGGTCATCCAGAAGGAATCGGTGGGCGCAAAGAAGAGGTCGAAATAGGGCTCGTAATACTGATCCTCGACGTCCATTCGCATCCAATTAAACGACGACTCCGCCTGGAAGACCACTCGGCCCACCCTCATCTGGGGGGTGGCCTGGGCCTTTAGCAACAAGCCCGTCGATGCCTGTCCCAATCCCTGATCGGCCGACTCGTCGAGGGCCGATAGGGTCCACTCCCGAGCCTCGTCGTCGGGCACGTAGAGGTAGCCGAAATTGCCGAAATAGCCCATAAATTGCGCCGAGAAACGAAGGTTCAACACGGCCAGGGGCAGGATCTCCACGTAGGGGCCGGCCCAGGCAAAAGCGGGGCTCAGGGCGGTGGTAATCCCGGCGTCCACATAGGTATCGGCGAAGAGAAGTTCTTCACTGTCGAAGAGCCCGAATTTATATCCCGTATCGGACCACAGGCTCAGCCCCACCGGGGTGGCGCGGATCTGCAATAGTGATTGGTGATGAAGCCCGCCGATGCCGTCATCGTCGGCTTCGGCTGCCTCATCGGCAAATTCTTCTGCCACCAGATCTTCGTCGACCACTTCTTCGTCGACAATTTCATCAGCAATAGCTGACGTGGAAAAGCTCAAAAAGAGCGCCACAAGGGCCAGTCCGATCCACCACCGTCGCGACTTCATCGACTACCTCCTGAAGACAAAAATTCACATTAGATGGTGCGATCCTACCCCATGAATCGATTTGGTGGAAGATCTGTCGACTACCAACGTCCGGAGAGCACCACGCCCAGCGGGGCCGGACCGATCTCGAGACCAGTAGATGCGGCCAGCCCATCGGAGCGATCCCGGGAGTGATTCCAGATCGCCCAGCCCGCCCCGGAGGCCACCGTGGCCGCCCCGACGGTGAGCAGGACATATTGTGCAGTCTGATAGCTCTCGCCACGACGGGTGAGTTCTCGATAGCGATTTGTATCCATCGTACCCGCCGCGTTCTCGTCGCGGATCTGCTGTTCCACGCCGCGCATCAAGAAGACCATGACCCCGCTCATGGCAAGTGACGAGGCGCCGACGGTCATCATCGAATAGGCACCTACGTTGGAGCGCCGTCGCTCGTACTCGATTGAGCCGCTGCGAAGAGAGGTCTCATCTCCGGGAACCACGGTGCGTTCGGCGACGGCCATCGCCGGCGCCGGATCGTCTTCGGCCTGCTCTTCGTCGCCTTCCGGTGGCGCCTCCGGCCGCACCTCTACGAGCTGACCGGCCACCAACTCGACCTGGCCATCCCATAAATTGCCGTCGTCACCGACGGTGATGCGATAGGTGCCCGGGCGCATGCCGCGACGCTCCAATTTCCCGCGGGCCACCTCCACGCCTTCGAGGCGGATGACAATATCGTCTCCGGGAGCCTCGACGACCAGGTGGGTCTCGCCAATGGAGTCCATCCCCTTGAAGATATCTTCCACCTCGCGCCGAAAGGCCATGACCGGATCGCGAGAGCCGTCGATCAAGCTCTCCACGCGTACCGGCTCTTCCCCTGTTTGAGCGTCGAGAATATCAATGGAGATGGCCAGGGCCTGGCCGCGGCGTTCGACCTCGCCAAAGATGAGCACCTGGCCCTCCACATAATCGGCCATCTGTCGCAGGCATTCGGTCTGGTCCGGATCACAACCGACCAAAACGGCGACCTCGTCACGACGCACCGCCGCCGGGGTGGCCAGTGAATAGCCGCGATGTTGGCGCGCCTCCTGTCGCAACACGGAGGTCAGCGTCTCGCGAAGTTCTTCGTC
>SLJM01000217.1 GCA_007135085.1 Myxococcales bacterium
AAATAAACCTGCGATCGCTGCGGCCCCTGGCCACGGAGCACCACCGACGAGCCCTCCACTCGGAGCACGTCGTCGACCCGATAGATCCCCTCGGGGAAGTAGACCACCCCTCCGCCGAGATCCACGGCCATATCGATGGCCTGTTGGATCGCCTCCGTGGCGTCCTGCTGCCCCTCCCGATCGGCCCCGAAGTCTGTGACATCTACGTCGTAGGCGGAGTCCAGCGCAGGTAAGCTCTCTCCATTCCGATAGCCCGCATAGGAGAAGTCGTGGAGAAATCGCCCCTCTTCATCGGTATCCGCTGGCTGCCAGTCCTCGGGATAGAGAGCGCTTCGCCACAGGGAATCCCCATCGGGCTGCCCCGTGTCCGCCGAGTCCTGAACGTCGTCGGCCTCGCCTGCGTCAACGACCCCTTCATCGCCCCGGGGCTGACACCCGGGAGCGGCGCCGATGAGCAAAAATAGCCCCAATAGGAATATCCAATCTCTCACATCACTCCTCAAAGGCTCATCATTACCAGTGCATGGGCATCCCTGGCGCTCACTCCTTGAGCGACCCGTAAAAGGACAGGCCGCGCACGTTCTCGTCGATACTGAGCGTGCGCTGCAGCGGGGGCAGGGCCCGTTGTTCGCAGTCCATTCGTTCGCAGAGCCGGCAGGTCACGCCCACCGGCACCGGGGCCTCCTCGTTGTCGAGGTCGACGCCGTCGGAGTACACCAGCTTGTGGGCGTGCTCCAGGCGGGTGCCCAGGCAGATGGCGTGGACCGGGGGAGGGGTGGCAAAGCCGCCGACGCCGCGGTGGACCGTGCGGGCGATGCACAGGTAGCGGCGGTTGTCGGTGGAGGCCGATAGCTGCACCCGAATCTGGCCGGGGGTCAAAAAGCAATTGACCAGATTCCAACGGGGGCAGGCCCCGGAGAAGCGGGCAAATTGAATTCCCGAGGCGGAGAAGCGCTTGGAGATATTGCCGGCAATATCGACTCGCAAAAAGTGAAACGGCACCCCCTCGGCGCCGGGGCGTCGCAGGGTGGTCAGGCGGTGGCAGACTTGCTCGAAGCTGGAGCGAAAGCGGGCGCCCAGCATATCGACGTCGTAGCGCAGCTCCTCGGCGGCCTCCAAAAAGGACTGGTAGGGCATCATGACGGCGCCGGCGAAATAATTTGCCAGGGCCACCCGGCCCAGGGCCCTGGAGTCCTCGCTGGTCAACCGCTTGTCGTCGGTCAGCTCGTCGAGGGCCTCGCTCTGGGTGATCAGACAGATCTGGTGGGCGAGCTGGAAGACGACGCTGTGGGGCTCGAGGAGCTCGGAGAGGAGTAGGAGCTTTCGCTCCCCATCAAAGCGGCGCACCTTTCGCTCCGAAGCGTCGGCCTTGACGATGCTGACCTTGATGCCATGGGCCTCGCGCAGATAGCGCACCAGCCCCCCCTGCAGATCGTAGGCTTTGAGGTCCGCTTGTTGCCACAACCTCTCGGCTGCTTCCTCGAGGGGAGAGAAATAATTCATATTCTGCTGGAGGAGATCACTGACCTCCTCCGACGGCAGCCGCCAGGGGGCGACGCCGGGCATATCCTGATCGGTGGACAGCCGCGACGACAGGGTGCGCACCGACTCCTGGGCCTCCTGGTAGGCCTCGTAGAGAGCGACCATGGCCCGGGCCATCCCCGGCGATTGCTGGGCGAACTCGAGGAGCTCCTCATCGGCGATGCCGTGGCCTTCAAAGAGGGGGTCGCTGGCGACCTCGTGGAGGTTTCCCGCCAGTTGTTCGTCGTCTTCGGCGCCGAATTCGCTCAGGTCCAATTCGAAGATCTGGGCCAGCTTGATCAACAGGTGGGCCGGCATCGGTCGGTGGCCGTGCTCGATGAGGTTGAGGTAGCTCGCCGAGATTTCGAGCTGCCTGGCCAGCTCGACCTGCGCCATATCTCGGCGCTGGCGAAGCTTGCGAATTCGCGCTCCCAAGGCCTGTGATTTGCGTCTGTTCATGGCTTCGATGCTCCCGCGGGGATTTACAGTGTTTACTGTTTTACAGTTTTTCGCTGTAAATGGCTTTACGTGTTTCTCTAGTAAAGACGGGGAATCCTATTGAAAAATATCCTGTCTGTAAAGATAGTAAATGCACGATGAGCGATGTGGTAATTGTTTTCTCAACCCCAGGAGTGGTCGAATGAGCAGTGTCGAAATACTGGCCGAAGTGACCGATGAATTCAAAGAGATCCTCACGCCGCAGGCCCTGGCCTTCGTCGCCGAGCTGACCCGCCAATTCCGACCCCGCCAAAAGGAGCTTCTGGCGGAGCGCGAAAAGCTGCAGGCTCGACTCGACGCCGGCGGCAAGCTCGACTTTCTCGAGGAAACAAAAGAGGTACGACAGGGGGATTGGAAGGCCGCGCCCCTTCCCGAAGATCTTCTGGACCGCCGGGTGGAGATCACCGGGCCCGTGGACCGCAAGATGATCATCAACGCCCTCAATTCGGGGGCGAAAGTCTTTATGGCTGACTTCGAGGACTCCACGGCGCCCACCTTCGCCAACCTGGTCGACGGCCAGATCAACCTGCGCGATGCGGCCAACCGCTCCATCACCTATTTCCACCCCCGAAAAGAGGTGACCTACGAGCTCGTCGACAATCCGGCGACCTTGATGGTGCGCCCCCGTGGCCTGCACCTCGAGGAGCGCCACGTCACCGTCGATGGCGAGCCCGTGCCGGGCAGTCTGTTCGACTTCGGGCTTTTCTTCTTTCACAACGCCAAAGCGCTCCTCGAACAGGGCTCGGGCCCCTATTTCTACCTGCCCAAGCTCGAGAGTCACCTCGAGGCGCGGTGGTGGAACGATGTCTTCGTCGCCGCCCAAGACGCCCTGGGCATCCCGCAGGGAACGATCAAGGCGACGGTGCTCATCGAGACGATTACCGCCTCGTTTGAGATGGACGAGATCCTCTATGAGCTGCGCGAGCACTCCGCCGGGCTCAACTGCGGTCGCTGGGACTATATCTTTAGCTTTATCAAGAAGTTTAGAAACGACCCCGAAGCGGTGATGCCCGACCGCGGGGAAGTGGGGATGACCCAGCCCTTTATGCGGGCCTACTCCCAGCTGGTGATCAAGACCTGTCATCGCCGTGGGGTTCACGCCATGGGCGGAATGGCGGCGCAGATTCCCATCAAGGGGGACCCCGAAGCCAACGAGGCGGCCCTGGAGAAGGTGCGTGTCGACAAGCAGCGCGAGGCCGAAGACGGCCACGACGGCACCTGGGTGGCGCACCCGGCGTTGGTGCCGGTGGCCATGGAGATCTTCGACGCCCAGATGAGCGGCCCCAACCAGATCGACCTGGCCCGCGAGGACGTCTCGGTCAGCGCCGAGGATCTGGTGGCCGTGCCTACGGGCGACCGCACCGTCGACGGCCTGCGCCAGAATATCCGCGTCGGCATCCAATACCTGGAGGCCTGGTTGCGCGGGGTGGGCTGTGTGCCCCTGTACAACCTGATGGAGGACGCCGCCACGGCCGAGATCTCTCGCACCCAGGTCTGGCAGTGGATTCGCCACGGCGCCGACGTCGGAGGCCAGCCCCTCGACGAGGCGCGTTTTCGCGCCGTGTTGGAGGAGGAGATCGCCGAGCAGGATCTGAGCGGCGGAAAATTTCCCGAGGCGATTCGCCTCTTCGATGAGCTGTGCACGGCCGATCAGTTTGTCGAGTTTTTGACCCTCCCGGCCTACGAACAGTTGGTCACCCTCAAGACGGAAACCAAATAGCCGCGTTGCACGGAAGCATCGGAACGATTCATCCAAACGAACCAGGAGAATATCATGTCGACTGCTACGGAAGAGAAAACGACCGCGACCAACATCCCCGATCGGTGGACCGGGATTGAGCGACCCTATACTCCGGAGGACGTCAAGCGCCTGCAGGGGTCGGTCAAGATCGAGTATACCCTGGCGCGCCGTGGCGCCGAGCGTCTGTGGCGCGAAATGCACACCGAGCCCTACGTCGCCGGCCTCGGTGCGCTGACGGGCAACCAGGCCATGCAGCAGGTGCGCGCTGGCCTCAACGCCATTTACTGCAGCGGCTGGCAGGTCGCCGCCGACGCCAATATCGCCGGCCAGATGTACCCGGACCAGAGTCTGTACCCGGCCAATTCGATGGCCGCCGTGGTCAAGCGCATCAACCAGACCCTGCAGCGCGCCGACCAGATCGAGACCGCCGAAGGCGAGGTCGAGCGCGACTGGTTCGTCCCCATCATGGCCGACGCCGAGGCCGGCTTCGGCGGAGCGCTCAACGCCTATGAGCTGACCAAGGGCCTCATCGAGGCCGGCGCCGCGGGCATTCACTTCGAGGACCAGCTCGCCAGCGAGAAGAAATGCGGTCACCTCGGCGGAAAGGTCCTGGTGCCGACGAGCCAGTTCATCCGCACCCTCACCGCGGCCCGGCTCGCCGCTGACGTCTGCGACGTGCCCACCGTCCTGGTGGCTCGCACCGACGCCGACAGCGCCCAGCTTCTGACCTCTGATATCGACGAGCGCGACCGGCCCTTTATCACCGGCGAGCGCACCCCGGAGGGCTTCTTCCGACTCAAAGGCGGCCTCGACGCCGCTATCGAGCGCGCCCTGGCCTACGCTCCCTACGCCGATCTTCTGTGGTGTGAGACGTCGACCCCTGATCTCGGCGAGGCCCGCGAATTCGCCCAGGCCGTGCGCGAGAAGTATCCGGGCAAGCTC
>SLJM01000415.1 GCA_007135085.1 Myxococcales bacterium
GTGAGCAAAAAGTAGCTCGCGCCCTGGTCGAGCATAGCGCCCCAGCTGGGCATATCCTGTGGCCCCAGGCCGAGGAAGCTAAGCGCCGCTTCGGCCAAGATGGCGCCGGCGATACCGAAGGTAGCCTGGATGATGACCGGGGCCAGCGTATTGGGCACCACGTGGCGAAAGAGCACCCGCGGGGCTGGATAGCCCATGGCGATGGCAGCCTCCACGTAGGCCTCGTCGCGCACGGCCAACACCTGGCCGCGGACCAGACGGGCGTAGCCTGCCCAGCCGGAGACGGAGAGGGCGCCGATGACGGCCACCAGGCTCGGCTCCTGGGTGATGAAGATGATCAAGATCGCCAGCAAGATGCCGGGAAAGGCCATCAGCGTGTCGGTGATCCGCATGATCACCTCGTCGACGACGCCGCCAAAATAACCGGAGACGGCGCCGAGAGTGACGCCTACGGTGGAGCAGATCGACACCACGGCGATGCCCACCAGGCAGGCCACGCGAGTGCCGTAGATGACTAATGTCAAAAGATCAGCGCCGTTTTCGTCGGTGCCCAGCCAGTGGTCTGCCGAGGGACCCTCGAGCTGGCGAGTCACGTCCATATGGCCCAGATCGTAGGGGGCCAGCCAGGGGGCGAAGATGGCCACGAAGCCCACGATGGTCAGCACGACGATGCCAAAATAGGCCAGGGGACTGAGTCGTTTGAGGTTGCCCTTGCGAATCCCCAATTTTCCGAGTCGTCTCCACATGGTCGGTGTCTCCTTCAGTCGTAGCGAATACGGGGGTCGACGAATCCGTAGACCAGGTCGGTCACGAGATTGACGATCACGTATGTGAAGGAGATGAAGAGTACGCAGCCCTGGACGATCAGGTAATTTCGCTGCTCGATGGCGTCGAGCAAAAGGGTCCCCACCCCGGGGCGGGCAAAGATCTTTTCGACGATGATGGCCCCCGTCAACAGGGCGCCGAATTGCAGACCGATGATGGTGATGACAGGGATCAAGGCGTTGCGAAGGGCGTGTTTGAGCACCACATTGGCTCGAGAGACGCCCTTGGCCTTGGCGGTGCGCACGAATTCGCGGTTGAGCACCTCCAGGAGGCTAGAACGGGTCATGCGCACCAACTTGGCGCTCAGAGCGGTACCAAGGGTGACCGCCGGTAAGACCAGGGCGGTCAGGCCGGCGACCTCGGCGCCGGGATTGGGCAAGACCTGCAAGGTCAGGCTAAAGAGGATCAATAACATGGGCCCCAACCAGAAGTTGGGAATGGAGATCCCCATCAGGGATACCACGGCCGTCGTATTGTCCACCCATGAATAGGGACGTAGGGCGGCGATGATGCCCAGGGGCAGACCAAAGAGTATGGCAAAGCCCATGGCCGCAAGGGCCAACTCGAAGGTGGCCGGGATATTGTCGACGAGACGATCCATGACGGTCACTCCCGGCGAATCACAGAGCTCACCGAAGGTGCCGTTGAAGACGTCTTGCCAGAACAGCGTATATTGCCTCCACAGCGGTTCGTGAAGGTTGAGGCATTCCCGCATTTGTTCTTTGTCGACTTCCAGGGCCTGCTCGCCGAGGATGGACTCCACCGGATCGCCGGGGACGGCGCGGAGAATAAAGAAGACGAGCGTCACCACGCCGAAGACGACGATCAGTGAGGCTAAAAATCGGCGGCCGAGAAACTTGGTCATGAAGCCGGAGTCAGTGCGAAGTGAAGATCGGAGAGCTCTATGGCCTCCTCGTCGTGATGACGACGGGGCCAAGATAAGACGTTTGGTTTATTGACGCAACGACGGCCACCATAGCTTTGCCCGAAGGTCGTCGTAGACAGAGTGTCAGGGATCTGAAAGGCTTTCGGTCGTTCGATTTATTGCATAAAGGAGTACGGGCTATGCTTTTGGTCATCGACGTGGGCAATACGAATACGGTTCTCGGCGTCTACGACGGCGACGAATTATTGCGTCATTGGCGGCTGCAGACTCACCAGGGACGCACCAGCGACGAGCATGGGATTTTTTTGCGGCAGCTCTTCGAATTGTCGGGCCTGGCCGCAGGCGATGTGGACAGGGCAATTATCAGTTGCGTCGTTCCCCCGATGGAGCGGCTGCTCAAGGAGATGATTCGCGTCTATTTTAGTTGCGAACCCCTGGTGGTGGGTGATTCGGCCACCGCCGATCTGCCCGTCCTCTACGACGATCCCTCCCTGGTGGGCGCCGACCGTATCGTCAACGCCGTGGCTGCTCGAGATATCTTCGACACGGCCATCATCGTTGTCGACTTTGGCACGGCTACCACCTTCGACGCCATCTCCCATCGGGGCGAATATCTGGGCGGGGCGATCTGTCCGGGGATCACCATCTCCAGCGAGGCTCTTTTCCACGCTGCCAGTAAGCTGCCCCGCGTGGAACTGGCCAAGCCATCTAGCGTCATCGGTCGAAACCCGGTGGAGTCCATCCAGGCCGGACTCCTCTATGGCTATATCGGTCAGATCCGTGAAGTCGTGACGCGCATGAAAAAAGAATTGGAGGGGCCGGTCAAAGTGGTGGGCACAGGTGGCCTGGCTACGTTTTTTGCCGACGAGAGTGATATTCTCGACGAGGTCGACGACTTCTTGACCCTCCGCGGCCTTCGCCTGCTCTACGAGAATCAGGGCTAAATAGAAATTAAAAGAAAAACGCCCGGCCAATCAGGTTGGCCGGGCGTTTTTCTTTTCTCGAACTCTTTTAGAAGAGCCGACGAATATTATTCTTCGTCGCCCTCTTCCTCGTCACTTTCTTCATCCTCATCGGCGTCGCCGTCCTCCTGGTCGCCTTCTTCGTCGCCAGCCTCTGCTTCTTCGGCAGCGCGGCGGGCTTCGATTTCTTCGGCCATCGCCTGGGCCTCTTCATCGCCTTCGAGAGCAACCGTGTCGCCCCGGTCGATCGCCGAGGAGACTTCATCGAAGTCCATGGGGCGCTCTTCCAAAAGCTGGACGTCCATCTCTTCGAGGAGCTCGTCGAGCTGTCCCGTAAAGACCATCTGCAGGTCGTAGGAGAACATCACGGTCAGGCCGATGGCCAATACCAGCCCGAAGCTGGCCAGCGCCGTCGGCAATTCCTTGCCCGCTACCTCCAACTTCTTAAAGGCGAAGTAAAAGGTGTAAGGGGGGAAGAGTAGAACAGCCCATCCAATACCGCTGCTGAGCCGGAAGCCGTATTTCGAAAGGCGGTATGCGCCGTAGAAATAGGTGCCCAGGCCGAACACGATCAGGGCTAGTGTTAAGACCACTTGTACCATGAATCCTCCGTGGACGTCGGCGTCATGATGACGCCAACCACTTTTCTGACCCGTTTGGTGTAACTGAATCGCGCGAATGGTGTCAACCTCGGCGCGGGATATGCGCGACAAATCGATGATAAAATCGGTCAAAATGGCGAAATTTTGGGCAGGTTGCCCTTGAACTTTTCGCCGCAGTGACAACAATGAGCGGCGATTCATTTTTTCGACTCGCCGGTCGAAGAACCAATTCTTGGGGCCGGTGTGGACTGACCTCAACGCAAGGACTGGTAACGATGAGCAGTAAATATCAAATCGATCGTCGCGATATGGATTTCGTCCTCTACGATCACCTCAAAGTGGAGGAGTTGTTGGAACTTCCCCGCTATCAGGGATTCGATCGGGAGACCTTGGACATTATCTTGAGTCAGGCCGAGCGCTTTGCCGTCGAAAAATTGGCGCCCACCAATGAGCAGGCCGACGCAGAGGGTTGCCGACTGGAAGATGGATCGGTTTATGTCCCCGAGGTCTACGAGAAGCTCTACGAAGAATTCTGCTCCATGGGGCTCTTCGCGCCGGTGCACAATCCGGAGTTCGGGGGGATGGGCCTTCCCCACACTCTGGGCGTGGCGCTTATCGAGATGTTCATCGGCTCCCACGGCTCCTTTATGTTCACCCCCGGGCTGACCACCTCGGCGTCGCACCTCATCGAGGAGCACGGCACTGAAGAGGACGTGGCCACCTATTGCGAGAAGATGTACACCGGCCAGTGGGCGGGGACCATGTGTCTGACCGAACCCCAGGCCGGGTCGGCCCTCGGTGACCTGAGCACCACGGCCCAGCCCGTCGACGGCGAGGACTATTATAAGATCACGGGCAACAAGATCTTTATCTCCGCCGGTGATCACCAGTTGACGGAAAATATCGTCCACCTCGTGCTGGCCCGCGTCGAAGGCGATCCGGAAGGCACCCGAGGAATCAGCCTGTTCATCGTCCCCAAATATCGGGTCAACGACGACGGCTCCATCGGCGATCCCAATGACGTGACCGTCACGGGAATCGAAGAAAAAATGGGCATCCACGCCTCGCCGACCTGCGCCCTTTCCTTCGGCGACGACGGCGATTGCCACGGCTGGCTGGTCGGCGAGCGATGCAATGGCCTCAAATATATGTTCCTCATGATGAACGAAGCCCGCCTGATCACCGGGCTGCAAGGGGAAGCCATCGGCAACGCCGCCTTCCAACTGGCCCTGGATTACGCCAAGGAGCGAAAGCAAGGCCCGAAGGTCACGGATCGCAGCAAAGACAAAAAGAGCGTGGCTATCATCGAGCACCCCGACGTGCGCCGAAATCTGATGATTATGAAGGCCTATGGCGAGGGGCTTCGGGCGCTGATCTACAATACGGCCTACCTCAGCGATCACGCTGCCTATAACGAGGACGAGGGCAAACGGGAGTGGGCTCAGGATATGCTCGACCTGCTGACCCCCATCTGTAAGGCCTTCTGCAGCGATATTGGATTCGAGATGACCGAGCTGGCCATGCAGGTGTTGGGCGGCTACGGCTATATCACCGAATATGGCATCGAGCAGCAGATGCGCGACGTGAAAATCGCCTCCATCTATGAGGGCACCAACGGTATTCAGGCCCTGGACCTGCTGGGGCGAAAGATGCGCCAGAAGGGTGGCGCTCTATTCATGACCTGGATCCAGGAGACGACCCAATTTTTGGCAGGATTGTCGGAGGACGAGATCCTGGGCAAATTGGCCAAAGAATTGGACGGCGCCAAAAATGCCCTGGCCGAAGCGGCCTTCGGGTTTCAGGCACAGGGCAAAGAGAACCCGGAATACCCCCTGCTCCACGCCACACCTTTCTTGGGTATGTTTGGCCACGTCGAGGTGGGCCGGTTGCTCTTGCAGCAGGCCGAGATAGCTAAACAAAAGCTGGCCCACATCTGGGAAGAGCAGGGTGTCGAGGCCGACGATCAGGAGGCCCGTCAGGCCCTGATCGAGCAAAATGAAGATGTGCGTTATCTGGAAAATAAGCTGAAGACCACGTCCTTTTTCGTCTATCAGCTGCTTCCGAAAGTGCAGTCGCGCCTCAAGGCGATTCAGTCCGGCGACGACAGCGCCTTGACCGTCGCTCTGTGAGGAAATTGCGGTGCATTGACAGACTGGTCTTCAGGACGCAGAATCGCCGCTCCCTCAACCAATTGTAACGTCGTCGTTCATACCCTTGTTGTGGACGGTCGCAGTCGGTAGTTAGGAGTTGTAGATGTCTGCTCGCAATACGTTCGCCGCCACGCGGCGCTCTCACGCGATCCTGAAAAAGCTCCGCCGGGGGGAGGGAGTGACCATCAGTCAGGTCAGTGATGAGTTCGGTATTCAATACCCCCAGGCCCGCGCCGATCTGAAGCTTTTGGAAGAGCTCTACGAGCTCAATACCTACCGCGACGGGCGCATCAAGGTCTGGGAGCTGCCAGGCGCCGGCGACCCCACGGCTCATGTGGGGATCGCCGCCGCCCTGGAATTGGGCGGAGTGGCCCTCGATATTTTCAAACACACACCTTATGGGGAGGCCATCGACGAGCTTACCGCCGAATGGCGAAACCGGGTTCGCTCAGCGGCGCGGGAGCGGCTTCGCAGGCTCTCGTCGGCCCTGGTCCTTCGCCGCACCTGGGCCCCCATGGATCGAGAGCATACTCTGGAAGTGCTCGAGGAATTTCTCGACGCCATCCAGCTGCGCCGAGGGGTTTTTATTACCTATGAACGCTCCGACGGCGACGTAGGCGACTACCTGGTGATTCCCCGTCGCTTGATCTGGTATCAAGACCGGTTGTGGTTGCAGGCCGTTCACGACGATGAGGAAAAGCTCTTCGACGTGGCCGGGGTCCAACAATATAAGGCCTGTCCCCAGGCAAAATTGGTCGAACAACTGGCCGAGCGAATCGTTAAACAGGGCGAATTGGTCGAACATGAACAGGTGGGCCCAGACTTGGAGGCCCAGGAAGGACAGCCGGAGTTCGACGTCTACGATGAGGCCGCGCAGATGGCCAGGGAGCGGCTCGAACAGTGGTTCGAATATGGCAGTCGGGAAGAAGAAGATGCCTATTTTGCCGACTCCTTCGGCATCTTTGCCACCAACTTCGAACCCCAACAGGTGGTTTTATTGGTCCGCGATTCCTGGGCTAATTATCTGCGGCGCTACCGGGTCCATCATTCGCAGCAAATTGAGGAGACCGACCGGGGGTTGCAGGTGATCCTCCAGCTGGGCCTGTGTCCGGAGTTCAAATCCTTCGTCATGGGCATGAGCCCCAGCGTGGAGGTGCTGGAGCCGGCGTCGCTGCGCGAGGAATTGAGCGAGCGTGGCAGCGTGTGGTGCTCCTGAAGCCGGGAGTCAGCGCAATTTGAGAGTGAAGGGAGGGGTGCCTTTGGGGCGGTTGCTCAGCTGGATGATCCGGCTCTTGCCCCGCTGATCGATGGCGTGGACCCGGAGGTCGATTTTTCCATCTTTTTCGCGAAGTCCAGGTGGGGTCACCTCGGCGCCGCTGATCTTTCGGTTGACCCGATCGGCCAGTTCTCGATTGACCACTACCGTCCAGCCGGGGCGGAAATAGGTGTCGAGTAATTGAGCTACGGCCGGGACGTTTTCCCGCGCAATCTTGACCTTGCCGGACTCCAAAAATCGGCAAAAATGCTTGCGGCTAGGGAGGATGAGAAATTCCCCCGTGTCTCGTAGATAAGCCATGCCGATACGACCTTCGGAGTCGGTCGAGCCGTCGACGTGATCGGCAATGACCGACGGTACGAATTGAGCGCCCAACTGGAAGGCGACGAAATTGGGTGTCGTCGACTGGATCTTCAACGATTCGGCCACGGCGGGCAATTTGGTATCGGGCATCACAAAGCGATAACCCACCCATAATTCGGACAGCCCCATGACCAGCCCCTCTCCTTCCAAGCCGGTTGTGGAATCGATATAGGGGGTGAAATTGGGCATGGCCGTGCTGGTGTAGACCGCCTTTTCTGCCTGATGAATCAGATCGCGGAGGCTCACGGAATCGAAATCCTGGGTGGTCAAAAATTTCTCGGCCATTCCGATGGGATCGAGTTCGTGGTCGCCGATAAAAATGGTTGATTTTTGGGGAGGAACCCGATGGTCCCAGACGCCACCGTAGGATTGGATGATGCATTCACCGATGAATTTACCCACCGCCAGGGTTTGCGGGTCGTCGACCTGGTGTTCCTGGCTATAGAGCCGGTCCAGATCGGGCATGGCCTTCAAGAAGTCGTCGAGAAGGTTCAATTCCATTCGCGGAATCGAGGGGAGATCCAGAGGCAGGGTGGTGGGAGCGGCCTCCTGAGCTGCAGCGATGAGGTTGTGCATACATCGCTCCAGGGTGACCTCGACGCCGATATCGCCGCCGGTGATTCGAAAATTGGCGGTGCTGATGGAGCTGCTGCCAGGCAGAATCGCTTTGCGGGAAAAGCCGATGGGCTTGATGAAGTCGATGGAGTTTTTTTGCTCCGATGGCCACATGGGAGGGGGCATCTCCTCGACCAGCTCCTGGAGGCACTCGTTTTCTCTGCGCGCCTGATTCATATAGGCCGTCAGATTCTTTCTGTCTGCCTGCATGAGCAGATCATGCTTTGATGAAGAGTCGTCGGCCCGCTGGGAGAGGCGGCGCTGCATTTCGTTTTGCCTTCTTTGCTGAGAATTGGCCCTCCGGCTTTGTCGGCTGCGCTGTGGAGGCGCCGAGCGGGGGGCGGGTGGTGATGAGCTTCGTCGCTGCGTCGGTGGTCTCGACGCAGGCGCATTGCGTCGACGACGTTGATTTTGATTCTGGGGCCGCCGGGATTGCTGTGTGGTCGACGGTCTGCTTCCAGGGGGCGCCGTTGACGGCGCTGCCAGTCCCGCGCCCACCGACCAGGGTTCGACCAGGCCCGAACGGTCCATGCGCTGGTTGCTGTTGATGGCTCGTCGCGCCGAGGCGAAAAAAGCGTTCATCTCCGGCGTCTTGTCCGAGGCCGAATAGTCGATTCGATTGATGAATTTGACGGCGTCAGGACGGGGAATACGCCTGGCGGCCACGGCATCGACCATATCGGCGACCACTCGTTTGACGTGAGGAAAGGTGCGCTCGTCGCGGCGATTGAGGGCGGCGATAAAATCATTGGTCCCCAGATCCCATTTGCCCTGGCGAAGCCGTTGCTCTCCCAATAAAGAGCGATAAAATCCGGTCAGGTCAGTGTTGGAAGAGCTGTTCACCAAAAGTTTTTCAGCTTCCCCCCGCGAGCCCTGACGGCCTTTGACGTCAGCGAGTACGCCGGTGAGAAAGCGTGAGGAGTTGCGCTGCCTGGCCTGTTCGGCCGCCGCCGTCGCCTCTCTTCCTCGCCCCATGGCCAGCAGGGTCAGCGCGTGACCGGCCACCGCCAGTTCACCGTCGGCCGATTCGAAATGGCGAAGTGCCTGATCGTAGCTGCCGCGATGATAGGCTGCCCATCCCTGACTCAACGTTGTCATCGTCATCCCACACAAAGATTAGCCATTGGGCCTGTAAAGTGCCCAATATGACTAGCACGGACGCCCCATTAACTGCAATCATCTGCGTCCTTTGAAGGACGTGATTCAGCGATGCCGAGGAAGCTCTATGCTTACCATCGTAGGTTGTCCGGGAGCACTGTCGATGGCGATGGTGCCCCCGTGATCCTCGACGAGTTGGCGAGTGATATACAGACCCAGGCCGGCACCGCGTTTATCGCTCTTATTTTCTGTGGTGGCGGCGAAATAGCGTTCGAAGACCCGATCGATGACCTCCTGGGACATCCCGTCCCCTTCGTCGCGTACGGTGATCTCGAGGTGGTCGTCGTCGGCACTGAGACGCACGGCGATTCGACCGTCTTCACGGCCGTGGGTGGCGGCATTGTCGATGATGTTGGTCACCACCTGGTCGAGGCGATCTGGATCGACCAGGGCCATCACCGGTTGGTCGGGAAGGGTTAGCTCGATGCGCTCCTTATCCGGTCCGTTCAGCCAGGGATCGAGGATACGGAGCATGAGCCTATTCATATTGACCGGGCGCCGCTCCAGAGGAAATTGCCCAGATTCGAGCCGCGTGACGTCGAGCAACCCCTCGATGAGTCGTTGGAGTCGTTCCACCTGAGTTTCGGCGCGGATCAGCAATTGGGGCTCCACCAGCTGGGAGGCCTCCGCTTTTTTGCGTGACATGCGCAGCAACCCGGCCAGCGGGGTCAGGGGGCTGCGCAATTCGTGACTGGCTACGGAGAGAAATTCGTCTTTTCGGCGCGCCGCCTGGCTGCTGTGGGTGATGTCGCGGGCCATGACCAGATAGGACATCACCTGTTCGTCGTCGTCTAAGATGGGCAGCACCGACAGAGAGACATGGCGCCGTCTATCTTCGAATTGGAGGATGAATTCTTCCTCTTCGACGAGCTCTCCCTGGTGAAGAGCCCGCACCAGCGGCCATCGCTCATGGGGCAATGGCGAGCCCTGTGCATCGAAGAGTTCAAAGGAGTGAGATTCGGGACTGAGCTCCGTCCAGGAGAAGCGCTCCACCATGGCTCGGCCTCGAAGGTTGAGTTGGACAATTTTTCCATCGAGATCGAAGATCCCCATCCCCATGGGCATTTGCTCGACCACGGCGGTGAGCCGAACCCGCTCTTCACGGTGTTGATCGAGACGACGTGCACTCTGGAGTGCTCCCTCGGCAGCGATGGCCAGGTCGTTCCAGAAGGGATCGGCCGGATCGAGAGTGCGGCTGCTGGTGCGGGTGGCGATGATCACCTGTGCTGCAGCGGGATCGCCCAGATTGAGGTCCAGGATCATTTGACCCAGTTCGTCGTCCAGGCAGTGAACGGTCGAGTCACCGGATTCTGTGGGGGCTGGGGGATCTACCCCAGCCATCTGCCGGCAGATCTGTTCGTCACCGCAGAACCAGGTATAGCGTTGATGCTGGCCCAGTTTCCATCGGGCCACCACGGGGGTGCACAGGTGCTGGTGGAGAATGTCGGCCAGAAGTTGGCCGGCCTCGTCCAGGCTGGCCTCATGGCGATGAATGCCTGCCAGCCCTGAAAGCAGACGCACCTGCACTTTGCCATCCAGCGCTTCGGCGGCTGAGTTGGCATCGCAGGGGGAGGGCTCGCTATCGCTGCGGCCCGAGGTCACAATAAATCTCCGAGAAGAGGTCGATAATGAGTGGGGGGCACCACGGTGGTCAGTCCCCGTTCCAACCTCCATGATAACCGGTAAGGGGAACGATTTAAACGCCCGCTCTGCCCCCCTGGCTCAATCCCTATCTGAGATCAGGGATGTCGCAGGTCCGGAAGAGTCATATGGCCGGCCCCGAAGTCGAAGAGTGTGGGCTCCTCGGAGGTGCCGTGATTGAAGACCGCAGCATCCTCCCCGTAAACATTGGAGTCTTCCAGATCTTCATCGGCTCGCACCATCAGGCCTGGCGAACCGTCGCCGCCCATGGTCCAGCTATTGCCCAGGAGGACCAATTCATCCGATTCGTGGTCGGTATGGAAATAGCAGCCGAAGCGCTCGTTTGTTCCAAAATCATTATTGTGCATGAACGCCTGGGTCGACACCAGTTGAAGTCCGTCGGCCATCGCCGCACCATCGCCAGCGAAGGCGGCGAAGGATTCGGTGAATTTATAGTCCGAGCCCCTGGAGTGGAGCTCCTGGAAGGAGGCCATCAGGCCCACCACCCCGTTGAGGACGAAGCTGGTGTTGATGATAGCCGCCGAGCCCAGGTTGGCACGGGAATCGTTCCAGATATGGGCTCCGCCGGCCTGGTTGTCCACCACCGCCGTATTCTGAATCAAGGCCCCGCCGGGCAGTAGATTGTCGGCGTCGGGGCTGACCTGCCGGGTGTTGGACAGGAGCAGTCCGGCCCCGGTGTTGCCGCGAATTCGCGAGGAGCCGATGTGGACGAAGGGGGCACCTTTGATGATCGCGCCGTGGGCGGGTGGAAGATCGGCTAGCAGGAATAGATCCAGATCGAGAGCCTGTGAATATCCGATCGATATATCGTGGAGGAGCACCCCCGTGCCCGCCGCGTCGATGCCCACTTCCATATTGTTGGAGATGTCCATGCCGCCCGTGACGGCAGTGACGGCGAAAACGGAATCGGCGTCCATCCCTCGTGCCGCCGGGGAGAAGGGGCCGGCCGTGCCGCCTGGGAAGAACGCATCGCCGGGGATAAAGGCGTCGCCAGGGATAAAGGCGTCACCGGGGATAAAGGCGTCGCCGGGGATGAAGTAGTCCGAGTCAAAGAGGGTGGCCACTTCAATACGGGCTGTCTGAGGGAAGAATGCATCGCCGGGAATGAAGGCATCGCCGGGAATGAATATATCGCCCGGTGAAAAAGCATCACCGGGAATCATTGGCTCGCCAGGGAAGTAGGCGTTGCCCGGGAAGAAGGTGTCTCCCATGAACAACCCGTGAGTGACGTCGACGGGCTCGGCGATGGCGTCACCGGGAGAGAAGATGGGATGGCCTTGAGTAAACTCCCCATCTGGAGCCTCGAAGAAATCGCTCAGCTCAGCGCCGTTCTCGAGTCGTCGCAACACCAGGCCGCGGCGGTTTTGTCGAACCGAGCCCTCTCCCGACAGCCATAGCCGGCTTTCGTGGCTCCAGATGCCGGGGCCTGCGTTGTCGCCGATCTCAGTGTTGCCGAGGACGCGGATATAACTGGCAGTAGCGCTGATCCCGGCCGCACTATGGGTCTCGTTGGCGACTCGATGGCCGTTGATCTGGGAGTCCCGGACACCGACCATCGAAGCTGTGGACTTCAGGCCGATTCCCGCAGTTTCCGGTGATCCGTTCTGCCCATCGATGACCGAATAGTCCAAAAATAATTGGTTGGCAAAGGCATCGCCGGGAATCGCCAGCTCTTCCAGAACCACGCCGTGGTCATGGTTGTCCTCAAATAGCACCCCTCGCACCACGGCGTTGGTGTCATACATTCGAAGGCCGTCTCGATAGCCCTCGATGATGCTCTGATTGATCGCCAGTTGGCTCACGCTTCGGGAGTCGACACCGGCCGGCCCGGCTGCTGAACTGGTGATATGGCTGTTGGTTATAAAGGCGGCGTCGACCTCCTCGAAGGTCACCGCCGGGTGGAGCGACGAGTTCCCGTCGACGGTCACGCCGCCGAGGACCACCAGTGACGTATCCTCAAAGCGCAGGGCTCCCTCTTGTTGGAGCTCCACGATGGCCGAGGTGGCGCAGGGGCTGACGATGAGAGTGGGGGAGGAGAAGGTCAACTCTTTGTCGAGCCGGTGGGTTCCGGGAAGAAGGGAGACGATCAATGGATTGTCGTCCATCGAAAGATCGCGCAGGTCCATGGCCTGGCCGGGAGTGGATCCGTCGTTTATCAGCCCCGTATTGGCGCCGCTGCCGCCGCTGCCGGTGGTGTCGTCGTGAGAGCCCGACGATTGGCTACCCCGGACGTAGACGATACGGGTGTTCTCGCCGAAGATCCCGCTGTCCAACTCATGGCTTTTGGGCCACACCATATATTGGTCGGGCAGACAATCGGGAAGCCCCGCAAACTTATCGGGAAGCGTTCGTCCCGTTCCCGGCGGGACCTCTCCGTCGACGAATGCTGCATCCTCTTGGCAGCTCGGGTCGGCCGCATCGTAGACACAGACCCCCCCGATGGTACGATCAGTTTGATTGTTCGTGCCGTCGCTCTCGCCAACGTCTTCATTCTGGCCCACATCGACACCGTTATCGTCGCCGTTAATGTCGTTGATAGACGGATGATCGTCCATGTCGCCGCTGCATCCGCAGGTCAACGCCAGGAGCAAAAGGCTCAATATTAAGAGACTGCTGCGATTTTTCAGGCGGTGAGTCGAAAACATCGGAGGTGCTCCATCGGCGGGAGAGACCAGAAATTTAGCCGGCTAATTTGTGGGACTTCCATGGATATCGAATACGAGAGCCATGACGTTAAATTAATGATAAGCCAAATTCAAATTTATAAGCGTTCAGTGAGGTGACGGTGAGCTGCGATGATCGCTGCTCTCGTATTCCTTAGGAGTGTGGACTGCCAGTCCCCATTGCGGCCAAGCTGGCCGCGCGCCAATGGGGGGACCGAAGGCTTATTCAAATTGTCTGGGCCTAAATGTCGAGGACCAACCGGAATCCATAATGTGAAAAACGATAGGCGGCCGGGCTGTTGAGGTACCAGTCCAGGCGACACATTGCAGGAAAAGAATTAAAGGAGCCACCGCGCAACAAAAATGTATCCGGAGAATTCTCGTGTGGTGTCGAGGTCCACTCTGCAATATTGCCCGCCATATCACGCACCCCGTATGGTGAGGTGTCATGCCGATAGCTTCCCACGGGAGCGGGCATCGGTTTTCCAGGTGTGCTGTGACGAATTCGGCAAAAGGAGGGGTCGAAGTGGTCCCCCCAGGGATAAAGCCGTCCGTCGACACCGCGGGCAGCTTTTTCCCACTCCAGGGAGGTGGGCAGCCGGTAGGTCAGGCCGTCGCGCTCGGAGCGCCATCTGGCATAGGCCGAAGCGTCGTGGAAATTGATGATGAAGATCGGCCATTGAGGATCCCAGGCATCGCCGTCGGCGTCCCGTTCGGGGATGACGTATCTGCCGTCTTCGATCGGAAAATAAGAGGGCGCCTCTTCCTGGGTGCGCGGGGCATATTGAGCAGCTAAATCAGGGTCGTCGTCGGCCAGATCGTTGAGAAATTCCAGATATTGAGCACAGGTCACGGGGGTGCGCTGGATGGCGTAGGTCGGCAGTGATTCTCGACTCTGATCGACCCCGAATTCGCCGGGGGGGCCGGTGATGAATTCCCCTTCGGAAATGATCACAAAGTCCGAGGGGACGGCGTCATTCGGGAATAAACGGAGACTCATGCTCAGAGATTGTTGGCGATCCAGGACCAGCGGGACCTGAAGGGGGGCAAATCCGGGGGCCTCGGCCTGGAGCTGGTAGCGCCCATGGGGCAGGCGCTCCATCGACAATGGGGAGGTGCCGTCGGCGACCACTTCGTCGGCCACGAAACGCCGCTGACGCTCCCTTACCCTCGACAGGATTATCTGGGCTTCCGGGGGCGTGGTCGCCACGGCGATGTCCGCCAATCCCCGCAGGCGATCTGTAAACGCTCCCGTATCGTGTTGACGCACCAGGTTTTCAAAATAGGTGGCCATCGGCCGGTCACCGCGTCGCTCGGCATCGATAAATCGTTCCCAATAAAGGGTGGCCAGCGCGTCGTGAGCTTCGTCGAGGGAGGTGTGGCCCAGACTCTGGCTCAAAAGCCGTACGGTCTGGCCAAACTGGCGCTCCACATCGACCTGGAGGGTCTCCACCTGGGATTCTCGTTCCCACAACTGGGCGCGTTCTTCAGGATCCGCCCAGGCCGGGGTGGCCCCTCGGAGTCGGTCTCGTTCGCTGATCGCTTGACCCAACTGACGGCGCGCCTGGTCGTAATGCTGTCGTGACTGGCGGGCTCGTTCGATGAGCTTTCGAGCGTTGAGCAGTTGCCGATCCCGCTCTTTGACACCTTCGATGAACAGATCCAACTCGTCGGCCAATGCCTGGGCCGAGGGGTAGCGCTGGGCCGGCTCTTTTGACAGGGCGCGCAAACAGATCTCCTCCAGGGGCCGCGGCACCGAGCGATGGGGCGCTCGCTGCGAGGGGGGCTCGGGCTCGTCTTGGACGATGGTCATCAATAAGCCGAGCACAGTGGGGCTGGAGAAAACCGGCGTCAAGGTCATGATCTCGTAGAGCATCGCTCCCAGAGCGTAGACGTCAGTGCGCTCGTCGACGGCGTCGTTTTCCCCGTGAGCTTGCTCGGGGGCCATATACTGGGGGGTGCCCACCAGAGCGCCCAGTTGATTATCCTCGGCCGTCGTCGGGCTCGGGGCGTCCGACAGATGGGAGAGAATCTTGGCGATTCCCCAGTCGATGACGAAGACCTCACCGTATTTTCCGACCAGTATATTTTCCGGTTTCAGATCGCGATGGATCACCCCGTGATCATGGGCATATTGGACGGCCAGGCAGACCTGACGAATGATCTGCACCAACTGCAGCAGCGACGGGGTGTCACTCCGGCCTTCTTTTAGTTCATCGATAATAGAAGCCAGATCCTGCTCGGTGATCACCCGCATCGTATAATAGGGCTCGTCATTGGACAGCCGCCCCAACTCATAGACGGGCACGATACTCGGGTGTTCCAGCTGGCCTGTGACCTGAGCTTCAGCCAATAACCGCTCTTGAGGTCTTTCGATCGTCGTGCCCGGAAGGATCGTCTTTAATGCGATCTGTCGGCCCAGCAGATGATCTTCGGCGAGCAGGATTTGTCCCATTCCTCCCCGGCCCAATTCGTCGATGAATTCATAGCGCTCTTCGGCGCGCGGAGTGTCCAGGGCTGAGATGGAATCCGGTAATCCCTTGTCCATGGTGGGCGGTCGCCCGTCCATGGTGACCGCCGACTCGATCGGCGTGAGCAGTGAATCCAGGGTTGGCAATCCCTCTCGCTGAGAGTTCTCGACCAGAGTCTGCATGACCACCGTCTCTCCGGCCTCGACGGCTCCTTGGACGTCCTCGGGGCTCATGGTGCTCAGCCGAGTCTCCAATTCTTCGATGGACGACTGGCTCAGATGACCGCCGTTGACCAATAGATCCCTGAAGGACTGGCCATCCCGATCGGCTGCCGTGGCACACCGCAGTAGGGTGGAGAGGTCGATCATCCCCCGGGCCAGTGCGAGCTGGCCGAGTTGAAGGTCCAATTCTTTTGCGCTCATCGAGGACTTCACAGGTCTGCAATTAGGAGCTTTCCAGGTCGGCGTGATGCTAATCTACCAGAGGTCACGGTGCTTACCCAAGTGGAGTAATTTATAAAACCCCCTTGACACCCCGCAGGGGGAGGCCTATCTTTCGTCGCCCTTCGAGGGAACTGCTCGCTGAGCAATCCCACGGAGGAGTCGCCAAAAAGGCGACGCTCTTTGACAAGTTCATAGGAATCCAGACAGGGCACCTTCAGTGGCTCTTTATTGAGTCTTTGTTGGGTGACCTTGTTGTCAGCACCGCTTTAGATGCAAGCAATACTGTGCAGGTGGGTTGAATGGTCGCGAGATAGCGCCGACGTTAAGTCGCCCGGAATTGACAGATTCCCGGGATGCGGTCGCGACCCGACGAGCGAGCATGCGAGACGCGAAAGCGAGGGCCAGGCAATGGCCCTCCGGTGACGTTTTTTGGATGCGCTTTAGTCGTCGTTAAGTCAAATCACCGAAGATCAAAATATTGCACAGAGCATCTCGTTAATTTGAGTTTAACGAGAGCCAAATCAAACTGGAGAGTTTGATCCTGGCTCAGAACGAACGCTGGCGGCGTGCCTAACACATGCAAGTCGAGCGAGAAACA
>SLJM01000386.1 GCA_007135085.1 Myxococcales bacterium
CCGGATGGAGCGAGAGCGGCGCCCCGAAACGCACCTTTGAGAGCAGCGACGCGAAGCTGCTCGTGCCCGGCGAGCCCACGGAGCTCATCATCGATCTCCTGCCGGTCAGTTATCGCCTGGCCCCCGGCCACCGCCTCCGCCTATCCGTCGCCGGCGCCGACTGCGATCACTTCCGCACAGACGACATCCCGGCCCGGCGATTTTCCGTCCTTTACGGACCCTCTTATGCGACGCGAATCGAGTTACCTGTATCGGTTCTACACCACCTCGATGCCCCCCCCCTCTCCCCTGGAGTCTAAACAATGTCTTCCCTCTACGCTTTGAGCGTGCAGAAAATCGAAAATGACACCACCCTGGTTCTCGACGTGCAGGTCGTTCATCCGGACTCGATGTATATCTCGGGCACCCCGGGTTTTGCTCTTATGCTCCTGTCGGACGTCGCCGGCGGCGACGATCCGTTGGCCGGAGAGGTCGACCTCGAGACCGCCCTCGACGCCGGGTGGATGAGGAAATATGCCAGGGGTTTTGTGCGCAACGTGGAGATAGTCGAACTCGAAAACGAGCCTCCCCAGGCTGCCCACGACGACTACGAGCATGCCTATTGGGACACCCCCGATCAGTGGCTGCGCGGAACGATGCGCATCGAGGTGAGCGACCCGGCCTGGATTTCGCATCTATCGGAAGGCCAGTCCTGGGACAGCGCCGCTTTCGAGCCCGTCGCCAGCTTCGACGATTGTGAGCCCATTCGCTTCGAGGAAGCAGACGACGCGCCCGCCGCCGACTCTGAGTCGCCCCACGCCGGCCTCATCCCCATCCCCCGGCTCTTCTTCCTCGAATATCTGGGCTCGCTGGAAGAGGACTACGCCTGGTTTCCAAAATATAGCGACAAGGCCTACGTCACTGAGAAGGTCTATGAGGGAGAGGAGATCACCGACGAAGTCCTGGACTCACTGGTCGGCCAGGTCGTCTGGTACTCCAACTACGGCGAAGACGTAGGAGTCTTGCTGCCCAATCGAACTGTCGTCAAATTCTCGCATGGAAGTCGCGGCGCATCAGGCGTCGGCGCGGGACGGGGAAAGATCGGACCGGCCCACTTCGATACCAGCAAAAAGCGCCTGGCCGATCCCTTGACCATCTCGCGCCTGGCCAGCTCCGCCGGCACGGCCGTGGTCGACGCCAAAGTCGAGGAAAACTGCGTCTCCCTGACGGTCTACAGCTTCGACCCCGACAAGGAGCTGAACCTGCAGCACGAAGCCGAAGCCCTCGCGCTCATCGCCGCTCCCGAGCTGGAGTCCTTCGACCGTTTTGCCAAAGCCACCTCCAGACTGGGCAAACTTCTTCATGCAAAAGACGAGGAACACAATATCGGCTGGGAAAACGGTATCTACACCAAATTGTGTCGCGGCCTCATCGTCGAGAGCACGGTGCAAAAGACCAGGGACGCAGAACCCGTCGACTTCGACGCCCTCACCGACGACGAGCTCATCACAAAGCTCGCCGAAAACCCCTGGGCTATCTGGACCGTCAAAATCACGGTCACCGACCCCGCCTGGATCGAGCATCTTCCTTCGATGACCCCATTTAGCTACGGATTTAATTGGGTCGGCGATCCCGAACCCTGGGACGATGAGCCGCTGACGACCGGTGCTTGACGCCCGCTGAAAAAAGAGTCTTTGGGAGGCCACTCGGGACGCGGCCCCCGGATAGCCACCACGATAATTCAGCAATTGCCCTTGAGCATCTTTTCGGCCAGCTCAAATCGAGGCCGTAACGAGAAGGCCAGCTCGAAGAGATGACATTTTTGCTCGGCCCCGATGGCCGGCAGCGCCGAGGGCTCATCCATGGCGAGGAGAAATCGAGCCTCGCCATCGATGGTTTCGACCTGAAGGTCATCTACGTATTGACGCTGCGTCGTGTCGAGCCCGTCGGCCACACGGAGTATGGCCGCCAATTTTCGGGCCAGAGCTCGATCGCTCTTGGCGAGATCCTTATAACGCGAGTGTCTGGAGGCGGGAAAGGCGCTGCGGTGGTGGCGCACGACGACGGTCACCATATCTCTCATTCGGCCGTGGAGGCCGTGGAGCTCGCTCTTCTCGATGAGCGAGACGCCTTGCTTATGGCGCCCTCCGTGCTCGACGGCGTTGCCGATATCGTGGAGCACGGCGGCGCACTCCAAGATCAACCGCTCCCGCTGACCCATCTGATGGTGGTCGACGAGCTCATCGAAGATCTTCGTCACCAATATTCGCACATGCTCGGCGTGGGCCTGATCGCCGTGGAAGCGACGGGCGAAGAAGCGGCACGACTCGAGGATCGCCACCTGCTCACCGCTCTCGCCGGGCTCGGGCGCCAGCTCACGGCAAAACCGGGCCACCAACCCGTCACGTACACCTACATCGGGCGCCCCCAGTCGCTCGATGCCCAGCCACTCGCCCACACAGGCCAGCACCACCCCGGCTATCGACATCAGCTCAGCGCGATCTCGGCGCACCCCGAACCGGGCCATGCGCTCGCGCACGGTCAACGCCGTGATGCGCTCGATATTCTGAGACATCTCCACGAGATCCAGCGAGGGATAGCCGCCCACTTTTTTTCCGCCGAAGACATCGGCCAGATCGTCGACGTTTCCCCCGGCGCCGACAGCGACCTTTGATGGGCGCTCCCCGGGCCCGATGCCATGGTCCTCCAAAACGCGATTGACATGGCCACGCAGCGCCCGGAGGTCTGCCTCGTCGAGGACGTCCTGCAAGTTCAGCTGTTCTTTGAGGCGCACCGTCCCCAGCGGCAAGCTCACCACATCGGCCACTTCCCCGTCTTTATGGAACCACAACAACTCCAGGCTGCCCCCGCCGATATCGAGCACCAACTCCAGGTGCTTTGAGCCCAGCGCCTGGCGAATGGCCTCTCCCGTCAACAGGGCCTCTTCAACGCCGGAGATGATCTGCAGGTCCAGCCCGCCCCGCTCCGTGACCTGCTCCAGGAGGCGATCGCCGTTCTTAGCCTGACGAAGGGCGCTGGTGGCGACGGCCCGATAGGCGACCACCCCGTGGCGCTCAAAGAGCTCGGCGAAGTGATCAAACGCTTCGGTGGTCTGCCGCATCGTCTCCGGACTCAGAACGCCTCCACTGAAGACGTCCGCGCCCAGGCAAATGGGCCACCGCTCTTTGTGAAGCACGACAAAACGGTTGGCCCTGTGGACCCTGGCCACGAGCACACGAATGGCCGTGGTCCCCGTATCGACGACGCCGACATGAAGCGGTTTCTCAGTGGTCATAGATTCCAGATGGGCAGTAATTCATCTGAGGGCTCATAGGAAATATCGTCGATGTCCAAAAGCTCGGCGATCGATTCCCGCAGCCGTCGGTTGACCTCGGGTACGGTCTGACCGCCGTCAATGAGCGACAATGAGCGCTCTTCGGTCTGGACACCAAACTCCTCGCGCAGCATCTGCTGGTACTCCACAAACGACTCGTAGAGGTTGGGCGACAGATCGAGATCGCGACCGGTCTCCCAGAAGCTGACCGAGTTCTGCTTTTCGAACAGACGCTCAAACGCCAGAGTCGGCGACAGGTCGAGGTAAAATAACAGGTCCGGGTCCATCGCAAATTCGTAGACCGTCGACAAATAATCCCGATCCAATCCCCGCACTGCCGCTCGTGTGATCAGAGTATATACATATCGGTCGGCGAGCACCACAAACCCTCCCTGCAGGGCCGGGATAATCCGATTTGCCAGCTGGTCGCAGAAATCGGTGGCGTATAACAGGGCCATCGTCAATGGCTGGATCTCGTTGCTGCCCAGCAGCGCGTCGATATTGGGCGCCAGCAATCGTGAGCGCCGCAACCCCATGGTCTGCACGGCGTGGCCTCTGCCCTCCAGCCACTCCGTGAGCAATTTGATCTGCGTCGACCGACCGGAGCCATCGGGCCCCTCGATGACGACCAACTGGCCGCTGAGGGTCTCCGGATCCAGATCAGGGAGTCTAACCTCGTATTCTCCTGACCGGGTCACAGAGCCCATGGCTCCATCCTGGGCGCTCAGGTCTTCACTCTCCGGCGCCACCTCTTCCATCGTCAGAATATCACTCATCGCTCACCTCGGTTCGGCGCAAATTTGGACAGATCGATCCTGGACTCCACAACCTGGCGAACCTGCTCTTGTTGGTCCGCCACGGGCTTGAGGGCGTCAATCTGGACGAACCCATCGCCTTCGACCATGGCGTCATATTGTTGTTGAATGCGGCCCTGAAAAATCCGGAAGCTCTCGATGGGGTTGAGGGAAAAGCCCATATCCATGCCCGCTTCGTGATAGCTCAACTGGGAGCGCCCGCCGAGGATACGTCGCAGGGACACCTCCACGGACCCGCGAAAATAAAAGGTCAGGTCCGGCTTCGGGGCAAACCCATAGAGGCTGCGCACCCAATCCACGGGCATCCCCCGGGCTCCGTCTCGGGCGATCCCGGTGTAGAGATACCGGTCGGCCAGCACCAGGTAGCCCGCCGACAATAATGGAATGATCTGGCGTTCGCAGCGGTCGGCAAAGTCGGCGGCGTGGATCATGCTAAACGTCGTCGGCGTCAGCATCCGCTCTTTTTTGCCCCGCGAGGTCGCCGACGCCACCAGCGGCGAGGAATTCCACTCCGTGAAGTGGACCTTGTATTTGTTGAGCTCCAGCCACCGACGCAAGAGATATAATTGCGTGCTCTTGCCGGAGCCGTCGATCCCCTCGACGACGACCAGCGCCCCCGGGTAATCGCGCTTTTGTTTCGGTTGACCGCCGTCGTTGGGGCTATGGGAATCGGTTTCCAGGGCTTGCTCGGTCTTGTTCATCACGCTCCTCGCGGAGAAATCTGATCGTTCCAGGGTACAAAAAGTGGCGATTGCCTCACCACCACGTCGCCGTGTGACGATTGAGCGAAAGCGATGTCCAATCACCAGCCGATCAATCCCACGGGGCGCCTTGTTACAACAAGCAACGGTCCGGTGACAAATGACCAGCACTCCCCGGCTGCCCCCCTCTTATTTACGGCGCTGACAGCTTTTCGGCGCCGGCAGCTATTCGCCGGTGAAGATGATGGCATGGCCGGCGAAGCCGACTCTATCTGGGCGCCTGCGCCTCGCCAGCAGCGCGAGGCGGCCTCTCGTCGACGGCGTCGAGTTGTCGCAAGATCGTGAGCACGTCGTAGAACTCGCGGTGCTCCGCCACCTTGCCGTCGCGAATGGTGATAACATCGCTGACCAATAGCTCCATCGGCTCATTCGTGGGGGGAATGCCGGCGTAATCGCCCTTGAGGGTTCCCCTGACGCGGTGAATGGCGAAGACCTTGTCGCCCTCGGCCACGATCTCCTCGAGGGTGGGCTCCAGGTCGGGTATGCTCCGGGTCGCCTCTTCGAATACCTGGCGATAGGCGTCGATCCCCTTCAGTGTGTCAAATTCCGGAGTCTCATAGAGCATATCCGAATGGCATAGCTCCTCCAGCGACGACGTATCGTGAGAGCGGAAACGGTCGAAGAGACGACGAATCAGCTCTTTATTTTCTTCGGCGCTCATATCTACCTCCTCTAAGGTCGGGCTTAAGCTCGGGCTCGAACCGGTTGTGATGATCAGGAATAGAGTCGCAGCTTTTCTCCGCCGCGAGGCCAGTCTTCGCCGCCTGGCTGCACGTCACTGGAGACCACGCCCAGTTGGCGCATAAAGCCCAGTGAATCGAAGAAGTCGAAGACATCGGCGATCTTGCCGTCCTCGACGGCGCAAAAGGAGTTGACCAGCAGCTCCACCCGCTGATTCGTCGGCGGCATTCCCTGGTATCCTCCGTCGTTTACCCCGCTCCAGCGGTACAGACAGGTGACCTTATCTCCCTCGCCGGCCATCTCCTCGATGGACATCTCCAGGTCCGAGAAGGTCTGGAAACTCTCGTTCATCAACTCACGAAAGGAGTCGAGGCCCTGATAGCTGTCTCCTGCCGAGGTGCGGTAGGTCATGTCTTCGCGGCAGACCCCGCCGAGGCGATTCAGATCGCGGGCGTTGAGGATATTGAAGAAGCGGCGAATTAACTCTTTGTTTTCCTGAGCGGTCATGGAGCTACCTCCGGTCGTCTTTCGCCAAATGGCGCCTTAGTCCAATCCACATCTGCGGAAAACCTAAGCAACCCAGCCCCCTTATCCACACAGAGGCCGCCGAGGCCGGCAATTATCGCACCTCCTGCCCCTGCTGTGCCGGGACGGCTCGCCGATATTGACGCCGGTGCATAGGTTCGGGCGTGGCAAATTCGTCACCAGTGCAATCTCAACTCAGGAGGTCGTCATGTCGGTGGAGCAAAATAAAGAGTCCATTCGTCGCCTGGTCAATATTTTTAACGCCCACGATTTTTCGCGTGTGGGCGAGGTCTGTGACGAGAACGTCGTCTATCGCACCGGATCGGGCATCGAGGTGCAGGGCCTCGACGCCTACGAGGACATCATGCTCCAGACGCACGAGGGCTTTCCCGACTTCGAGTACTCCCTGGAGGAGCTCTTCGGCGAAGGGAATCGCGTTCTCGCCACCTACCGGTTTACGGGAACCCACGAAGGAGAGTTTTTCGGGATTCCGGCGAGCGGCAATGAAGCGGATTATATGGTCGCCGCCGTATTTCGATTCGAGAACGGAAAATTGGTCGACCATATGGACTTCTATGACGGACTGACCTTTATGCGCGTCGTCGGTGTCATCTCCGAGGAGGTCAGACCGGGCGGCAAAGACTGGCCCTCGGGTGGAACCGTGCTGCGTCCCCAATAGATATTCCGGGGTATTTCTTGCCAGGGTGAGCCCCCTGAAGGTCTCCCCCCTGGCGTCCCCGCCCTCAACGCTCCAATTTCATTCGAGTATCGCCGATGGTGATCACGTCGCCCCAGGAGAGCAATTTGGAGCGGTGTACCCGCTTGCCGTTGACGAAGGTGCCGTTCGGGGTGCCCAGATCGCGGACGATGGGTGTATCTCCGTAGGTCAGAAATTGGACGTGGCGGCGGCTGATGGCTTCGTCGTCGACGATGATGTCGGCCACTCGGGAGCGGCCGACAATGAGCCCCTCTTCGATGGCAACTTCCTCACCGGCTCTGTCGCCGCTGAGAAAGATCAGCTTCATCGTCGCAGGCGGCTTAGGGCCCGCTTTCGGACCACTGGCCCTGGCAGTCCAATTGCCGGGCCGGGCCAGGCGAAGATTGACCGTGTTGTCGTAGGCGTCGACCCGGTTGTTACAGGTATAGTCGCGATGCTTTTTCTCGTCGGCCCGGTCCAGTATTTTGTGTTCCTCCCGTAGGTCCTCATATACCTCGCCGAGGACGCTTCCGTCGTCACCGCCGTAGCTGGGACAGCCCTCGATGGCATCGATCATTCGAGCAAGGGCAACGGCAGCGCCCTTCTTCTGTCCCTGTCTGGCGAGACGCCTGGCGTGTCGGCGAATCATCTCGGCCGCGGCGATGAGCTTGTGGGAGACCACCTTGTCGTCACGCCTCCCCGACGCCCCCTCCAGGCTCACTTCCAGGTCCTGGCGCAATTCCACCCCCTCCTGCTTTCGCTCGTCGAAATACCGCACTCGCACCTGTGCCAGCGGTTGCTTCGTCCCGGCCTCACCGGTGTCTACCTCGAGGTGGGTTACCGCAAATTGCCGGGCCCCGGCGGAGAAATTGCTGAGATCGATAATGGTCTCCCCATCGCGCTCACTGGATCGGGCCAGCCCGAGAGTTGTCTGAACTTTCGTGCCATCTTCGGGAGTGATGATCACCTCTACGTCGGTGGCGACCACGGCCTGCTCGGTGACCAGGGCGCTGGCAAATTCGTATTCGCAGGCCAGTGGGTCGGCCACGAAGTGATGGCGTCCTCCGCCGCTCTTGCTGAGCAATTCCATCAATTCCGGGTTGTGATGGTGCGCAAAACCAAGGGTGGACAGTGAGATTCCCTGCCAAGACTCGACGATTTTAGCCAATCCCTCCTCCGAATAGTCGCCCACGCTGGGGCAGCCGTCGGATAAGAATATCACGACCTGCCTCTCCCCTTTTCGCGGGGCGGGCATCATCCTTTCGGCCTTTTTCAGAGCAGCCTCAAAATTGGTCCACTTTCGATGTCTGATAGTGCGAAGCCGTCGACGAAGGCGCCGCAGATGTTCTTCCCCGGCCTCTCGCACATCGATGACCTCCTGCGTGCCTGCTGCAAAGGTCATCACCCCGACGCGATCATCTGGGCTCAACAACCCGACCGTGGAGTCGACGACCTCCAATACCTGCTCCAGGGGCTCGCCGGCCATCGAGCTTGATATGTCGAGCACGAAGAGGACCGACATATGAGGGCGCTCCCACTCAACACCGGGGCATGCCTCGAGGTGGATCGACAGATGCACGTCATGACTCTGATTTGCAGCGAGTTGGGCGTACTCCGAAAAAGTACTCAAGCTCAGTGCATTCTTCATGACCGTCTCCTCGATGTGTTGGCCGACCCCGGGCCGTTATATTTTCCTACACTAACCTACATACACATACATCGTGACGACCGGTGAGAGAGCCGTCAAGGAATGGAACCCCAAATCCTTGTTTAAGATGATCGTATTACGACTTTAGCTCCGGCGGTAGCCCGGGACTATCGGCCCCACACAGCCGCGACGCCGCAGGCTCCAACACCGACAACTTCCCAACCCTTTGGAGTTGATGGCGGCCCCCGGCCTCGGTGCTTAGATTCCACTTCGCCCACTACCGCGCCGACGTTGGAGGAGCCCGTGCGAAAGCCACACCTGACCATTGCCTGCATCACCCTGGCCTTCGCCCTCGCCGGCTGCGCCCCCACTTTCGGCGTGCTGGGCGCAGACGCCGAGGCTGTGGAGTTTAGAAATGACGTCCCCAGGGACGCAGAATATACCTACGTCACCGAGGTCGCCTGTGAGGAGGGCAATAATCTGCGCAGCGTCGGCGCCAACGCACAGGAATGCCGAAACGACCTGCGCCGCCAGGCCGCCCGGGCCGGCGCCGACATCATCGTGATCACCACCGAAAATATCGGCACCCCGGACTGCACCAATTGTGTGATCCTATTCGGCGAGGCCTACCGACGCGGCGCCGAGCGATGAGGGGTCTTCTCTTCAGCGACTCCTGTGTCTGTACGCGCCATCATTGATCTCACTCCCCCCTCATACAGCCTGAGTCTTATCCTCGACGAGGACGTCATCATAGGTATCGACGATAAAGGCGTGAATGCCCTGCATCTGCTTCTGGGCAAATCCCTGTCCGAACTGGGCGGCGATCCAGACCATAAATGAGACCACCCCACACCCGGCGGTCAGCAAAAACCCGGTCATTGCCTGCTCCAATTGCCACTGACTAAAGGCCACCAACAACCCCGTGCCACCCAACAGCCCGCAGATGACGTAGATGGCCAATAAGAACGTCCAGAGATTGATATTCGGGCCGAAGGCCCCGCGCAGCGTGGTGCGGCCGTCGTCATCTTCCTCGAGGCGGATCTTGAGATAGGGCGACCAGAAATGAAGATCCTGGTTGTGGGGCGACACCTCGATCTGGCCGTTCAACAGCGCCACATGCCAGTGCACCACCTCTTCTTCCAGCCGCTTTTTCATGCGCTCGTAGGCGGCCTCCCTTTCCAGGGCGACGCCGATCTCAAAGCGCGGTCTCATTCGCACGGTCAAAGTCATGCCTCCATCTGCGGTTCGCAGCCCATAATCTACGACTTCACCATCGATGGTACAATATTCCGCCCCCGTTCATCACTGCGATTGAAGCTCCCGAAGTGCCTCTGTAACGGCCTGGGCCTCCTCCATTTGACCGAGGCCACGATAAAACTCGGCGAGCCGCTCCAGAGCCACCTGCAGTTTCTCCCGGTCATCGATCAAGTCGAAGAGGCTATCGATGGCCCATTCTTCATCACCGAGATCAGCGACGGCCCGTACCAACTCGCGGAGTCCATCTCGTTCCATCCGCAGCCTTTCTGCTTCGTCTTCCAGTCCGGAAGCGCCGATATAGACCTGTGCAAATTGCTCTACCGCTGCCCTATATTGAGCGTCGAAATAGTGGGACCAGCCCAGCTTATATCGGCTGTAGATGATCACCGACAGGTCGCCTGACTCGAGGGCTTGCTCATAGTGGCCGACGGCCTGGTGTATTCGATCTTGAAAGAAGAAGTGATCGCCCATGGCAGCGTGAGCGGAGTAGCGCCATTGACTGTCGGGATATCCCTCGATGAGCTCCGTCAACAGCGCCGCTGACTCTTCCTCTCGTTGCAGCATATAGAGCAGCACACCTTGCTCCAAGAGGATACGATCCCGCTCCCCATAATCGGGAAACTCCGTCAATAGCTGGCCATAGCGATGGGCTGCCGCCTGGAGGTGTTCCTCGATCTCCACTTCTGCCGCCTGGTCACGCTGTCGACAATCCTCGTATTCATCAGTGCCCGGAGAAGCTGTGGGACAGGGGCTGCTGAGATAATATTCGTTGGTCCTGCGGACCACCTCATCGGCGTATTCGCGATGAATATCACCCAGCTCATGGAGCAGCTCCGCCCGGGCCGGGTCGCCGTCGCCGAAGGACTCCAGGCGGCGCTGAGCCGCTTCAATACGGGCCTCGATGGTACCCGCTACCTCCTCTTCAGTGCTATCCACGCTATCAGCGCCATTGACACTTTCCAGAGCCGCCGCCTCATCGCCGTGGTCTGCCGAACCGGTAGTGCGACAACCGCCGAGGACCGTCACCAGGATAAGCCAAAGCGCCACCATTCCTACTCGAGTCCTGGCGAGATTCATGTATTCAATCACCTCTTAGCCCCTTCCTGGCGGCCTCCAGGCCCTGTCGGTATTCCTCTTCCATGTCGTCGACCAACTGGGCCACCCGCTTGACCTCGTCGATGGCGCTGACCCCGTGGCCGGCGGACCAGACGGTCTTCCAGGCCTTGGCCTCGTCGTCGACGGTGAGCTTTTCGCCGAAATCGACGTGGGCCGGGTCGCGCAATTTGTCCATATCAAAGCCGTTGGCCGCCAGGCTCTGGGCGATGAAGTTGGCGGGCACGCCGGAGACGGCCGGGGTGTGGATGATATCCTCGCAGACGGCGTCGCAGACCAGGGACTTATATTCGTCCTGGGCGCCGCTTTCGTCGGAGGCGATAAAGCGGGTACCCATATAGGCCAGGTCGGCGCCCATGGCCCGCACGGCCGCCACATCTCGCCCCGAGGACAGACAGCCGGCCATCAGGATGGTGCCGGTGAAGAATTTCTTAATCTCCGCCAGAAACCCGAAGGGGTTGAGCGTACCGGCGTGGCCCCCGGCGCCGGCGCTGACCAGGATCAGCCCGTCCACCCCTGCTTCCTGAGCCTTCTCGGCGTGGCGCCGGTTGGTCACGTCGTGAAAGACCACCCCGCCGTAGCTATGCACGGCCTCGACCACGTCTTTGACGGCCCCCAGGGACGTGATGACCAGGGGCACCTGTTGGCGCACGCAGACCTCCAGGTCGGCCTTCATCCTGGGGTTGCTGCGGTGGACGATGAGGTTGACCCCGTAGGGCCCCACCGGGGCCCCCGGGTTTTCCTCGCGAAAGGCCGCCAGCCGCTCCTTGATGGTCACCACCCACTCCTCAAAGCCCTCGGTGGTGCGCTGGTTCAGGGCCGGGAAGGTGCCGGCGATGCCGGCCTGGCAGGCCGCCAGGGTCAACTCCACGCCGGATACGAGGAACATGGGCGCCGCCACCACGGGGAGGCGCATCTCTTCGAAAATTGCGGGTATACTCATCGCTTACTGCCTGACTTTCGAGAACTATTCGCGGGCTTGTCGGCGCCAATTCTACATCGGCGTCAGTCGCCGCGATAGGGCGGATCGCCGGGGGAGCGATAGCGGTCCAGGGGGCTGCGCTCGGCGTCGCTCCCAAAATACCAGCCGCTTCCCCCGGGCTCGCCAAATAATAGATGCAGCGGCGCCTTCGTGCCCGCTTGCGGAGGCTTCATACCCATCTCCTCGGGGGCCACGCCCCGGGCTTCGGCCCAGGGACGGGTCAGGTCGGTCTCGATAAAGCCGGGGGTGCAGGCGTTGATGGTCAGCTCGGGATGCTCCCTGGCCAATTCAATTGTGTAGGCGTTGAGACAGGCCTTCGATAATCCGTAGGCAGAAATGCTGCCCTCCTCTTCCTCGGCCAGGCACTCCTCCATCAGGGCTTCGATCTCCTCCCAGGTCACGTCGGGGTTGGTGAGCAATTCCTGACGTTCTTCCGAACAATCGGCCACGAAATTGGGCCCCGACGCCGACGAGATATTGACCACTCGCCCCTGCCGGGAGTCGACAAGCGGCAAGAATGCCTGACAGACCCGCCGCGGCCCATAGGTATTGACGTCGAGCACCTTCTCCATATCGGCGTGTTCGCCGCTGATGCCGGCGTTATTGACCACCCCGTACAGCGGTTCGTCTTCCTCAAAGCGTTTAGCCACCTCGTCGGCCGCCGCCTGAACAGACTCATCGTCGGAGACGTCGAGCTGCAGCACCTCTACCCGCCCTTCCCAGTCGGGTTGCTCGCTCAACAACTTCTTTCGCGCAGCCTGTCCCCGCTCCAGGGACCGGGATCCCAGAAAGACAAAACTATCATCTCGAGACTCCAGGATGGCCCCCACCGTGGCTAGGCCGATTCCCTTATTGGCTCCGGTCACCACAACTCGCTTCCACTCAGTCATCATTCAATCTCCCGCTGAATCGCAATATTTATCCCGAACGCGCTAAGCGTACTCCCTGTGGGCGTGGCGTCAAACCAGATCACCGAGCTGCCTCGCCGCTGGAGGTGATTTAGTCCCGATGATACTCTATTTCTTCAGCTGCGACTTGATGGGAAAACCACGATGAAGACCGCAACAAACTCCAGAGTCCGACTCGGTCCGTTTTGCCTGGTGCGCCCCATCGCCGCCGGCGGCATGGGGCTCGTGCTGAAAGCGGTCCACGAGGGACATGATCATCCCGTGGCGGTCAAGATCATGACCGGCAAAAAGGCTCAAGAGAAGCGCTTTGCCCGGGCCTTTCGCGAAGAAGTACGCGCCGTAGCCCGCCTCGATCATCCCAACGTGGTGCGCATCTTCGACAGCGGTGAGATCTCGGCGCAGACCGAAGCCGCCTCGGAGGGCAAGTTGACGGCTGGCCGACCCTACCTGGTCATGGAGCTCGCCAACTCGACGCTGCTCGACCTGGATAGACAATCCCTGACCTGGCCCGATCTTCAGACCATCCTCATTCATATCCTCGACGGCCTGGCCCACTCCCATGCCCGTGGGCTAATCCATCGCGATCTCAAACCGGCCAATATTCTCTTTGCCGATCATGACGGGCACAGCCGGCTCATCCTCTCCGATTTCGGTATCGCCCACGCCATCGACAGGACCGCCGCCGACCACAAGGAGCAGGACCGCATCACCGGAACTCCTCGTTATATGGCGCCGGAACAGATCACCGGCGACGCTCGCGATCAGGGCCCATGGACCGATCTCTACGCCCTGGGTTGCCTGACCTATTGGCTGGCTGGCCAGGGCCCACCCTTCGACGGCAAAGACGTCCAGAAGGTCTTCAAAGACCATATCTTCGCCGAACGCCCGCCTCTTCAGGCGCGAATGGAGGTACCGCCGGGATTTGAGGACTGGGCCAAGACGCTGCTGGCCAGGCGACCGCGAGACCGCTTTCGCCGCGCCGCCGATGCCGCCCTGGCGCTGGCTGAGCTCGATGAGCGACGGGCCACCAACTCCCTGTCACTGGTCATGTCCGATAATGAGTCCTGCCTGGATATGACCCTCTTTGACGGCGGTGAAACCACGCGGGTCCTCTATCAGCCCGACCTCACAAATTCCGAACCATCCCCTCCTCCCACGAGCGCTTCGAAGAGGGTCCCGAAAATACGGTCATCCTGGCGATATCAGCACAGTTACCGTGAGCCCCTGGAGCTCACCGGCGTGGGCCTCGGGGTCTATGGACTGCGGCATATCCCCCTTGTGGGACGCGCCTCAGAGCGCGATAGATTATGGCAGATTTTACTCGATGCCTGCCACAGCGGCCGGCCTCATGGAGCGATCTTGAGCGGCCCGGCGGGCATCGGCAAGACGCGGCTGGCCACATGGCTCAGCGAAAGAGGCCACGAAGTGGGCGCCGTCGACGTCCTGCGCGCCACCCACAGCCCCATCTCGGGCCCCGCCGACGGATTGGGCCCCATGTTCGCCGCCTTCCTGGGGTGCAACGGACTGCCCCACCACAAGATCACGGAACGAGTCCGCGCCTTTTTTGGTCAATATGGCGAGGTCGACTCCGACACCTTGCACCAGTGCATGGTCCTCTCGTCGTTGCTGGCGCGCAGCGCCGATCCAAATTTCGACGACCAGACCAAGACCTTTCGCTTTCAGTCTCGGGAAGACCGCTTTGTCCTGTGGTGGCAATTGATCGAAGTTTTGGCCGAACAGCGGCCTGTGGTGCTCCAATTCGATGACGTTCATTGGGGCAGCGACACCCTTCAATTCGTCAAATACCTCTTCAATCGACTCGACGACACCTGGCTTCCCGTGACGGTGCTCATGACCGTGCGCGACGAACTCCTCGACGAAGCCCCGCTGGCCGCCGAGTTGCTCGAAGAACTTTCAGCCGCGCCCTTGATTGACGAGATCAACGTCACCCCTCTCAAAGACGACGAACACCGACGGCTCATCCATCATCTGCTCGGTCTGGAGTCCGACGTGGCCGAGCAGGTGGCCACCCGCACCGCGGGAAATCCCCTCTTTGCGATTCAACTCGTCGGTGACTGGGTCCAGCGCGGGGTCCTCGAGATCAGCGCCGGCGGGTTTCGGCTCGCCAGCGGTGAGAGAGCGCCCCTTCCGGAGGATATCCACCATCTGCTGGTGCAGCGGCTGACGCCGTTGTTGGGGGGTGACCTGGACGCTCCGGCGGCAGGGGCCGACGAGCATCTTATTTCCCTGGAGTTAGCCGCAACTCTGGGCCACGAGGTGGACTTTCGAGAATGGCGCCAGGCCCGACTGGAGGCGGGGCTCGACGAATTCCCCGCAGAACTGCTGGAGACCCTGGCCAGCCAAAGCCTGGCTACCCTGGGCGACCGATCCTGGCGCTTTGCCCACGGCGCCCTGCGCGAAACCCTGACCCGCCTGGCCGCCGAGGGGGGGCGACTCGCCGACCACCACCGCTGTTGTGCCCGCGCTCTGAAGGCCGTCTACGACACCTCACAGGACCGATTCGCCCCGCGCCTGGCCCGACATTTCCTGGCCGCCGGAGACGACGTTCAAGCCCTGGAGCCCTTGATCGCCGCCATCCGTCACTACCACCTGACCTGTCAACTCGAAGCGGGTCAGAAGATGGCCGAATATTTCGAGCAAACCCGCCGGCGTTTAGGCCTTGGCGACGACGACCGGCGCACCATCCGGGGATGGATCGAGGAGGTCATCCTCCTTATTCGCAGCTATCGATTCGACGACGCCATGGTCATCGCCCAGCGCAGCCAGGAGATCTGCGAGAACCACAACTGGCGTGATCTTCTGGCCAAGGTCCTGGAACACCGCCTTCGCATCGACCGACTCCGAGGCCATCTCGACGAGGCTTTTGCTCATGGAGAACAGGCCCTGAAGCTCCACGAGGAGATCGACCAGCCACTGAGCGCGGCCTGGACGATCTACCAATTCGCCTGGCTTTATCGATGGCGAGGAGAACTCCAGGAGGCCCGCCAGGCGGTCACCGAGGCGGTGGAGCGATTCGAAACCCTCGACGACGACCACGGCTATGGCAGCGCCCTGGTCCTATCGGGCGTGATCCATCATGGCCTGGAGGATTTCGAAAAGGCCGACGATTTTAACCGCCGAGCCCTGGCCATCATGGAGCGCATTGGCGATCGAGCCGCGGTGCTGGACTGCCTCAACAACCTCGGTGAAAACGCCCGCAGCCAGGGACGCCTCGACGAGGCGAAAGACTTTTATCAAAGGGTCCTCAAACGAGCCGCCAAGAGCGGTATACAAAAACAATTTCTGGCCCATACCAACCTGGCCTGGACCTTGATGGCCCAGCGCAATTTCGGTGAGGCCCGCCACCAACTACTCAGAGCCCAACAAGCTCTGGGGGCGTCGCCTCGGCCAGGGCTCAATATCGTCGTCCATATCGGGCTGATAGCCTGCAGCGCCGCCGCCGAAGACTGGTCCGAGTTCGACAAAATGCTTGCCTCCATCCGGCGGGACTACGAAAGGGACCGTCTCGTCGACCCCGATCTGGCGCTGGCCCTGGAGTGGACCTGCGATCTATGCCTGGCGTCCGGCCAGCCCGGCCGCGCCCGGGAGGCAGCTCAGATGGCCATCTCCCAATGGCAGACCCTGGGCCGAACCCCTCGGGCCCACGCCCTTCAACGGCGACTCCCCGACGCAGACTAATCCACGCCCAGAGACTTTGCCTCGCCAGAGTGGTGTCAAAGTCCGCGCTGTTTAACTTCTTGAGGGGCTGATCCGACTGCAGGGGCCGAACCAAATTTTTGAAGAAAAGGTAAAAGACGAGCCTGGCGAGCAGCCACTGAGCAAAGAGGAGACGCCGGCTCAATTGGAGCTGCCCAGGTTGAGCCAATAATTCCCGGCTGAGGGGGATCGAGAATGCGCTATAACTATCTCCAGGCCACCCTGTGGGCCGCCTCATA
>SLJM01000363.1 GCA_007135085.1 Myxococcales bacterium
CGCGTTGAATTTCGAATCATCGAGACCGGCGAAGAGTGAGGGACGGTTCCACCGGGATCAGCGATAATCGCGCTGTTCCAGAGTGGAATCGAGGTTCATAAACCACTGATGCTCCAGGGAGGGGTCGCACTCAAAGGGCACTTCTGTGGGGCCCGGTTCGTCCTCGTCGCCTACCTTTTCGGGCTCCACCTCTTGCATGGCCGGCTGACCTGAATCATTGGTGCAGACACGGTCGTCGCAATCGGTGCCCAGCGGGCAGTCCGGGTGGCGCAGCATCCAATAGAGCTGGAGATCCGCTTCTTCGATATCGTCTTCTTCGTCGCGATTTAAGGGACGAAACCGGGTATTGACCAAAACGCGGCCCCGTTTGCCGGTGGAGTCGATTTCTGTGCGGGCGATGCGATAATCGAGGATGTCGAGCATCTCCGGTTTGAGCAAAAAGAGTTCTTCTAAGGAGCGGCCGATGTCGACGCGATCCTGTTCCAATTCATGGTGGTATCTGGCAGAGGAGCCAAAATCCTTGAATTGGATATCCTCCATAAATTGATTGGACATCTTCTGAATGACCGCCCGATCGGGGTTGAATGGCTCTTGAAGATAGACGTAGCCGCCGATGGCGAGGACGGCGACGGCGAAGATGGTGGCGATCGTGGTCTTATTCATAGTTCTTTCCAAAGTGGGCCCTTATAACTCAGGGCCAATGTAGCGATCCTTTAAGCGTGGTGGCAAGCAAGAGAGACCTGCCAGGGGAGGGGATATGAATTGGGTTCGAAAGCAGGAAACCATCGGAGGGCGCCGTTCAAGACTCAAGACTCGAGACCCATGACTCAGTAGTTTGTTGCAATTTGACGTACCTTTCACTACAAGTTTGCGCGAAGTGTAAATATGGCGACTGGCCGCTCTTATCGGAGAGGCCTGAACTTTCTGGCGAGGAAGAACAATGAACGGAATATGGAAACGATTGGCCCTGGCGGCGTTGGTGGGAGCCACGGCGGCTGCTCTGGGAGCCTGTAGCGACGATACGGCAGGTACGGGAACGGCCGGCGGCCCCTGCAGCTCCGATGCGGAGTGCCCCGACGGTTATATCTGCGATCTGAGCGAAGGCCTCTGCGTGGTCGACCAGGATAATCAGGGCGACAATCAAGGCGGTGACAATCAGGGCGGTGATAACCAGGGCGGTGACAATCAGGACAATCAGGGCGACAACCAGGATAATCAGGGCGACAATCAGGATAATCAGGGCGACAATCAGGACAATCAGGGCGACAACCAGGATAACCAGGACGATCCCGAAGGTGATCGACGCGACGGGCTTCCCTACGACGATACGTGTGTCTTTCTCGATCGGGACGACACCTTCGAGCCCCAGGAGATCTGGTCATTCCAGGTGGACGATACCATTCCCTATGCCACCTACGACGGCCACGGCGGTAATCAGGTCTACCAGGGCCACTCCATCGACCAGGTGATGATGACCCCGGTGGTGATCAATCTCGACAATTCAGCCGACGGTGTGCCCGATGTGATCTTTACCACGTTTGCCACTACGGAGGAGACGGACGCTCACGATGAATTGCTGCCGGGAGTGCTCCGCGCCGTGGACGGTACCGACGGCAGCCATAAATGGTCGGTCGGTTACCAAGAGTTGAGCGAAGCGATGGGGATCCCCGCCGACGACTGGGATCCAGCGCTGGGGTTCATGCCCGCCGGTAGCCTGGCCGCCGCTGATATCGATGGCGACGGCACGGTGGAAGTAGTGGGCGCCGTGTGGGCGTTCAACGCAAACGGTAGCTATTATCCACGGGGCCCGCTGGGCCTTGCGGCGGTGGGCCATGACGGTCAGGTCAAGTGGGTCAGCGAAGTGGACGTGGCCCTGGACCTGACCTGGTGGTGGTGGGGTGGTCCGTCGATCGCCGATCTCAACGGCGACGGCAACGCCCAGATCGTGGTGGGGGCATCGGTCTTTGACAGTCAGGGAAATCTTGATTGGGATGGCCGCGATGCTGCCAGCTTGGTCGGTGATGCCGGCTCGGGGAGTAACCGAGGGCCGATCGGTCCGCTGAGCCTGGTGGCAGACGTCACGGGTAGCGGTAACCAGGAGGTGATTACTGGCCGTGCCGTGTTCAACTATGACGGCACCTTGCTCTGGGAGGTCACAGAGGTGGCCCCCGACGCCTCAGAGTTAGAGGATGGTTATCCCGGGGTGGCTGATTTTGCCGGTGACGGCGACGCCGAGATCGTCATTGTCTCTGACGGAAAGGTGCGCATCCATGACGGGGCCACGGGAACTCTGTTGTGGGGACCGGTGAATATTCCCGGCTCCGGTCGGCTGGGACCGCCGACGATCGCTGATATGACCGGTGACGGGGCGCCTGAGATCGGTATCGCTGGAAGCAACGGCTATTTCGTGCTGGAGGTGGACCCGTCGACCTTCGGTCAGGGGCTGATCCTTGATTATTCGGCTATCAGGGTCTGGGAAGAGGAGACCCAGGATGTGTCAAGCAGCACCACCGGCTCCAGCGTCTTTGACTTCAACGGAGATGGTACGGCCTCTGTAATCTATAACGACGAGTTGTATCTGCGCGTCTTCGACGGTCCGACGGGGGATATCTTATTCGAGGCGCAAAACCCCTCCTATACGGCCCTGGAGAATCCGGTCATCGTCGACGTCAATAATGACGGCGCTGCAAATATCGTGGTCCCTGCCAATGATTTTGAGTGCGGAGATATTGTCGATGGATGCACTCCAGGTCGCGCCGGGGTGCACGCCTACGGTGATGCCGACGACAATTGGGTGACCACCCGGCGGATCTGGAACCAGCATTCCTATTATATCAATAATATCAACGACGACGGCACAGTGCCGGCCAACCCGACGGCCAGCTATGCCAGCGGTGAGCATAATACGTTTAGGCTCAACGCCCTCACAGAGATTGAGCCTCAAGCCGCGCCCGACCTCTTCCCCGACGATCCCTATGCCATGAGCGATGGTTGTGTGGTCGTCGCCGATATCTGGGTCACCAACGGCGGCGCTGTGCAGGTGGGCCCGGGAATCCCGGTCAGCCTCTACGCCACGGACGGGGTGGACAAGCACCTCATCACCGTGGGCTATACCCAGGCTGGATTGGCGCCCGGCGAAGCCGAGCGAGTCGCTCTCGACGGGACCATCGCCGATATGGGCACCTGGGATATCGTGGTCAAAGTCGACGACGACGGTGGTGTGAGCACACGTAACGAGTGCAACACCGAAAATAACCGTCTCGTGATTCTCGAGGATGTGGAGTGTATGTAATGAGAAGCAAAGCGGTCGCTTCGCGGCGTGCCACTTTGTTAAAAACCTGATAAAACAACGGCGGCGGGGTAACTCGCCGCCGTTTTTTTCGTGTGAACCGTCGCCGACTCTAAAATTGGCGAAGATTGGGAGGTCCCATGCATAGTTGCCCGAATTGTGGAAAGGAAGTGTCCGAGGACGCCGCCCACTGTGGCCATTGCGGGCATCAACTCGAAGTGGTCCAGAAGAAGACCATGATGGGCCTGGGTGCCGTCGACGCCGAGGCGCTCAAGCAAAAATATGCGGCAGCCAAGGCCAAACGAGAGGCCGCCAAGAACGAGGCTGCAAAGAACGAGGCCGCCGCGGAAGAGGACGATAACTCGCTGGCGAAGACGGAGTTGATGGACGTCGTCGATCTTCCCAAGCCGGGCCAGTTGCCAAAGCCATCCTCAAAACTACCAAAGCCGGCCACCGATGATGAAGAATTCGTCATGGCCCCCACGGAGGCCATGGACACCGTCGACGCCGAGCAGGCGTTGGCGATGAAAGAGGAGCTGGCGGCCACGGAGGAGACTCCCCAGGTGGCGGCCCAGGTCAGCGAAGGAGCTGCCGAGGAAGGAGCTGCCGAGGAAGGTGGCGACGACGGCGGCGGGCGCTGGGAGATCGGTCAGGCCGTGGCAGAGCCGGAACCTGAACCGGCGCCGGCCGAGGAATCAGCGGAGTCGGCGGCAGAGCCGGAAAGTTCAGATGAGGTGGAGACAACCGATCCGAAGCCCGCACCCCGTGGGCCTATGGAGCCCGCCCCGGCGGCGGCCGATGAGATCGCCGCCGGCGCCGAAGCGGCCGCCGCCGATCTTGGGGCGACGGCCGCTCAGGTCGGCGACGGTGGATCCTTCGACCCCATGGCCGACGACGAAGGAGGTGGGAGCAGCAAGAAGATGTTTCTCATCATCGGCGCTGCGCTCTTCGTCTTCTTCGGCTGCTGTGTGGTAGGGCCGATGATCGCCTTTTTCACCGGCATCGTCGGCGGGTGAGCTTGCGCTTTTAGCTGGCCAACCGCTCTAAAACCTCATCGGTCCACTCGTCGATGAGACCGAGCTCCCAGGCCAGGTGCAGGATGGTGTAGCGGTTTCGGATATCCTTGCTGTGGGCGATGGCCCGGCGGGCGCGGTCTTCTTCGACGCCCAGCTCGGCAAAGCGCACCGGGCATTTGGCCGAGACCAATTCATCTTCCAGAGATTGGCCCGTACGAAGAGTGCGGGCCACTTCCGTTTCTAGCTTCTCCCAGCCCTCGACCAGTCGGGTCAGGCGCTGACGCAACTCATCTTTGGTGGGGTAACCGGGCTTGGCGTGTTTGACCACGGCGTCGAAGAGGGTGCCGAAGCGATCGCGAAGGAGCTCTTCGTA
>SLJM01000109.1 GCA_007135085.1 Myxococcales bacterium
CCGACGAGTCGCCACCTTCTTCGTTGGCCAGCGCCGCGGTGGCGGTGGCGCAGAGGATACATCCCGTCAATAGGACGACCAACAGGGTCCTGGCTGGGTGCAGCATAATTCCCCCCTTAAAACTTCGAGTGTGTCGGCGCCCGGCAAAAAAGAGAGACGTCACTCCGGGCGGCCCGATATAAATCTAAGCACTCGGCGGGGACGCCGAAATTTCACTCCTCGCCCATCGCCTGGCGCCACCACAGGGGGATGAAGAGCAGCGATATGGCCACGAAAAGCAGGGCCCACAAGATGGGCTCGTCGGGAGGGCGCACGAAGATCTTGCCCAGGCCGATGAGCATGGCGAAGACCGAGACGGCGGCCAGCATGGTGGTGCGAAGGCCGCTTAGTAATCGGGCCACCGGTCGTTCGCAGATCTGGTCTGCGTCGAGGCCGGCCTCGGCGACGACGGCGCGGCTGGTCTTGGTCCATAGACCCATGGGGCGCACCTGGCGATAAAACGCCTCGAGGGTCTTCGCCGGGGTGGCGGGGGTGATGAAGGTCACGCCGATGGCGGCCGTCGTCGACAGCAGGGCCATCGAGCCCAGTCGCACCCATTCGGCGTCGCTGTACATGATGAGCAGGGGGGCGGCGATGATGGAGACCACCATGGCCGCCAGCTCGGAGTAGAGGTTGATGCGCTCCCAGACCCAGCGAAGGACCAGCACCGAGCCCATCCCGGCGCCGAAGGTCAAAGAGATATGCCAGGCCTGCTGGATGGAGCCCAGGTTGGCCATGATCACAAAGGCGATGGCCAGCAGGAGCAGGTTGGATAGTCTGGCCACCAGCACAGATTCACGGTCGCCGGGGCGGCGGGCCAGCCACTGACGGCAGATCAGGCGGTCGTAGATATCGCGACTCCAATAGCTGGCGCCCCAGTTGAGGTGGGTGTCGATCGTCGACGCCAGGGCGGCCAGAAGTCCCACCAACATCAGCCCCGTCACCCCCGGCGGGAGGATGTCCTGGATGCCCGTGACGAAGAGCACCTCCCGGGAGGCCGCGAAGTCACCGCCGGCGGCGTCGTGTTCGGAGAAGGGATAGAGGACCAATAATCCCACGCCGATGATGAGCCACAAGACACTTCGCAGCACCACCTGAAGCCAGGTGAAGACAAGGGCGGCGATGCGGGCGTCCCGGTCGGTGCGGCAGGCCAGCGAGCGTTGGGCCAGATAGCCCGTGCCGTCGCTATTCATCTGGAAAAACCACTGCAGGCTGACGACGATGAGAAAGCCCGTGAGTAAATCGTTGCCGGAGGGCGTAAAGGACAGCATCTCGCTGGCCATGGCATAGCCATAGAGCTCGACCAGGCGCTCGTTCAGAGCGGCCAGTCCGCCCACCTCGGCGACGATGAACCAGGCGTAGGCGGCGGTGCCGATAATGGCCAGCCCAAATTGGACCACGTCGGTGGCGATGATACTTCGCAATCCGCCGGTCATCGAATAGAGGGCGGCGAAGGTGACGATGAGCACGATGCTGATCAGGCTGTTGGTGGTCATCACCATCGGCTCCAGGCCGGTCACGCTCTGGCCGAGGGGCACGCCGACGAAGCTGACCACCGAATAGGGCAGGTCGTACAGGGATTGGGGGAGCCATTCGTGCCAGGGTAAAAAGACCTCGGCAACCCGCATGGCCGCCACGAGCACCATGGCCAGGACCACACAGTTGATGAGGGTGCCGTAATACAGAGCCTTGGTGACCCGCAAAAAGAGGACGCCCCGACCGCTATAGCGAAGCTCTGTGAGTTCTGCGTCGGTGAGCACTCCCGAGCGGCGCCAGGCGGCGGCGAGGACAAAGCCCATCAACAAGAAGGCCAGGCCGTAGATCCACAGCCGCCACAGCAGAAAAATGCCGCCCGTGGCGATGAGCCCCATCACCAGTAGAGGTGTGTCAGCCGCAAATTGGGTGGCCGCCATGGACACGCCGGCTCGCCAGCCCTTGATGGTGCGTCCCGCCAGAAAATATTGACCGAGATTCTTCGATGCCTGTTTGCGAGCGCGCAGTCCGGCGCCGATGGCATAGACGACGAATGCTAGGATGATGGCAAGATCGATCATGCCGGGCCGTGCAGTGGGTCGGTGTGTTCAAAAGGTGTAAGCAGATTCGTCGCGATTGCCAGAGGGAGTTGGCCTGGAATCGCCTCGACCGATTAATTGTCCTATAAGCTGTCCTATGAAGGTCGCCCTCGATGCACTCAGGGATGAGGACTTGCGAGGACCTACGCTGAACTGGACGGTTGGAAGACTTCGATGATCGATCTGGAAGAGGAGCTGCGAAGCCTGCACGAGGCGGGCTTCCAATGGGCTCTCCATTGTACGGGGGGACGAGAGCAGGACGCCGAGGACGCCCTGCAGGGCGCCTATGAGGCGTTGCTCGACGGCTCTGCGAAATTTGAGGGGCGCTCCTCCTTTAAGAGCTTTCTCTTCGGGATCGTTCGAAATAAGGCCCGGTCGCTTCGGCGAAAGAAAAAGGTGGGCCGTCTGGTGGCGCTCGATTTTGCCGACGAGCCCGAGGTCGACCCTGTGGGGGCAAAAGCCATGGAAAGGGCTCAGCGAAAGGCGGCGATTCGCCAGGCCCTGCAGGTATTGTCGCCAAAGCAGCGCGATGTGCTGGAGCTGGTTTTTTATCACGACCTGACCATCGAGGAGGCGGCGCAAGTCATGGGAGTTCGCCTGGGCACGGCGCGCACCCATTATAAACGCGCCAAAAATGCGATGTACGAGCAACTGACAGCGGGAGAATTCCAATGGCTGAAGAAGACGATCAGTTCCTGAGGGAGCTCTACAATCAGGGGCACCCCAATCGAGAGGTGGAGCCGCCCGACTTCGACGAGGTCATGAGCCGGGCGCGGGCGTCGACGCAGCGGCGGCCATGGCAGCGTCGTCCGGTCTGGATGGGCGCCGCTGCGGCGGCAGTGGTGGCCGCGTTTTTGGGCTTTGCTCTTTTGTGGCCCGACCTGACTTTGACCGACGATGAGCCCGATCCGTCGACGGTGATCGCCGAGTCCGTGGAGCCTCAGTGGGACGACCTGGAGCCGGCGCCGGCCGTGGAGAGTCTGGCCGTCGAAGATCAGGAGCGCTGGGAGGAGCTGTTGGAGTTCGCCGACGAGATCTGGGAGTGGGAATCACCCACGGATTTTCTGCTCTGAAAAAAATCTCGATTTCCCGTCCTATGAATCGGCATCTGCGGACACAAAGGATCAGTAGCATTTTGATTCACCACAAACGTAAGGAAGACAAAATGAAGATCGTGAAACGAAGAGCGGGCCTGCCCCTGATAATGATGATCATCGCCGCCGTGGGTCTGCTACTGCCGGCGACGGCCATGGCCCAGCAGGGGCCCGGACATGGAGAGAAGGGCCAGGGCCACTTTACGAGCCCCCGTCATCTGATGCGCATCGCCGACGATCTGGATCTGCGCGACGATCAGCGCGAAGCCATCGCCGATATCCTCGAGGAAAACCGCGGTGAGATTCATCCCCTTCGCCAGGAATTGCGCCAGGAGAGCGCTGCCCTTCGGGAAATGATGGCCGATGACTCGGTGGCCCGGCAGCAGGTCTTCGACCAACTCGAGAAGGTTCTGGAGTTGGAGTCACAGGTCAAACACAAGCGCACGGCCATGCTCCTCGACGTGCGCGATATCCTCGACGAAGACCAGCGTGCTCAGGCCAAAGAGCTCTTCGAAGGCCGCCGCGAGAAGATGCGTGAGCGCGGCGGAGAGCGCCGGCAAAATCGCCAGCAGCGCCGCCAGCAGCGGCGCGGCGAATAGGGCCGGGCAAGTACGGGACAGACCAGAATAAAAGACGACTCGCCATCGGTGGTGCTCACCATCATGGCGGGTCGTTTTTGTGTTTAGATTTCGCTTATTCGACGAGTTAAGCCCCAGGTCGAAGGAGCGAAAGGGCCGTGACACCATCTACGCCGAGCAAATTATCGGAGCCACTCTCCCCGATCGACGCCGCCTGGTACCAACTGGACAAGCGGGGGCGAACCCTCGACATCGGAGCCCTGCTCCTATTCGACGAGCCCCTGGAGTTCGGGCAGCTCAGAGAGATGGCTGTGGAGGGCCTGATGCCGCGGCGGCGCTTCCGCCGGCGGGTCGTCGAAAAGGCCTTTGGCGTCAGGACTCCCCACTGGGAGGTAGATCCCCATTTTCGCCTCGACGCCCATCTCCACCACCTGAGCGTGCCCGAGCCGGCAGACGACGAGGATCTGGCCGAATTGGTCAGCGATCTGATGAGCAAGCCCATGGATCGGGACCGCCCCCTGTGGGAGCTCTATCTGCTCGACCGCGGCGGCCAGGGCTCGGCCATCCTGGCCAGGATCCACCACTGCATGGGCGATGGTTTTGCCCTGGGTCATCTATTGCTGTCTCTGGGTACACCCGAGAAGGGTGACTGGCAGGGCGCAGGGGAGGGAAGCGATGGCGAGGATCATCGGCGGTGGATGGAGCGAATCGGAGAGTTGATTCTCCATCCGGAGCAGGCCGTCGACGAGGCCCGGCAGGGAGCCCGTGCGGCGCAGGCCCTGGGTCATCTGGTGCGGCTTCCCTTTGATTCAAAGACCTTCTTGAGCCGACCCTTAAGCGATATACGCCGGGCGGCCTGGTCG
>SLJM01000027.1 GCA_007135085.1 Myxococcales bacterium
TATCACGAGGCCCATCAATTTGAGGCCGGCCAGAACCACCAGGTGGCAGTGGAGCTGGTGCGCGGGGTGGACACCGAGGGCTGGCGCAGCGGTGATTTCCACCAGCATATGGAGCCCAGCATCGACAGCCGGCTCCACCTGCACGCACGGGTCAAAGAAAATGTGACCCAGGGCGTAGAACTGGTGGTGCCCACGGATCACGAGGTGATCACCGATCTGCAGCCCATCATCGACCGCCTCGGTCTGAGCGACGAGATGTCCACCTTCCCGGGGGTCGAGATCTCACCGGTCTACGCCCACTACAATCTATATCCCGTGCCCTATCGGCCCCATCTGCGCGGTCGGGGGTCGATTGAGCTGGCCTACCTGATGGAGGGCGATGTGGTGAAGCGGCGCATGCCCGAGATCATCGCCAAGGCCCGCTCTTTCGAGACCGATCCGGTGGTGCAGATGAACCACCCGCGAAATAATTCGGGGATGATGGCCCACGTCAATTTCGATCCCGAGCTGGGCCCCGAAGCGGTGACCCACGACGATTTTACGATCGATATCGATGCCATCGAGGTGATCAACCGTTACGGAGACGTCTGCAAGGTGCTGGCCGACTGGAGCGGACTTCTCAACGCCGGCCAGCGGGTCACCGGTCTTGGCAACTCCGACTCCCACCGGGCCAACGCCGAAGCGGGCACGCCCAGAAATTATATGCACCTCGACGCCCTGCCCGGTGAGATTACCCCCGATCAGGCTCGCGATGTCCTCCGCGCCGGTCGGGTCTCGGTGGCCTCTCAGGCGTTTATCGACTTTGGCGACGGCACCGTGCCCGGCGACGAGAGAGCCGTCGACGGCGACGGTCGTGCTCAATTCCACGTGCGCGTTCAAACCCCGGACTGGGCCCAGGCCCAGACTCTGCTGGTCATCGTCAACGGCTCGGTGGTCGAGCGCATCGACCGCAGCGCCGAGCCGGGTGCGCGCTTCGACTTCGACGAGCATATCGACCTGGAGATCGACGAGGATTCCTGGGTGGTCTTCTGGGCCGACGGCCCTGAGCCCAGCGGTCCTCTTCCCTTGACCCGTCAGGTCATCGCCTTTACCAACCCCGTCTTCTTGACCACCGGTGACGGGCCCTGGCAGGCCCCCGGGCCGCGTCCCCTTGATCTGGACGACGTCAATGCGGGATATTGCGGCTGATCAGAGAGTGCATAGCCGAGCCGAGGCCGCTTCAACCAGCGGCGGCCTCTTTTCGGTCAGACCTAGCCAAGAAGGCATGAATTGATGTTGGAACGTGTACGGGATCGCATCGACGATGCGCTCATCTCGACGATCCGAGAGGACGTATGGGAGCGCATTCGCAATATGGAGGCGGGCCAGAACGAATACGGCTACGATCCCTTCGGGTTTAACCCGGAATTTCTCAAATATATGGTGCCTGTGGCGGTGACCCTATACCGCCATTATTTTCGGGTCGAGACCCACGATATCGAGTCCATCCCCGACCGGGGACGGGTGCTGTTGATCTCCAATCACACCGGTCAGATTCCCCTGGACGCCATGATGATCGCCACGTCGGTGCTCATCGATAAGACGCCGCCGCGCATGGCGCGCAGCATGGTCGAGCGCTGGGTGCCGTCGATTCCATTTATCTCCAAGATCTTCGCCAGAGCAGGTCAGGTGGTGGGCACCAGGGAGAATGCCCGGATGTTATTGGACCGCGAGGGTTGCATCCTGGCCTTCCCCGAGGGCGCCCGGGGGATTAACAAGACCTATGACCGGGCCTACGAGTTGGAAAAATTCGGCCTGGGATTTATGCGCCTGGCTCTGGAGACCAATACGCCGATCGTGCCCATCGGCGTCGTCGGCGCCGAAGAGCAGATGCCGGCGATCTACGACGTCAAACCGCTGGCCAAATTGCTGGGGATGCCCGCCTTTCCCATCACGCCCACCTGGCCCCTTCTGGGGCCGCTGGGGGCGATGCCCCTGCCCGTCAAATACAGGTTGTATTTCGGCGAGCCCATGCTCTTTGAGGGCGACTCCGACGACGAAGATCGGGTGGTCGGGGCGAAGGTCGAACAGGTGCGCCACGCTATTCGCAGCCTGGTTCAACGCGGACTCGACGAGCGCCAAGGAGTCTTCTTTTGAGCAGTCGAAGACGGCGAACGAGAAAACAACGAGTGCTGATCACCGGTATCGGCGGCAATTTGGGCCGAGCCGTGGCCAGGCGCCTCCATCGAACCTACGAAGTGGTGGGCATCGATCGGCGCACCGTGCGCCATATGCCAAAAGACGTCGACGTCGAGCAGGTCGATATCCGCAGGCGAAGCGTGGAAGACGTATTTCGCCGAAAAGATATCGACGCCGTGGTCCACCTCAATATCATGCACGACCCCCGGACCCGCCAGGAGGAACATCACCGCTTCAATATCGTGGGCACCCAGAAGATCTTCGGTCTCTGCGCCGAGCATCGCGTACCGAAGGTCATCGTCCTGTCCAGCGCCGACGTCTACGGGCCCGATCCGCGAAACGACCAGTTTCTGACTGAAGAAGCGGCCCTGATGGGAGGCCAGAATTTCGAGGCCATTCGTGACCTGATCGCCCTCGATATGTTCTGCAATACCTTTTTCTGGCGACATCCCGAGATCGAGACCGTCATATTGCGTCCCGTTCATATCGTGGGACGGGTCAATAATGCGCCCAGCAAATATCTGCGCCTGGAAAAACCACCGACGATCATGGGCTTTGACCCGATGATCCAATTGATTCACGTCGAAGACGTGGTCACTGCCATCGAACGCGCCTTAACCCCCGGCATCCGAGGGGTCTATAATGTCGCCGGCCCCTCGCCAGTGCCCCTGTCCTTTGTGCTCGATCAGCTGGGCCGCTCCCCGCGGCCGCTGCCGGAGCCTCTCTTGAAGCTGATGCTCGAGACGGCCTGGACCCTCAAATTGAGCGACTGGCCCGTGCCCGAGCTGGACCATATCAAATATGTCTGCATGGTCGACGACTCCCTGGCCCGCGAAAAGCTGGGCTTCGATCACGCCCATGACCTGCCCGAGATCCTTCGCGACGTTGAGAAGGGGCCAAGGCCCTGGTAGCTCACCCAGTCTTTAGCTCCGGCAGCGCAAGGCATGCCGGGGGCTAAATGCCGGAGCCGGACCCGGAACCGGACCCGGACCCGGACCCGGACCCGGAACCGGAACCGGAGCCGGAACCGGAACCGGAACCGGAACCGGAACCGGAACCGGAACCGGAACCGGAACCGGAACCGTCAGCCGGAACCGTCAGCCGGACCCGGACCCGGACCCGGACCCGGAGCCGGACCCGGAGCCGGAACCGGATGCCGTAGCCGTGTCGTATGAAGTTGCAGTCCCGCAGTTGCCGTGTCGTTTGCAGTTGGTGGTTGGTGGTTCGTAGTTGCCGTGTCGTTTGCAGTTGCCGTTCCAACAACAAACAACAAACCACGAACCACCTAATATCCGACATTTCTTAACAAGAAATTGACCAAAAGGGATCGGGGCTTTGGTTATAGTAATACCCCTGCGACGGCGGACTCTACGAATTATGAGTAATTTCTCCCTCAGGGATGATGTATGACGGGGATTTTCGTCGAGGGCTTGGGCATCGATTCGACCAAATTTAATAAGGGTATCTGATGAATCTGGATAAAAAAGTCTATACCACGTTCGAAGCGGCCAGCATTTGTAATGCAAACATCACGTCGATCAAAAATTGGATCGATCAGGGTGAGTTGCAGGCATTTCGCACCCCCGGCGGGCACTACCGAATCGAAAAGAAGGTTCTCGATGATTTTTTGAACCGCCACGGCATGCCGAATCCCTTCGCCGAAAGAGAGCGGCGCCGAATCCTATTGGTCCATCCCGAGCAGAGTCTGTTGGAACAATTGAGGAGCGAGTTTGGCACAAAGCATGAGTACGACGCCACCGATGACGCCGTGGACGCCCTGCTCAAGATCGGGCAATGGCGGCCCGACGCAGCCATAGTGGACAGCCGAGTGCCCGAGCTCGATGTGGTGGGGTTATGCGAGAGGGTGCGCGAGCACGTCGATCTTCGACCGGTGCACCTGGTGATCGTCCATGATGGCGAGGAGGATTCACTGGCCAAGGCCGGCGCCGACTTTACGGTCGACCGCGGCCAGGGCCAGGAGGCGATCTTCGAGGCCGTACGGCGGGCGCTGCTGTAGCTGGCTACTCTGCTTCACCCCCGGCGCGAGGCCGGGGGGGCGTTAGCTGGCTACTCTGCTACACCCCCGGAGCGAGGCCGGGGGGCGTAGCGTTCAGATCCGGCGGGCTTTGATGGTGATGGCGTCGCCGGCGACGCTGTCGTCGAGGATCTCGAAGCCAGCTCGTTCGACGCGGCGGTGCAGCTCGTCGCGAGAGAACCAGTGGAATCGAGTGGGGAATTCGGCGGCGCGCTTCATGAATCGGCGAAGCAGCCCCTTGCCGAGGATGAAGGTGCCGACCACGCAGATGCCGTTGGGCTCTAAGACCCGCGCGAAATTTCGCAGGCCCTCGTCGATATCGCTCATCAAGTGGAGGGTGCCCCCGCAGTGGAGGCGGTTGTAGGCGCCGCGGCGCACGGGGATGCGCGTGGCGTCGCCGCGGATCAAGAAGACCTTATCTTCCAGGTTTTCCTGACGCAGGTTTCGACGGGCGTGATCGAGCATCGACCAGGACAGATCCATGCCCACCACCAGCGGTCGGTGAGTGGCCCGGGCGTCGGTCAGGCCCACACGCTGGGCGAAGTAACGGGTGAAGTTGGCCGTACCGCAGCCCACGTCGAGGAGTCGGGTGTCCTCTTCGAGCTCCAGAAATTCGGCGGCCAGGCGGTACTCGTCGCGCATGCTGCGATTGCTGACGATGCTGGTCAGCCGGGGGCGCATCAGATCTTCGTAGAATTGAGCGTAGAACCGGCTCTCCATCACCTTCTGGCTGAGAGAGCGATTCGGAGGAACGGGCGGGGCCAGATCGACGACGCCGTCGCGGAAATTAAATTGGCGCTGACAGGCCTGACAGGTCAAAGTGGAGGCGCCCACGTCGAAGCGATCGTGGCCGCAGGCCGGACATCGAAGGGTTTCGATAAAGCGCTGCTTCAGAGGGCGCTCGTCGGCGGCAGGGCGCTTTCGAGCTTCCGGGGTGGGCGTCTCCATAGAGGTTGCCGCCGTGGCGCCCACGCCGCCTGCAGCAGCGGCCCGTGGGGGACGCGAGGGCTTCTCCTCGGCCCGCGGAGCCCGTCCGTTGGGCCCGGCGGCGGGCTCTTCGCCGGCCTTCTTCTTTTCTTTTTTGGGTTTTTCCGGCTTTTTGGCGGCCGCTTTTTTGGGCTTTTTGGCCTTCGCAGGCTTTTTAGCGGTAGCGGTCTTTTTGGGTTTTTTGGCCGCCGGCGCCTCTTTTTTCTTCTCTTCGGCCTTGGCCAGCCGCTTGGCGGAACTGATGATGGTGGACGCCTTCTTTTTGCCCACGCCCGACAGCTCGTTAAGCTTGCCGGATTCGCCGAGTTCGACGAGGTCGCTCAATGAGCGCACGCCGTAGTCGTCGTAGAGGGTCTCCGCACGGGCCGGGCCCACGGAGCGCACGCGTTCCAATTCCTCGAGTACAGTCTTCTTTCGTCTGGCCATTGCATCCATCCGTTTGTCAGATCAGTTCGCAATTTTGGTATGGGGTCGCCGCCAAGAGGGCAGCGAATAAACTCCGTTCTCGAAAAAGAGATCTAGAACGAAGTAAAGATTAACGCCGGATTCGTATTAGACAAGGGATTGACGCGACGCGTCAAGTGGCGAGGGGGGCCAGGTGGCGTTCGATGAGGGTGGGGACGTCGTCGGCGGTGACGGCGCGGTACCAATGATCGCCGGGGTTGATGACCACCGTGGCGCCCCGGGCGGTGCACCAGCCCAGGCATTCCGTGCGGGTCAGCCAGATCTTGGCCAGCATGCCCCGGTCTTCGATCCAGGCGCGCAAAAGCTGGTAGACCTCTTCGGCGCCGGCGTCGGCGCAGCAGGGCAGGTTGGAGTCGCGGCGCTGGTTAACGCAGACCAAGACGTGGGCCAGGCGACCACTGGTATTGATCTTATTCACCGACATTTTCCAGCGGCGACGCGGTCGCGGCGGCCGTAGTCTTTGATGATCTCCACCTCGGAAAATCCCTGGTCTTCGAGTAATTTTCGGGCGGCGTCGCCCTGGCGGTAGCCGATCTCGAAGAGGAGCCAGCCGCCGGGTTTTAGGGCCTCTTTGGCCTGTGGGATCAGCCGGCGGATGAGGTCGAGGCCGTCGTCGCCGGCAAAGAGAGCGTCTGCGGGCTCGAAGTCCAGAACGTCGGCCTCCATCTCGGCCCGCTCCGGTTCGGCCACGTAGGGGGGATTGCTGACCACCATGTCGACGGGGCGCCAGTCGGTGGGCAGGGCGTCCAGAAGATCACCCTCGAAAAATTCGATCTTGCGCTCTGGCAAGAGGCGCGCGGCGTTTTGGCGGGCCACCTCCAGGGCGTCGGCGCTGGCGTCGGTGGCGGCGACCTGCAGGTTTGGCCGCTCGCTGGCGACGGCGACGGCGACGGCGCCGCTTCCGGTGCCGATGTCGACCAGTCGGCCCGCGGCATCTTCGTCGATTCGCTCCAGGCAGGCTTCGACCAGGACTTCCGTATCCGGCCGGGGGATGAGCACCCGCTGGTCGACATGGAAGTCGAGGCTCCAGAATTCGCGGTGGCCCACCAGATAGGCCGCCGGTTCCCGGGCGGCCCGTCGTTTGACCAGGGCACGAAATTGGGCCAGCTCATCTTCGTTTAGTGGCCGGTCGAATTGGGCGTAGAGTTGGATGCGCTCCAGACCGAGGACGTGGGCCAACAACACCTCGGCGTCCAGGCGGGCAGAGTCGATACCCTTATCGTCGAAAAATCCCTTGGTCCATCGAATCAGCTTGAGGATCGTCCAGGGCGGGCCGGGTTGGGAGGTCTCGGTCATGGTCTCTTGGTTTGTTCGGGGCGTTGAAAAACAACTGCTGGACCGGCACGTTGGCAGTCCGCGGTGTGTGCGTCAATGGGAGGGGCTTAATTTTTCGACGGCCGTACTTATGGTAAGCACGACCACGACGGCTCAAGCCGCTATAAACCCTCCAGGAGCCTCCCATGCCATTTTTGAAGACCGCCTATAAAAAGGGCCTGAAGCCGATATTGTTCAAATTCGATCCCGAGCAGGTCCACAACGTCTTTGTCGGCGTCGGAGAGTCCCTTGGAAAGCGGGAGGCCGGCCGTCGGCTCATGGGGTTGATGTACGGCTATCATGGACCCGATATTTCGCGCACCGTCGACGGCGTGACCTATAAGACGCCCGTCGTTTTGGCGGCGGGCTTCGATTATAACGCCAGGCTCACGGGCATCCTGGGCAGCCTGGGCTTTGGGGGCGTCGAGGTGGGATCGGTTACGGCCTATCCCTGCGAGGGGAATGTGCCGCCTCGGCTTCGGCGGGCCGTGGAATCGAAGAGCCTGATCGTCTACAAGGGCCTCAAAAACGAAGGGGTGGACAAGGTCATCGAGCGCCTCGAAGAAGAGGGCGTTCAGCCCGGGCTGGTATTGGGGGTGAGCATCGCCATGACCAACGCCGAGTCGAGCGCCACTCTGGAAGGGGCGGTCGACGATTATGTGCAGAGCTTTCGAAAATTAAACGCCGCCGGCATCGGCGACTACTATACCGTCAATATCTCCTGTCCCAATGTCTACGGCGGCGAGAGCTTTACCGACCCGCAGCGGTTGGAGGTGTTGTTGGAAGCTCTCGGGGAGATCCCCTGTTCGGCGCCGCGCTATGCGAAGATGCCGATCAGCCTGGACTGGGAGGCATTTCGTCAGCTATTGGATCTATTGCGTCAATACGAATTCGATGGCGTCATCGTCGGCAATCTCAACAAGGATTACGATTCGCTGGACGTGCGCGAAGAGGGACCCGACGAATATCGGGGCGGCTTGAGCGGAAAGCCCTGCCGAAGCCCGTCGACCGAGCTGGTGGCCAGGACCCGCGAGTATTGCGGCGACGATTTTACGATTATCGGCTGCGGCGGTGTGATGAGCGCCGAAGACGCCATGGAGAAATTCGACGCCGGCGCCGACCTGATCCAACTGATCAGCGGAATGATCTTCGAGGGTCCCCACCTGATGAAGGAGATCGCCCAGGCCGTGGCCGAGCGCGAACAGGCCGATGGGAAGCGATAATCTTATGATGAGAAGTCTATGAATCGAGAGTCCATGGAGCGCCGCGATGACGGCCTGGTCTTCCATGGCCAGGACAGCGCCGTCGGTTACGGTGTACTCCTCCTGTTGACGGCGATGATCGGGTTCGGCCTGATCTGGTGGTTTCCCGGTTCCTTAAAGGAGCTGGCCCAGCCCTGGACTCGCCAGGAGTGGTCCCATCTACAGGCGCTGGCCTATACGGCGCTGGTGGCCGTGGCGGCGGGGGGGATCGCTGTCTTTGGCGCCTATCTCAGCGATCGGGGGCGGCGACATAGAGTGCATTTTGACGGGTCGACAGGTCGTGTGGCCGTGGTGGAGCGCTGGCGAGGACTGACGATCGAGCTCGACTTTCCGGGGCGACTCTTCTCGGCATTTCACGTCCATCAGCCCGTGGATCGACCGGATCGCTTCGAGCTCGGCGTGACCACCGAGCAGGGGGCCTACTGGAGACTTCTTCGTCATATTGACGGTGAGGCGCTGCAGGAGGCGGCCCGGGAGCTGAGCGAAGAATTTTTGGGTGTTCACAGCGGCGACCGGTCACAGACACCGGAATTTTCGGCCGTCGGCCTTCCCCGGCGCATCGAACGTCGCCAGAGGGACGAGGCCGTCGAATTTCGATGGCATACCAGAGAGCGGCCTCTGACCAGGCTCTGTATTTCCCTGGCGTCGGGGCTCTTCGCGCTGGCCACGACCTTGCCCCTGGTGCTGGTCTTTGAGGACCCCCTGGGATGGCTGATGGTCCTGTTATTCTTAGCCTCCGCCCTGTTCGGGGTGCCCCTCTTCTTCGGCGGTGGCAAGCGCGGGGTGCTCCCCTTTATCGGCGCCTGGCTGGGCGTGGTAGTGATGGCCGCGTTCTGGCTTGCCACAAATTTCGTCTATTTTATCGTCGCTTCCGTGGGGCTTGCGATCTTCGGCAAGAGCGCCGTTCACCTGGTGCAGGGCTTCTGGGATCCGGAGCTCCACATTTTGCGCATCGAAGAAAAGGGTGCCATTTATCAGGACGGCCGGCTGCTCCGATCGGAGGGGCAGACGGTGTGGGCCGACCAATTAGAGGGAGCCATCGTCAACGTCACGGCCATTCGTCCCCCGAAATTGGTGTTATTGCCACCCGGAGAGGGTGAGGAAAACCGCCGGCGCCATATCGGGGCCGTGCCTCATCACGCCGAAGAAGGACACGACGAACCGTTGGCCTTGAAGACGGCGGGGTTGAGCCTCTTTGAGGCCGTCGCCCTGGCGCTGGCGGTGGACAGCGAGCTGCGGCGTCGCTGATCAAATACGGATGATCAGGTGCCGGTGATGGTGCTCTTTCCGTGACCCATTCGGCAATTAAAGCCGATCTCCTGGCCCTCTTCGGGGGTGATCTCGATGGCCACGGTCTCTCCCATGGGCAGGTCTTCGTCGATGTCGAGCTCGGGGAAGACCACGCTGTCCATACAGGTATTCTCGATATCGCGCTCGAAGACGATGGTCAGGACTTCACCGGCCGGCGCCTTGATATCGGCGGGCTCAAAGCCCATCTGGGTGGCGCGCACGACGATGGAGCCCTCTTCGGGCACGGCGTAGGCCGACTCCTCTTCCTCGGCTTCTTCGGACTCGTCGTGGTGATGAGCCTGCTCGTCTTCTTCCTCTTCCTCGGCTTCTTCTTCTTCTTCTTCGACGGCCTCGTCAGCTTCGGCTGGTTCTTCGTCGTCACAGGCGACGGAAAAAGCAGCGAGGCTGAGGCAGACCAACAGGATGAGAAGTTTCTTCATTTTGTCCTCTTTACAATCGGTTTAAAAAATCGCCGCACCCATCGGGTACGGCGTGCTGCGACCAGCCCGGTATTTTGGCAGGTTCGCACCGATTGTAAAGAGGACGAGAGATTACGGCATCTCTGCCCCCCTGCCATCGGCATAGGGAGCGGAGGGATCGGGCCAGAGGTTGCGAATGGCGCGGGGCAGCTCATTTCGCACGTCGCCGACCTCGCCGGCGGTGACGTGCTCGTTGATGAGCTCGAAGACGGCCACCGCCAGGCGACGGGGGTCTAGCTTACCCGACGGTCCCTGGTCGAAATTTTCCGAGATATGGCGGTAAAAATCGTCGAGGTTGCGCTCTTTGATGGGCACCCGGCTGGGGACCCAGCCGTCGTAATAGATGCCGCGCACAATCAGCGGCAGCTGGGCGCTGAAATGTGCCGATTGATTGACCGTCAGGTGCTCTCGCACGGCGTGGAGGACGACGGTCAGCGCTTTGTGGCTCTTTCGCCGCTCCTGCCAGTGCAGCTTTTCGTCGAGGCTTTTGAGCCAGATGTTGAATTTATGGATTTGCTGGTCGAGGTTCTGAAGGCCCGTAGACGTCATGGCAACTCCTCGTCGGTTTGGGAATCGAGGTGGGCTCGTTGTCGTCAGCAATCCAAAATTAGGTGCGCTCCCTATTGGAACAAGGAGACTCTGCGGTGGCCTGCGCCAAGGGGCGCTGGGCCTCGAGCAGCGTCTTTAGTCGTTGGCGAAGGGGGGCGCTCAGGGGATCGTCGCCTTCGACGTCGGCCAGAAGGGTGAGGATGGCCTCCAATTCGGGGGCCGGGCGAAAGGCCAGGAGGAGGCGTTGGTCGTCGGCCTGGGCGCTCAGTCCCTGCAGACTTTGCATGATGGCTGCGCCGCCCTGGGCGTCGCCGTAGTGGGCGGCCAGAGTGGTGACGATGGACGCTCGTTGGTGACGATCGGCGCCGGCGAGCCAATTCGACAATTCCTCGAAGTCGACCGTAAACGGAGCGTCCACGTCGATAGAGGGGGCGCTGCGGGCGGCGAAGAGCACCGGGGTGAGCACCAGGAGCACCTCTTCGGGGGTCCAGTCGTTGAAATCGGGCAGCCCTCGCAGGTGGGCCTTTTGAGCCAGATGAGCCAGGGCGTCCAGGTCGGTGTCCTCTCGATCGCGGACCAGCTCCAGGCAATGGTCGAATAATTCGTGATCCGGGCGTGGCGGGCTTCCCGGAGGGCCCGGGCGGTGGCCGGCGCGCCAGGCGCCGCATAGCCGGGCCAGCCGAGAGGCCAGCAGCGCCCGGGCGCCGTCGCTTCGCCAGCGGCTGCGCTCGTAGCGGCCCAGATCGGATTGCTCATCGGTCAGCCCCTGCCGTTGACCGACCAGGGCGAATTCCTTGATCTCGTTTTCGATATCCATCAACGCCCGGCGCACCGTATCGGTGAGGGGCACGTCCTGTCGGGCGGCGAGGTCGCAGATATTGAGCAGGTGCAGCGAATAATGGGCGAAGTTGGTGGCCTCCCGCAGGGTGATCCCACGGCTTTCGGCAAAATCGGCGCAGGGACCGCGCAGGTATGTCACCCAGGGCGACAGACCGGCCAGGGGCAGGGCGCCGGCCAGATGGCGCGCCGTTCGGTGGCGCATCTCGATGAGGGCCAGAGCCAACTCCACCAGGGGCGGATCTTCGGCGAAGGTGGCCGATTGGTTGAGGTAGAGGCGAAGCTGAGACTCGTCGGCGTCGCTCGACAGGGTCAGGGCGGCGCGCACGGCGGGCAATAAGTGGTGGCGCTCGAGGTGGCGCCCCATGCTCTGCTCGAAGCGTCGGGGGCGTTCGCCGAGGCGATTCATCGGCGCCGGGACATCTTCGAATTGGGCTCGCTCAAAGCGGGCGAGCACCTTCGGGGCGGCCTTCGAGGTTTGATTCCACTCCGGGAGAAGCTCCACCATGGTCTGCGCCGCCGGCGGGAGGTGGTCCTCGGTGCTCAACTCCAGGACCGTCGCCAGAAGCTGGGAGTCTGAAAAGAGGGCGTCTCGACGTCGGTGCGGAGCCAGCGCGGCCGCGCGGGCGACGCGCCGGTCGTGATCGGCCAATTCGCTCAAGATCAGAGCGCGCAGGTCGTCGTCTTGCCCCTCCAGTGCGGCGCCCGTAGGGCTCCGTCGGATGGGGCTGGAAGGGGCGTCAATGGCGCGGCTCAGGCGGCTGGCCACCGTGCGGGGGCCCAGGTTGGGAGCCAGTTTTCCCTGGTCGATCAGCCCCGCCAGCTCATCCAAGGTGGCCTCATCGTCGTCCCAGGCCACGTAGACGGCCAGCCAGGACAAGGCCCGGCTGGCGGCCAGCAGGCTGTCGGCGTCGGCCTCGACGGCCAGATTCAACCCGGCCACGCTGAGATGGCGCAGCGCTGCCTCGACTTCGACGTCGGAGGTGGTCTCCACAAGGTGTGCGACAAGGCGATTGGCCCGGTTTCTAAGGGCCGATGATCGATCGTTCATAATACCGTCCGTGGCAGCTCGACTCCCCGATGGCGACTCGTCCATGAGTCCGGGGTAAAAACAGCGATCGCCTCAAAGGGTAAGGCAAGCCGGGCCTGCTGGCAACGGGGGGAGGACAAACGCCTCGATCCTGGTGTGAAGTTGCTCCAATTTATCGGCCGGCCAGGGCGTTTTCCCCCTTGTTTTATGGTTGGCATAGAGGTTGCTAAATTGTTTAGCCGCTGATTTCTGATGGCACCTTTTTGAGAGGCGGACTGCCTCGGTTCCAAACTGGAGAGGACGAGATATGAGAAACGAATTCAAATGGGCATTATTGGCAGGGTTCGTGGCCGCCGGCGCCACGGCCTGTATTCCCGAGGTTGAAGAAGAGGCGGATCACCGGGAGGTCCAACAGGCCGTGGTGGACAGCATCGACGGCGCCGCTCAGGCCATCATCGACGCCCTGGTCCTGCTCGACTCCTCGCAGATGGCCGACGATCTCTATGGCGAGACCTGCGTCTACGAGTCGGAGGGATATTGGGACGATGAGCTCGATGAGTGGGTGGAGGGAGAGACCACCAGTGAGTGTACTTCCAACGCCCCCGACTTCTCGGAGATCGACGCGGGCAAGCAGGAGCTCCTCGATATTTTGGAGACCCGAATCTTCACCGAAGCCAACGTGGAGAGTGAAGCCGGCGGTGTGGTGACCTATCTGCTTCGCGGCGACGTGGTCTGCGACGCCGACGATTTTTACGACGACGAGGGATATCAGCATTGCGTCGACGATGTGGACGCCGTGGAAGTGCGATTGGCCGCCCAATTTGACGGCGATCTTCTGGATCTGGGCGTCAAGGTGGGGCCCGAAAAGGCTCACCTGGTGTCGCTGGCCTTTGGAAGCCAGGAGTTGAGCGCTCGTGTGGTGCTCCAGGATCTGGAAGAGGCGTTAGAGCATCTGGCTCAGGTGGCCGGTGACGAGATGCCCGAGATGCCCGAGCAATTCCAGGGCGAGCTCAAGGTCGGCTATTATGCCCAGGGCGACGTCCATCGTCTGGCCTTTGATATCCTCGACGACCTCCTGGTGGCAGACGAGGACTTCGAGCTTCAAGTAGAGGGTGTGGGCCAGATCTGGTCCATGGGCTTTGACGCCGCGGCGGAGACTCTCGAAGGTGCGCTGTCGCTGGGCGCGGTCTACCTGCGCGGCGAGATGGGCGGTCACCTCGAGGAGCCGCCGATGATTCCCGATGATGAGCCGCCGGTGCCCGGTGAAGACGACGGTGAGCCCGGAGACGATGACGGCAATTTCGACGGCGACGATGGTGAAGATCAAGATCCGGTGGAGTTTGAGCTCGATCTGTCGGGCCTGAGCGCCACGGCCACCTTCGATCCCGCACAGGAGACCCTGCAGTGGAGCAACGTCAGCCTCGGCGGCGGGCCCACCACGGTGGCCATTGAAGGGGAAGAGGTGCTTCGCATCGATCTGAGCTCGGCGCTCAACGGTGCCTTCGACGCCCTCATGCAGCTTCAGGACGAGGGCCTGGAGGCCGTCTTCGAGCCGGGCTTCGAGGTCGAGATCGAGACCCAATTCCACAGGGTGGCCGAGTTCTACGACGACTTCGACGAGTGGATGCTCGACGAAGTCCTCAATATCATCCTCTCCGGCGACGCTCCGGCCCTTCTCTTCGGCGACTTCGGCGTCGAGGTGCTCAGCGGTGAGCTCTCCCTGCTGTCTCAAAATACGGAGCACGGCGCCGTGGTGGAGGCCGGGATGTGCCTCATCGAGGAGGAGCCCTTCCTCGTCGAGCCCCCTGCTGACGACCAGGGTGACGACGGCAATTCCGGCGGCGTCGGCGAAGGCGACGAGTCCGGTGATGAAGAAGCCTATGTCTACCATCCCTTCGAGGGATTGAGCGCCGGTCAGTGTGAAGAATGAGCTGATCTGATAGGCCATAGTTGATCTACGGCGGCCGCTTCCCCTGCTTCATTGATGGCAGGAGAAGCGGTCGTCTTCTTTTTGGTCGGCGACGACGGTGTTAGTATGAGCCCTGATGTTTATTGAGTGTATTGAGCGAATGAAATCTATGCGAAAAAAACTCGATATTCGCCGCGTCGTGGAGTGGCTCGACGAAAAGCAGGTAGCCGATCTGGCGGCGGCGCCGCTCTATGCCCTCGATCCGTTCAACACTCATTTCAAAGAGATCGAGCCCGCCCAGTATTACGAGGCTCGGCGCAAGCGACGGGTGCGCCCGCCGCGGCGCTCGCTGCTGGTGATGACCTGGAATATCAAATTCGCCGGGGGCCGGGTGGACTTCTGGTTCGACGGCCACGGCGACCGGGTGATTCTGCGCGACTGGGAGGTGATCGCCCATCTGGAGGGGCTGGCGGCCAAGATCAACCAGGTCGATCCCGATATCCTGCTGCTCCAGGAGGTCGACGTGGACTCCAAGCGGGTGGCCCATATCGACCAGATGCAGTGGTTGTTGGACCGCACCAGGCTCAACTACGGCGCCTATGCCTCCCAGTGGCGTTCCGATCTCGTCCCCACCCGGGGGCTGGGAAAGGTGGATATGGGGATCGCCGTGATGTCGAAATTTCCCATCGGCGATGCCCAGCGCCTGGCGCTTCCCCAGATGAAGACCCAGGATCGATTGACCCGTTATTTCTATCTCAAGCGGGCCGTGCTCAGCGCCAAGGTCAACCTGCCCGGCGGCGCAGATATCCATGTGGTCAACACCCATACCGAGGCATTTTCTACGGGCGAGACCAAGCGCCAGCAGATAGCTCTATTTAAGTCCGAGCTTGATCGTATCGACGCCGCGGGAGGGGTTTTCGTGGGCGGCGGAGATCTCAACTCCCTGCCGCCGGGCACCAGCCAACTCCACGGCTTCGCCGACGTGGTGCGCACCGGGGCCGACGACTACGACGCCAGCGATTATCGAGGCGAAGAGGATTGCCTGGAGGCCCTCTACGATAGCTACCGGCCGGCGGTGGAGCTGGAGCTCTATCAGAGCGACAGCGCCCCCCATTTTACTCATTCCACGTCGGGGTCACATTTTTGGAGCCGGAAGCTGGACTATCTATTTACGAACGTCATATTTGAAGAGGGCTCGGCCATGACCCATCAGGACAGCGAGCGCGGCGGGATGGCGACCATGAAGTTATCCGATCACGCTCCCGTATCAGCACGGCTGGTCCTGCAGCAGTAGGGCATGCATATGAAGAAGAGGTCGATTATGGCGAGGTTGAACAGGTGGCGGTTGGGCGTTGTCGCCGCGGCAGTATTGGCCCTGGGAGGGTGCATCAACCCGCCGGGGATGGGCCTGATTCCCACCGGGGAGGTGGAGGTCGGTCCATGGGACGGCCTCGACAAGAGTGAGGCTGGCGCCTGGTATTATATGGAGCTCGAAGACACGACCTGCGCCAACGGGTCTTCCTCCGGGCTGGGCCTGAATGTGGGGGAAGACCGCGACGAATTGGTGATCTATCTAAGCGGCGGCGGGGCTTGCTGGGACGTGGCGAGCTGTACCTTTTTCAAGACCGCGGCCAACCTCAACGTCACCTACGGCCTTCGTCAGCTGGGCATCGAGCTCCACGCGCTTGTGGAGGGCGGTTTTATGAATCGCACCGACAAGGTCAACCCCCTCCCCGATGCCACCTACGCCTTCGTGCCCTATTGCACGGGCGATCTCCACACGGGGCGCACCATGACCGCCTACGACGGGCTGGCCGGCGGGGAGCTGATCCACCATCAGGGGGCGCGAAATATCGACGAATATCTGCGGGTGCTCACCGAACTCTTCCCGGATGTGGAGCGGGTGTGGCTCGTCGGCATTAGCGCCGGCGGCTACGGGGTGAGCTGGAATTTCGATCGCTTCCGTGAGGCCTATCCCGACGCGGAGATGCACGTCTATACCGACGCCTCTCCCTGGCTGGAGCTTCGCGACAACCGATGGACGAAGTGGAAGGATAATTGGGGTCTGACAATCCCCGACGGTTGTGAGGGATGCGAGGAGTCGCCGACGGCGCTGCCCGAATATCTGGCCGATAAATATCCGA
>SLJM01000448.1 GCA_007135085.1 Myxococcales bacterium
ATCTGCTCGGCGCCGACGGCGCGGGCCAACTGGTGGAGACGCGACCGGTGGGCGCGCCGATCCCGCCGGGCGGCCTGGTCACCGTCGACTTCGTCTACGAGATCACCGTGGGCCAGCTGAACCAGGAGCTCGACTTTATGATCGTCGCCAACGACGACGGCGCCGACGGCTCGCCGGTCCAGGACTGCAACCCCGACAACGCGTCGGGGTTGGTTGAGGGTGTGGTGTGTGCGTATCAGTTGTGATTGGGAGGTTTGCGCAGACCTACCAATACTATCGAAGACCCCCACCAAATTGACCGCCCCCACCTCGCCCGTATATTTTAACGGTGAAGTCTACGAAGTAGGGGGCAGTCATGTCGCAAAGCAAGTGTGGACCGGCTTATCGAATTGAGACACCGCGCCTGCTGGCGCGATGTCTCAATCCCGACGACGCAGAGATGTTCTGTGAGACCATCGACGAGAATCTGAGTCATCTGCGTCCCTGGATGTCCTGGACTCGCCACGAACCGCGCAGCCTGGACGAGCGCGTCGAGCGGCTGCGGCAGTTGCGAAGCTATTTCGACCAGGGCCGAGATTTCGTCTACGGCATCTTTGATCCCGAAGAGTCGCGGCTGATCGGCGCCGCCGGGCTCCAGACCCGGGTGGGCCGCCGCGCCCGGGAACTCGCCTACTGGATCCACCGTGACCTCACCGGGAAGGGGCTGGCCAGCGAAATGACAGCCGCTCTGGTGCGCGTGGCCTTCGAGGTCGACGACGTGGAGCGCGTCGAGATCCATTGCCCGCCGCGAAACGTGGCCAGCCGGGCGATCCCCGAAAAATTGGGCTTTCAACATGAGGCCACCCTTCGGCGACGGCGATCGACGGCCGAGGGCCACCACCGAGACCTGATGATCTGGACCCTCTTTCCCTGGGATTACCGCAAATCCCCGGCTCGCCAGGCCCAGGTTCGTGCCTATGATGCCATCGGGCGTAGTCTCCTATGACGCCATGAAGCGCCATGAAGCGCCATGGAGCGCGGACTGCCAGTCCGCAAATACTTTCGCTAATTTTTTCCCGAAATCCGTCGAGTTTCGTGCCATGCGAATCGCCGTTTCTGGTGCCACCGGTCTTGTGGGGTCTGCTTTTTGTGAATTCGTCGCCCAGCGAGGTCACGAGCCGGTGCCGCTGGTCCGTAATCCCGACAAAGAGGGGATCTACTGGTCGATCGAAAAGGAAGCCCTCGACGTGGAGGCCCTGGCCGACGTGGACGCCGTGGTTCATCTGGCCGGCACAAATATCGGCAAGAAACGCTGGACTGAAGCGAGGAAGCGAATGATTCGAGAGAGCCGGATCGTCGGCACCGGGCTCATCGCAAAGTCCATCGCCGCCATGAAAGACCCGCCGTCGGTGTTCGTCTGCGCTTCGGCGATCGGTTATTACGGCGACGGCGGCGAGGAATGGCTCGACGAGGATAGCGAGCCCGGCGAGGGTTTTATGGCCGAGGTCTGCAGGCAGTGGGAGGCGGCCTGCGATCCGGCGCGACCGGTATGCCGAGTGGTCAATACGCGCTTCGCCCCGATCTTATCCACTGAGGGCGGGGCCCTGGCGAGGATGATCACCCCCTTTAAATTATGCCTCGGCGGGCGCCTGGGAAGTGGGGAGCAATTCTTTAGCTGGGTCGATCTTCAAGACGTGATCCGAGCGATCTTGTTCATCATCGAAAATGACGACATCGAGGGGCCGGTCAACGTGGTGTCCCCAGATCCGGTGCGAAATAAGAAATTCGCCGACGTATTGGGAGATGTCATGAATCGCCCCTCGGCGGTGCCCGTGCCGGAGTGGGCTCTCAAGGTTCGCCTGGGCTCGGAGATGGCCGAAGAGCTATTGCTATTCAGCCAGCGCGTGCGACCTGCCCGCCTCCTCGATGCTGGATTTGAGTTCGAAAGCCCCACTGTCGAGGAGGGGCTAAAAAACGCCATCAGTCGTGAGTGAGGACTAGAGGCCGTCGGGAACCGTGGACTGACCGTAATCGTCGGCGCCCCAGCAATGGACGTCGTCGGAGGTGTCGACGGCGCAGGTATAATACATTCCGGCGCTGATCGACTTGAAGCTCCCCGACGTGGGGGCGTCGGTCTGGCCGTTATCATTATTGCCCCAGCAATGGATGGACTGATCGTCTTCGATGGCGCAGCTATGGTTGCCGCCGGCGCCGACATCGATAAATGTCCCCGATGTGGGAGCGTCGGTCTCGCCATTGCTATTATTGCCCCAACACTCGATGGAGCCGTCTGTGGCCAGGGCGCAGTTGTGGTGGAATCCGACGCTTAACTTCTCGAATGAACCGGCCGGGGGGTCGGTCTTGTCGAAATTATCGTTGCCCCAGCATTCGATGGAGCCATCGGTGGCTACCGCACAGGAGTGATTGTAGTTGACGCCGACCTGCAGAAACTCGCCGGAGGGCGGGTCGGCTTTGTCGTCCTGGTTGCTCCCCCAACAATGAAGCTCCTCGTTTTCCCTGACCCCGCAGGTGTGGTTCCAGCCCGCTGAGACCTGTTGAAAATAACCGGCTGGGGCGACGGCTGAGTCGGAGATATTACGGCCCCAGCAAAAGACGAGAGCGTCGGGGCGCACTCCGCAATTATATCGCTCGCCAGCGCTCAATTGGACGAAGGTCGACCAGGGGGTTGTGGCCTGATTGTCATCGTCGCGGCCCCAGCAGATGGCCGTGCCGTCGAAGTCGAGCATACACGTGTGATGTTGGCCGGTGGTGACCTGTCGATCGTCGTTGACGTTCTCCACGGCACAGATGCCCTCAGTGCAGACCTGGCCGGTCGGGCAGGGGACGCCGCAGTCGCCGCAATGCTCGATATTCTCCGAGGTGTCCACGCATTGGCCGTCGCAAAAATCGAGGGTCCCCTCATCGCAGAGGCACTCGCCGCCGCTGCAGGAGGCATCGTCGCCGCAGGAGGCGTCGCAGTCGCCGCAGTGGTCGTCGCTGGTCATGACGTCCACACAATCCTGGGCGCACCATAGCTCGTCGTCGCCGTCGCAGATGCACTGGCCCTCCACGCAGCTTCGGCCGTCGCCGCAGGCGTTGCCGCAATCGCCGCAGTGATCGTCGTTGGCCATGACGTCGATGCATTGGCCGTCGTCGCCGCAGGCTTTTTCGCCGTCATCGACGCAGGCGCAGGCGCCGCCGTCGCAGAATTGATCGGCGTCGCAGGCGTTGTCGCATTCACCGCAATGCTCGTCGTTGTCCAGGACGTCGAGGCAGCTATCGTCGCAGAAGTCGCGGCCCGCCTCGCAAAGGCAGGTGCCCCCATCGCAGAGGTCGTAGCCCTCGCAGGCGTTGCCGCATTCGCCGCAGTGGTCGATATTGGTCGACGTACTCACACAGACGCCGTCGCAGGCCCGCTGGCCGCCGCCGCAGGGGCAGATGGCGTCTTCGCAGCTGATGCCGTCGGGGCAGACGTTTCCGCAGGCCCCGCAATGGTCGACATCGGTCAGGAGGTTGACGCACTCGCCGCCGCAATCGTAGCTGCCGTCGGGACATCGACAGGTGCCGTTGACGCAGACGCTGTCCGGGGCGGTGCAGGCGTTGCCGCATTGGCCGCAGTGATCTTCGTCTTCGGCGAGGTCGATGCATTGGTCGTCGCAGGTGGTGACGTCCGGCCCCAGATCGCATTCCAGCTCATGGCCCAGGTCGGTCTCGATGAGCTGACCCTCGCAGGCCACGGCGTAATGGCAATAATCGAGGCATTCGCCAAGATCGGCATCGCCGCAGATCTCGGTGGAGTCCGAGCAGCCGCCGCAATGTAGTCCGCCGCATTGGCGATCGTCACAACTGGAGTCGAATAATTCGGCGGAGCAGCCATCCTCGAACTCGGAGGCGTCGATGGCAAAGGTCACCGCCGGGGAGTCGGCGCCCAGATGGGAGACCACCAGATCGGCCGCTCCGCCTCTGCTCTCCGAGCAATAGGCGAAGACGTAGGAGCCCTGGGTGTGGGCGGCGATTCCGGCGACCACTTCTTCGAAGGCCCCGGCGAGTTCGTCGGCGTCGCCGATAAGAACGGGCCAGGTATTGATGGCCGGCTTCTGCGGCAACGTCGTACCGCCCACGGCGTGAGCGTCGATAAATTCTTCGGTCTGCGCCGATAGCTCCCCGTCGGTAATGGAGATGACGATAAGGTGCCCCACGGGGACCACTCCCGCCTGATTGCGGTGATGAACCTGCTCCAGGTGAGCCTGGAGCTCCGAGATCGACGCCGGGATCGCCGAATCGAGATCGGCGGCCTCCCAGGTGTGATCGCCCTCAAAGAGGGACCCGGCCTGCTGCACTACGAGCTCCCTGCCGAGGATCGGCAACTGGCGAAGCGCCCGGTCCTCGGAGCCAAGCAAGACCTCCAGCCCCATATGAGCTCCCGAGCCATCGGGTCCCATCAGGAGTTGAACGAAATCCTGAACTGCCCCGCTTATCACGTCGCCTTGCTCGGCGGCCTGTGGCGAGCCGTCGACGATGACCGTCACATAATGCCGAAAGACGTCACGCGGCATCTGCCGCAGCGCTTCGCCCTCTCCGACAGGTTCGCCATCCTCCAGAAATTCGAGTTCGCTTATCTCCAGATCGGTGACGGGATCTCC
>SLJM01000483.1 GCA_007135085.1 Myxococcales bacterium
AGCCCGAAGTCGTTGAATTTGCGGGCTCGCTCGGAGTCGTTGGGGATTTCTTGAAGATTTACGCCGTAGATCTGATCCCAGCTTCCCGACAGGGACTCCTCGTTCTGGCGAAAGGTGCGGGGATGGTTGAATTGGATGAGCGGCCGCTCGCCATCGCGTACGCGCTGGGGCAACCACTCGTCGAAGAGGGTGTCGAAGCGGCCGCGCTCCACTTTGACCAGGGTGTCGGTGCCGAAGATATTGACGTGGTTGCCCTCGGAGTTGGTATTCCACTCGGCGGCGGGGATGGCCACGAAGGTGCCCTCTGATTCAGCCGTGACCTGTCGCGAGATGGACACGATATCGGCGAAGCCCTCGACGGTCAGATTTGGGTGGGTCGGGGCGTCGTCTTCTCGAAAATCGACGACGTGCGGGGAGATGGCCATATAGTCCATTCGGCCCCGGTCGCGGGCATATTCGAAGGCGTGGCGCGCCGGGTGCTCTCCGGCGAGTTCGTCGGCGACGCTGTAGAGGTCGCCGTCGTAGCCCTCGCGGCGGAGGAGCTCTCCGTCGTCCCAGAATTTGCCGTCGTCGCCCTGCTTTTCGATATGGGCGTGGAGGTTGCCGAAGTAGATATTATAGTCGGCGAAATGCTGGCGCGCGGCGCTCAAGCCGGTGTCCAGGGAGGTCGGGCTGAGCGACCAATCCCAGAGGCGCTCGAAGAGGCCGATAAAGGGCTCGACCACTTCGTGTTGGCGATAGCGCACATAAAATTCGTAGTTATTAAAGAAGCCGCTGCCCGACCAATTGCCCGAGCCGTGGTACAGGGTCTGGCCGTCTACGATGGCCAATTTGTGGTGCATATACTGGAAGATATCGGGGTTATTTTGCTTGAAGCGAAGCTGGCCGCCGGCCTCTACGAGCCGGTCCCAGTGGCCTCCCTCGTAGGTCTCGCGATCTTCGGCGTTGAGCACGACCCGAACCTGAACGCCGCGCTCGGCGGCGTCGGCCAGGTCGCGGACCAGGCTGTCGAAGAGAAGGTGGTGCATCAAGACGTCGATGGAGCGGTGGGCCTCATTGATTCCGTCGCGCACCAGGTTTCGGCCGTCGATGCCAGGCGAAAAGCGAGCGTCGGCGGTGGAGCACTGGGAGCTATCCTCCGGCGCCTGAGCCCAGGCTGCCTCGAAGTGGCAGCGGAAGGCGTGGATGAGCCCGTCTTGAGAGACGGAGCTCATGATGATCGTATTTTCCTCGTTCGTCGACGTCCCCGTAGAGGACCAATTATTGCTGCCCGTGAGCAAAATCTCGTGGTCGACGATCATGAATTTTGAGTGCATCAGGCCGTAGCGGTCCTGGTTGCCCACCTGGGCGCCGCGCACGAAACGCACGTTCAATCCGGCGTCGGCGAGTCGTCTGGTCACTGAGCCGTCCCGATCCTGGCCGGCGTCGATGGCGATCCGCACGTCGACGCCGCGCTCATGAGCCCGCACGAGAGCGGCCTCAATATCTCGATCGCTGAACGTAAATTGCCCGACGTCGATGGTCTTCTCGGCGTCGTCGATGAGCTCGATAACGCGGGCGACGATCGGCGAGTTGGCCCGCAGATAAGCCCGGTCGTCGTCGTTGCAGACGTCGCAGAAGGGCTCGGTGAGCAAGACCTCGAAGTCCCGGTCCAGCAGGTCGTCGGCGATGCCTCCGCCACCGATGATATTATTGTCGGAGGGGGTGTTGTCGTTTTCGACGGCCGGCGTGGAGTCCCAACAGCCAGTGGACAGCAGGGCGACCAGGGCGGTCATGACAAAGAGGGTGAGACCGCGTCGGGTCGAGAGTTTCGAGAGGTTCACAGATTTGCCTGATCAAATTTGTTGGGACAACAGCAATTAGCCTGCATTGAGAAGGGGGAATTGTAGCATATTTTATCGTGAACGAGAAAACCCCGGCCATCTCTAATAGCCGGGGTCTTTTCTCACAGGTTCACCGTTGATTATCAGATATTATCGATAATCTCGTTGAGGGTGGCGCTGGGTCGCATTTTGTCGGCGGTGATCGCGTCGTCGGGCTTGTAGTAGCCCTTCATGTCGACGGGGTCACCCTGCGCGCCGATGAGCTCTTCGTTGATCTTGTCTTCGTTGGCCCGCAGCTTCTCGGCGGCGGCGGCGAAGCGCTCTTTGAGCTCTTTGTCGACGTCCTGCTCGGCCAGGGCTTCCGCCCAGTACAGAGCCAGGTAGAAGTGGCCGCCCCGGTTGTCGATCTTGCCCAGGCGTCGGGCGGGCGACTTATTGGTGAGCAGGTATTTGGTGGCCGCTTTGTCGAGGCCGTCGGAGAGGACCTGGGCCCGCTCGACGCCGAATTGTTCGGCCAGGTGCTCGAAGGAAGCGGTGAGGGCCATAAATTCACCAAGGGAATCCCAGCGAAGGTAATTTTCCTTCGTAAATTGCTGGACGTGCTTGGGGGCCGAGCCGCCGGCGCCGGTCTCAAACAAACCGCCGCCGTTCATCAGGGGGACGATGGAGAGCATCCGGGCGCTGGTGCCCACCTCGAGGATGGGAAACAAGTCGGTCAGGTAGTCGCGAAGGACGTTGCCCGTCACAGAGATCGTATTCTGTCCCTCTTTCATGCGCTCCAGAGAAAAGCGCATGGCCTCGACGGGGGGCTTGATGTGGATCTCGAGCTCGTCCGTGTCGTGCTCTTTGAGGTAGACGTCGACCTTGGCCAGTAGCTGGGCGTCGTGGGGTCGGTCTTCGTCGAGCCAGAAGACGGCGGGGTCGCCGGTGGCGCGGGCGCGGTTGACCGCCAATTTGACCCAGTCTCGGATCGGGGCGTCTTTGGTCTGGCACATGCGCCAGATATCGCCGGGCTCGACGTCGTGCTTGATGAGGATCTCGCCATTTTCGCCAAGTACCTGGACCTCGCCGGCGTCTGCGATCTCGAAGGTCTTGTCGTGAGAGCCGTATTCCTCGGCCTTTTTGGCCATGAGCCCCACGTTGGGGACGCTCCCCATGGTGGTGGGGTCCAGGGCGCCGTGCTCCTTATAGAAGTCGATGATCTCCTGGTAGATCGGCGCGTAGCTGCTGTCGGGGATGACCGCCTTGGCCTGTTGTTGTTTGCCCTCGGCGTTCCACATCTGTCCCGAGTCGCGCATGATCACCGGCATGGAGGCGTCGATGATGATGTCGCTGGGCACGTGGAGGTTGGTGATACCCTTGTCGGAGTTGACCATGGCCAGGCCCGGGCCCTTCTCGTAGACGGCCTGGATATCGGCTTCGATCTCTTCGCGCTTATCGTCGTCGAGCTCGCCGAGGCGGCCTTCGAGATCGCCGAAGCCGTTTCGCAGGTCGACGCCCAGGCTCTTGAAGGTGTCGCCGTGCTTGTCGAAGAGGTCGCTGAAATAGGCCTCCACGGCGTGGCCGAAGATGATGGGGTCGGAGACCTTCATCATCGTCGCCTTCATATGAAGCGAGAAGAGCACGCCCTGCTCGCGGGCCTCGTCGATCTGTTCGTTCAAGAATTCGACGAGCGCTTTCTTTCGCATCACCGCCGCGTCGATGACCTCTCCGTCGAGGAGCTCGAGCTCTTCTTTGAGGGGCGTCTTGGTGCCGTCGTCGCTGATATGGACGATGGCCACGGTCTGGGCCTTATCGACGGTGACCGAGGTCTCAGTGGAGCGGAAGTCGCCTTCGCTCATGGTGCCCACGTGGGCCTTGTTGGTGCTGTCCCAATCGCCCATGGGCGGCGGGTTCTGGCGGGCGTACTCTTTTACCGCCCTGGGGACGCGTCGGTCGGAGTTGCCCTCGCGAAGCACGGGGTTGACGGCGCTGCCTTTGACCTTGTCGTAGCGAGCCTGGATCTTTTCTTCGTCCTCATTTTTGGGCTCTTCCGGATAGTCGGGAAGGTCATAGCCCTGAGCCTGAAGCTCGGCGATCGCCGCTTTGAGCTGGGGGATGGAGGCCGAGATATTGGGCAATTTGATGATATTGGCCTCCGGTGTATTGGCCAATTCGCCCAGATAGGCCAGGTCGTCGCTCTGGCGCTGTTCGTCGCTCAAATAGTCGGGGAAGACCGCCAGGATTCGGCCGGCCAACGAGATATCGCGGGTCTCCACCTCGACGCCCGCCGGAGCGGCGAAGGCCTCGATGATGGGCAGAAAGGATTTGGTGGCCAGCGCCGGGGCTTCGTCGGTCTTGGTGTAGATAATCGTCGGTTGATCAGTCATGGGCATACATCTCGTATGAAGGACAGGTAACAGCGATTACAACGCGGCCAAAGGCTACACACCTTGGCCTATGTCTCAAGGGGGAAATTGAATCGAAATTTTTCGGCCGTCGACGCCAGCTCAGTCGTCGTCGTCGGACATGCTCAGTTCCATGGCCTGTCGGAAGGCGTCGATGAGCATGTCGTCCGTGGCGAAGACGTCGACGATCTCGGGAGCTTCCATCAGGTTGTCGAGCCAGTGGGCGACGAGCTGGGTGTCGTTGGAGATCGGGTTTTCGATGACCGTCTTGGTCAACCGTTCGATGAGCCGGTCGCGGACCAGGCGGCTGTCGAGGGTGAGCTCGATATATTCCTCGTCGTGGAGGCGCTTTAAGAATTGGCTGGCCAGATTGTAGGCCGCCTGCCAGGGGGCGCTTCCGTCGCCT
>SLJM01000038.1 GCA_007135085.1 Myxococcales bacterium
AGCACCGCTTCACCGGCCTGCCCTCCCCGACGGGTAAATTCAACGTCTTCAATACGGCCCACGAGATCTACTAAACCCTCGACGGTGTATTCGCCCCTTCCGGTTCTCCGGTGGGGCGAATACCCCGGGGCGACCGCGGAGTCCGCGCCAAGAAGAAGGCGCCACCAGCCAGCGCTGCCCACAACAAGGTGCGAAACGTCATGGCGGCGACGGTTCGAGTCTCGTAGGCCCCACCTTGCATGATGTGCAGAGCAAAGATCCCAAAGACGATGGCCGAACCGGCGGCGATCACGACGGCCAACCATCGGCTCCATTTCCATCGAAGGGCAAAACCAAGCCCGGCGACGACATAGGCGAAGCCGGCGAGGAAATTGAACCACACCACAAATCCGACGTAATCACCGGCTGCCTGACGGGCCCCGTCACTACCGAAAAGAACGGCCCCACCCTCTCGCAGGGTCATCAATCCGAAGACGACGGCCACCGCTGCCATCACGTAGCGACCGATGCGAATTGCCCGACTCTCACTTCTCATCTCGTCTCTCTTGGTTCAGAGGTCGACGCTCTGTTGGTTGTCTTCCCACCTGAACAGAGAAGAACCGAGAACAACCAGTCAAGGGGTGGCCATCTCGTCGCTCCAGGTACTCACGGTGACGTCCGAGCGGTAGACGTCAAAGCCCTCTTCGCGCAGGCGCTTGACCGCCTGGGCCGAAAGCGCGCAATAGGGACCGCGACAATAGGCGACGATGGTCCGCTCTCGTGGAAGGTCGGCCATCCGGGCCTCCAGGGAATTCACTGGGACAGAGACAGCACCGGGCAGGTGGCCGGTGTCGTATTCCTCCTCGGGGCGCACGTCGATGAGCACCACCTCGTCGTGTCGAAGTCGCTCCAAAAGCGTCTTCTTGTCGATGGCCTCCAACCCCTCACGGGCGTCGAAGAACTCCTGGGAGAGCTGCTCCAGATCGGCGATATGCCGGCGGGCCACCTCGTTGAGCTGTCCCAACAACGCCGCCACGTCATCGCCGCTCAGTGAATAGATGACGTAGAGTCCATCCCGTGTGCTGGTAACCAGGCGGGCTTTTTTTAGCGCCTGCAGATGATGGGAGGTATTGGCCACCGATTGATCGACCTGCCCGGCGATGGCCTCCACCGTGCGCGGCGCCTGGGAGAGCACCTCCAGGATCTCCAGACGGGTGCTGCTGGACAGCGCCTTGCCCACCGTGGCCAGGTGCTCGTAGACGGCGTCTTTAAAAGTGCGATTGGTCCTCTGCTCTGTCATGACTTCGCTCGCTGTGGTGGGTTCAAAAGACGATTTCCTTTACCCAATGGCCTGGCGAAGACCGTCGCCACCGGCGGTATCCCTGAGGGGAGATGGCCTTATTGGTCGCCTCTAAAAACGTCGAAAACTACTCACTCGCCGTGCCGGCGGGAAATAGCACTGACCCATAGCGAGTATAAAAATCCCACTCCTGGTCACTGCAGCGATCCAGGGTCTCCACCGACTGCTGCAAGAGCGTCTCGAATTGTTGCCAGGGCGGCGAGTGGACCGATTCGCCTGGCTTCAACGTCTTCACCAGAGTCTGGAGCTCGTGAACCTGACGTAAAAACCGTTTCGATCCAGCGTCGAGGTCCTCGACCTCGCAGGGCCTTTCTCCCAGAATAGCTTTGCTCACCTCGTCGACTCTCGAGTGTCCCATCTCGACATGCTCTTCAAGTGCTTCGGCCAACTGCCCCGTCTGTCGAAGCAAATCTTTGCGATCCCTTTTATTGACGTCCTCCTCTTGTCTGATCCGTCGCGCGACGGAGATCAACGACTCCATCGCCTCTTCCACGGCGAGATGACTTCCCGAAATTGCTCGAATCTCATCGCTCATTTCTGCTCCTTTTGTCGATGACCACTGCCCGCCCGACCTCTTGCTGCATAGGCTCCTCCACCCACGGGAAAATCAAAAACAGACGCGGGTATTCAAATGCCCACTTGAACAGATAAGATCCTGTAACTACCAGTCAAGGGGTGGCCAAACGACCCAAAAGCTGACCGTCCCAAAAACTCGCACCAAAAACCGAGCTGGCCGCGGTCCAATGTCGATCAGGTGCGGAGTTCGGTCACCCCAACTCAATACCGATCGTATTCTTCTAATGGAATATGCAGAGATGGTGTCATGGCTTCCAACAATATTGACCAAGAGCCTGTTGCGCATAGTGGACCGTTCATTGCTGGCGACCATCCTCCGAGCTTGCCGATCTCCGGTCAAGCTGTCGCTGTAGACACTGTCCGATCGGTGTTAAATCGGTAAGCTACCGATGATCTCGTATTGCAATACACTTTGCTTGATATTGAGAATCAACCCGGAGCGCTGATGGATCTGGTACACCTCCAACTGATCGCCGGAATTTTGATGTGTGCCGTCGGCCTGGGTTTCATGACCTGGTGGAGGGTGAAAACCCAACTTCGATATCGCTGGTTTTTCATCGGCGGCGCCCTCTGGATGATCGCCGTCATGGGCAAGATTCCCTTTCAACTGACCGTCGCCCCTTCAGTGTATTCCCTGCTGGGAGAGACCTTCCCCAGAGCGCTGGAGATCTTCTTCATCGGATTGTATGTGGGCCTGATTTCCTCCCTCTTTGAAATCGGCCTGACTCTTCTGGCCGCCCTTATCTGGAAGTCATTGAGCACCAACCGTCGGCGTGGAATCGGAATCGGAATTGGAGCCGGGGCCATCGAGGCGCTCACTCTGGGCTCAATTGTAATCCTCGCCGTGGCGGTATATCTAGCCGGAGTTCCGGGAACTGAGGTGGTCAGCGAGAGTCTGGAAGCCCCTTACGAGCGGACCCCCCTGTACTGGCTCCTCCCTCCTACAGAGCGGTTCCTCACGATCCCTGTCCACACTGCGGCGAGAGCGCTGGTACTGCTGGGAGTCGGGACGCGACGATATGGTCTGGTAGCCGGTGGCTTCCTGATCTTTTTATGTCTGGATGGAGTCGTCGGTGGCGCTCACGCCTCCGGGCTGGTCGGCCAGCTCTCGATGTGGTGGATCCTTTTGATCCCGCTGTTCTTCGCCATCGTCAGCGCTTTCATCTTGAAGTCTCTCTTCATCGGCTGGCCGGAAAACGCAGAGACTCTAAAATCCCAATGACCATGCCTGTGGCGGTCTCCACTCTCACCGTGGTGTCTGCTCAAGGTCCGTTGAATAACCTTGCCCACCTCCGGTTCGTCGTCGACGACGGCGACGCGCCGGCTGCGGTCGGTGGGCTCGGAGTTCTCCCGTAAGAGCCTTTCCGGTGGCTTTTGCCCCGACCGGTGTCGGAAACCTCGACGATCACCTGGCCGTCTTCGCCGGCGAGGCGGGCGGTAATCATATTGTGTTCGGCCTCTCCTTCGCCGATTCCAACGCTCTCTTCACGTCCACCGGCTCGGTTGGGCTCTTTTCGTAGCAGGCGAATTGCTGGAGTTGCTTGACGATTTCGCGGATGCGCTCTCCGCCCAGACGAACGTCGTTGAGTGCATCTTGGAGCGGAAGCAGGATATTTTGATAGCGCTCGGCGTGCTCCCTGGGCAGCTCGCGCGAGCATTGATCGAGCTTGCCTCTTCGCGATCATCTCGGTGGAAGAGGTACAGGATATCTCGACCGGGGATCTCGTCGATGTCGTCAATATTCAAGATCCGGCATAGCTCGGGGTTTCCGAAGACTATCTCTCCGCGGCGGTGGACGACGATTCCCGCCGGAGCGTGGATGATCAACAACAACAGGTTGACCAGAGCTGCGCCGACCATCAGCCACTACATCCTGGCACGGAGCCTGTCCGTACCCTCGCGATAGGTCTTGATGACATCTTTCTGCGGAAGTCCCCCGGTATGCGACAAAAAAAGCCAGAATACGAAGGTCGCCCCTGACGTGACGAAGAAGGCCAGGGCCAACAAAAACGCAATCTTCCGGGTCAACGACAAGAAAAAGCGGGGTTTCTTCTGGGCCTGACGCATACCTCTTACTACCTTCGCTCATACTGCCGACCACTTGAACTCGAAGGATTTCCTACTTCTGTAGATCAGTGTCGTGCTTTTTCTATAACTGGTTGACGGCTATTCCGATCTAAAGGGAACAGATCCCCTCGTCATCATTGCCCCAGATACTTGCGTTTCCCCCGATATTCTCGATCCCGACCATATCGCGCAGAGCTTCGGCGTTACATGTGGGAAGCACCGAATTGCTCCAGATCATTAGCGAGCCGCCGATACTGGCCAGACTCTCCATCTCGGTGACACTCTGAAGGCTCTGATGATCGCCGATATAGAAATCCCAGCCGACAGACTCCAGATTTTCAAGGCCCGCCAGACTTTCGAGGCTGGAGTTGTTCGAGAGGCGAAATCCGTCATGCATTCCGTTCACCGATACGAGGTTGGACAGCCCCTGGAGATCTTCGAGAGCGTGATTGGAAGAAATCCGCAGGTCTTGTTCTGCGACGGTGAGATCTTCCAGACCCGAGAGGTTTTGCAGATCACTATTCCTGGTGATCAAAACCGAGTCATTCCCCGGATCGGAGATATTCTGAAGGCCTTCGATGCTCTCCAGGCCTTGATTGTTGTCGATCTCGAGAACCCCTC